>JBELLF010000011.1:0-24133 GCA_042088875.1 Candidatus Marisimplicoccus framensis | reverse complement strand
TATAATAATTTTTATATCTTTCGATTCTCAATTATTGAAAATATTATAAAAATGAAAAAAATATTATTTGCATTAATCCTATCTGTTTTTGTTGGTTCTTTGTTCACAAATAATCTGAATGCAACTACCACAGTAAATAGTCTAATCACTATTCAGGATTCACAAGACGAGCCTATGATGGAAGCTACTTCTGATCAGGCTTCAGCTGGTTTTACTCAAGAATTAAAAAAGCGTTTTATTGAGGGTGGACCAAGCTTCATGGGTATTGTTCTTATTTGTCTTATACTTGGTCTAGCTATATCAATTGAAAGAATCATATATCTTAATCTGTCAACAACTAATTCTGAAAAGCTAACTGGTGATGTCGAAGATGCTCTTAAATCAGGTGGTATCGAAGCTGCTAAAGAAGTATGTAGAAATACTAAAGGACCTGTTGCGTCAATCTTTTATCAAGGTTTAGATAGAGCAAAAGATGGAGTTGATTCTGCAGAGAAAGCTGTAATTTCATACGGTGGTGTTCAAATGGGACAGCTTGAAAAAAATGTTTCATGGATATCATTATTTATCGCACTTGCTCCTATGCTTGGGTTCATGGGAACAGTAATTGGTATGATTACTGCGTTTGATAGAATTGAAGCTGCCGGTGATATGCAACCATCACTTGTTGCAGGGGGTATTAAAGTTGCACTTTTAACGACTGTATTTGGTCTTATTGTTGCAATTATACTTCAAGTATTCTATAACTATATTGTTGCAAAAATTGATTCAATTGTAAATGACATGGAAGATGCATCAATTACTTTAATTGATATTATTTCAGCTCAAAAAAAATAAGTTTATATGAATCTTCAAAAAATTACAAAATTAGGGTGTATAGCTCTAGGTGTGTTAGGTATCATATTTCTGTTTTTAGTTTTTGGAACAGGAGATGATACTATAAAAATGTCTGCAGCGTCAGGAGACTTTGGAGTGATTACCCCGATAATACTTTTAAGTCAATTAATCCTTTTTATGGCTGTTATTGTAACTCTTACTTTTTCTCTAAGAGGTTTGGCAAAAGATAAGGCTAAAATGAAAAGCGCTTTAACATCTACTGGATTATTTCTAGGTGTAGTAGTTATTGCATTTGTTCTTTCTAGTGGCGTTGAAACTCCAATGAGAGATGGTAAAGTTTTGTCAGCTATTGGTTCAAGACTTGTTGGTACAGGTATTAGAGTGTTTTATATTTTAGCTATTGTTGCGGTTGCACTGATGATATTATCAGGAGGAAAAAAATTTATTAAAAAGTAAACTATGGCTAGAAGAAAGTCGCCAGAAGTTAATGCAGGATCAATGGCAGATATTGCCTTTCTGCTTTTGATTTTCTTTCTTGTTACTACAACAATTGAGACTGATAGTGGTATTAATAGAAAATTACCTCCTATGGAAGATCAAATTGATCCACCAATAATTAGACAAAAAAATATTTTCACAGTTGTAGTAAATAAAAATAATCAGTTATTAGTTGAAGAAGAACTTACCGATATTAAAGATTTAAGAAATCTTGCTGTAGACTTTCTTGATAATGGTGGTGGTTCTGGAGAAGAAGCTTGTGAATATTGTCAAGGCAATAATGATCCAAGATCCTCTGATAACCCAGATAAAGCAATTATATCTCTAAAAAATGACAGAGAGACTGAATATAAAGTTTATATAGCTGTTCAAAACGAATTAGTTGCAGCTTACAATGTTCTCAGAAACAGAGAATTTTCTAGACTATACCCTAACGAGACTCTAACCTATGTTGAGGCTGACCTTAGGTTTACTGACCCTAGAACTTCTGCTGATGAAAAGGCTAGTCTAAAAGAAAAATTAGACGTTGTAAAGGCATTATACCCCCAGAAGTTATCTGAGGCTGAACCAAGTAAAGTAAATTAAATATGGCAAAATTTAAAAAAAATAAAAGTGGAGATCTCCCCGCAATATCTACTGCATCTCTTCCAGACATTGTTTTTATGTTATTATTCTTTTTTATGGTTGCAACTGTTATGAGGGATAGTACTCTTATGGTACAAAACACATTACCTGCTGCTGATCAAGTTCAGAAGCTAGATAAAAAGGATAGAGTAATTTATATTTATGCTGGTAAACCATCTAGTAGGTATATTGATACTTATGGGACCTCAGCTAAAATTCAACTTAATGACAAGTTTGGTACTGTTGAGGAAGTTGGTGCGTTTGTTCTTGCTGAAAGAGCTGCAAAACGTCAAGAGCTTCAAAATGTTCTTACAACTGCATTAAAAGTTGATAGTGATACTAAAATGGGAATTATAAGTGATATAAAGCAGGAGTTACGCAAAGTAAATGCGTTGAAGCTAAACTATACAACTAGAGTTGGAGATTATACTCAAAATTTCAACTAATAAGAAATTAATCACCTTATTTTGTTTTTTAAGCTTAGGCTTATTTTCTCAGAATAATACTCAATCAGATTTATACAGAGAGGATCAATTTTATTTTGCATCAAGTTATTTTATTCAGACTGAACCAATAAAAGATTTTATACAAAATGGTTTCTCTGGTAATTTTCAGATAGGATTTATTAGGGACTTTCCATTAAATAAAAATTCAACAAGAGCATTAGGTCTTGGACTTGGATATGAAAGAAATTATTTTACATCTAATATTCAGCCAATTGAGCAATCTAATCAAATTGATTATAGAATAGTGATAAGCAGATTTCTTGAGTCAAAAAATAAAATTTCATTTTCATCAATTTCTTTTCCAATAGAGTATAGGTGGAGAAAATCATCCCTTAACGAATATAAATTCTGGAGAATTTATTCAGGCTTCAAGATTAAAAAGAATTTTTCGTTGTATTCTAATCCTTCTTATGGATCTGAATTAGTGATTAAAGAAATTCAAGATTGGAATTCATCCATTTACTTTAATGCTGGATATAACACATGGAATATCTCTCTTGAATATGATTTAAATCCAATAATAAAAAATAAAAAAACAATTGATGGAGATAATTTAAATATAAGTTTTTTTAGACTTGGACTTATATTTTACTTTTTATAGTTCTTTTCTTAATCTTGCTACGGGTATTTCTAACTGATCTCTATATTTTGATATAGTTCTTCTTGCTACCTTGAATCCATTATCAGACAATTTACTAGATAAATCTATATCTGACAATGGCTTGGCTTTATCTTCAGATTCTACAATTTCTTTTAATATTCTTTTTATTTCAATTGTAGATATATCATTTCCTTGATCATTTTTCATTCCCTCTGAAAAATAACTTTTAAGAAGTTTTATACCGTAAGGGGTGTCAATGTATTTACTATTTGCAACTCTTGAGACTGTAGATATATCCATATCTATCATTTCTGCAATATCTTTTAGAATCATAGGTTTAAGATTGCTCTCTTCTCCAGATAAGAAATAGTTTTTCTGAAAGTTAACAATCGCATTAACTGTTTGAAAAAGAGTTTGATGTCTTTGCTCTATTGCTTCAATAAACCATTTTGCTGAATCAAGTTTTTGCTTTAAAAATTGCATTGCTTGATTTTGTGTTTTTGTTTTATTGGGATCTTTTTTATATCCCTCTAATATATTTTTATAAGAATTTGAAAGTCTTAATTCTGGAGAGTTTCTTTTATTTAATTCTACAATTAAATCTCCATCCTCAATTGTTAAGATAAAGTCCGGAGTAATAGCATTGTTAGCAGAATCACTAGTTATTGAACCTCCTGGTTTAGGATTTAATTTTGAAATTTCTTCTATAGCCTCTTTTAATTTTTGCTCGGAAATGTTAAGTCTCTTTGATAATTTAGAGAACTTTTTTTTGGAAAAAGAATCAAAATCATTTTCAATGATTTTAATGGAATTATCAATTGATTCTTTCGAGTTTTTTCTCCTTAATTGAATTAAAAGACATTCTGTCAAAGATCTTGCACCAACTCCTGGAGGATCTAATTCTTGAATTTTCTGTAATACTGATAATATTTCTTCTTTTGAAGTTACTATGTTCTGTGTAAATGCTAAATCATCAATTATATCTTCTACCTCTCTTCTTAAATATCCACTTTCATCAATACTTCCAATTAAAAAATCACATATAGGCTTATGGTTTTCATTGAGAATTAAATTTTTAGATTGATTATCTAAATATTGATGAAAGCTATATGAAGCTTTTGTTTGAAAATTAGTGTTTTCTTCTTCACTTGAATAATAATTTTGATTAGTGTCATAATCATTAGACATATCATTTAGATAATCATCTACGTCTACATCATCATTTACATCATCTTCAAAATCATCTTTATCAATTTCTGTTTTCTCTTTACCTACTTCCAATGCAGGGTTTTCCTCAATTTCATTTTTAATTTTTTGTTCTAATTCTGCTGTAGTAAGCTGAATTAGTTTCATTAACTGAATCTGCTGTGGTGATAGCTTTTGAGTAAGTTTTAATTGTAGTTTTTGATTAAGCATATTTCGTAATACTTAAACAAAATTAATAAAAGAATTAATTTCAATTAAAAAGATGCGTTTTTTGGTGTTCTTGGATAAGGAATTACATCTCTAATATTTGACATACCAGTACAAAACATTACCATTCTTTCAAAACCTAGTCCAAATCCACTATGAGGAACAGTTCCATATTTTCTAAGATCTAAATACCACCATAATTCCTTTTCATCAATACCCATGTCATTCATTCTTTTTCTGAGTATATCTAGTCTTTCCTCTCTCTGAGAACCCCCAATTATTTCACCTATACCTGGAAATAGTACATCCATTGCTCTAACTGTTTTATCATCATCATTTAACCTCATATAAAATGCTTTAATTTTTGATGGATAATCATAAATAATTACAGGACGCTTAAAATGTTTTTCAACTAAAAATCTCTCATGCTCACTTTGAAGATCGGAACCCCAATTATCTAATGGATATTTAAACTTTTTCTTTTTATTATAATTGCAGTTTTTTAGTATTTCAAATGCTTCAGTATATGAAACACGAGTAAATTGATTATTTATAGTAAACTTTATCCTCTCAATTAGACTTAGATCACTCCTGTCATTTTGTGGTTTTTGACTTTCCTCTTTTAAAAGTCTCTCTTCAAGAAATTTTAAATCCTCTTCACAATTTTTTAAAATATAATTAAGAATATGCTTTACAAAAGATTCTGCTAAATCCATATTATCGTTAAGATCATAAAAAGCCATTTCTGGCTCAATCATCCAAAATTCTGAAGCATGTCTTGAAGTATTTGAATTCTCTGCTCTAAAGGTTGGTCCAAACGTATATACATTTCCTAATCCAAGGGCATAGGTTTCTGCTTCTAGTTGTCCTGAGACAGTAAGGCTAGTTTTCTTACCAAAAAAATCATCTGAAAAGTCAATATCTTTATTAATCAGGTCCTTTTTTCCTAGTGTAGTCACCTTAAACATTTCTCCTGCTCCTTCAGCATCACTTGATGTAATAATTGGAGTATGAATATAATTGAAACCATTTTTATTAAAATAATCATGAATACTAAAAGCTAATTTTGATCTAATTCTCATTACAGAACTAAATGTTGAAGTTCGTATTCTTAGATGTGCTTGTTCCCTCAAAAACTCAAAACTATGTTTCTTAGGTTGGATAGGATATTCTTCTGGATCTGATTCACCCATTAGCTTAATATCTGAAACATTTATCTCAAAACTCTGGCCTTTTCCAATGCTATTAACTAATATACCTGTAATAATTAATGAACATCCAACGCTAATTCTTTTTATAATATCTTCATCTATTAAGCCATCATCAATTACACATTGGATATTTTTGATTGTTGATCCATCATTTAATTCGATAAATTTATTCGCTCTAAACGCCCTTACCCATCCACCTAGGTTAATCTCACTGTCAATTGACGGAGAATCATATATTTCTTTGACCTTAGATAGATTCATCATTAGACTGTTAGAATATCTTTCTCTTTTGACGTGAACATTTCATCTACCTTATTTATATATTTATTAGTTAGATCTTGAGTATCTACTTCCAAATTGGATTTTAAGTCATCAGAAATCTCCAGAGCTTTAATTTTATTATTTGCGTCTTTTCTTACATTTCTAATACTCACTTTTGCAGATTCAGATTCAGATTTTGCAAATTTTGTTAATTCAATTCTTCTTTCTTCTGTCAAAGGAGGTATATTAATTAGAATAGACTCCCCATTATTAACAGGGTTAAATCCAAGATTAGAATTAATTATACTTTTTTCAATTTCATCAATTATCGACTTTTCCCATGGTTGAATACTTATTGTTTGAGCATTTGGTGTGCTGACAGAAGCAACCTGATTTAAAGGAGTTAAATTACCATAGTATTCAACTGAAATGCCTTTCAACATTATGGGATTTGCCTTACCAGCTCTAATTTTTGTAAGCTCTATTTCTAAATGACTAATAGCGGCCATCATATTTAACTCTGCGTTTTCTATTATTTCTTTGTTATCTTCCATAATACATTATTTAAGTAGAAACTTTTGTTCCTATTTTTTCCCCCATAATAACTTTAGTTAAATTACCTTTTGTGTTCATATCAAAAACTATTATTGGAAGTTTATTCTCTTTACTTAATGTAAAAGCAGTAGTATCCATAATTTTTAATCCTTTACGAATAGTATCTTCAAAAGAAATATCATCAAATTTAATAGCTTCTTTATTCTTTTCAGGATCTTCATTATAAATACCATCAACTCTAGTCCCCTTTAAAATAACATCAGCATTAATTTCAATAGCTCTAAGCACTGCTGCAGAGTCAGTTGTAAAATATGGATTACCTGTTCCAGATGCAAAAATTACAACTCTACCTTTTTCTAGATGTCTAGTTGCTTTTCTTTTAATAAAAGGTTCAGCTATTGACTCCATTTTTATTGCTGATTGAAGTCTAGTTGGAATAGCAATGTTTTCTAAAGCGTTCTGAAGAGCTAAACCATTTATAACTGTAGCTAACATCCCCATATAATCTGCTTGAACTCTATCAATTCCATCTTTTGAACCACTTAATCCTCTAAAAATATTACCACCACCAATAACAATAGCAATCTCGACTCCTTGTTTATAAATTTCTTTGATCTCTTCAGCATAGACAACAAGCCTATCATTATCTATTCCGTAAGAATTTTTTCCTTGTAGTGCTTCACCACTTAATTTTAGTAATATTCGATTATACTTCATAAATAGGGATTATACAAATATAATTATAATGTTTCAAATTTATTCCAATCTTAAAGCATCACTAATTGAAAAATCACCAATACTAATTCTCTTTAATTTATAAAGATGTGATCCAGAATTAAGTTTCTTTCCATAATCGTTAGCAATAGATCTAATATATGTGCCCTTAGAACACTCAATAATGAATTCTATATGTGGTTTAGAGAAATTTAATATTTGAAAATCATAAACTTCAATCTCTCTTGGTTCAATATCAATTTTAATTTTTTCTCTAGCATACTTGTACATTCTTTTACCATCTTTTTTTAAAGCAGAATATATTGGAGGTAATTGTTTTTGTCTCCCAATAAATTTTTTTGAAATTTTTAAAACTTTATTTTCATCAACGTGGTCATAATCATAAGTTTCATCTATTTCTGTTTCTCTGTCATATGAAGGAGTTGTTTCACCTAATTTAATTATACCAGTATATATTTTTGTCAAGTCTTGATATTTAGAAATATTTTTTGTCTCTTTTCCGATACAGATAATTAAAAGTCCAGTAGCAAGAGGATCAAGTGTACCAGCGTGTCCAACCTTTATTTTTTTAACCTTTAATTTTGTTTGTAGACTCTTGCGAACATATTTAACAACATCGAATGAAGTCCATTCAATTGGTTTGTCAATTAAAATCATCTTACCATCTATGATATTATCAAGTGTTACAGACTCTAAAAAGTCATTCAGCATTATAACTTAATTTTTAGATTTTTTAAGAATTGTATAAATGCAAAGAGTAAAACCTAAAATTACAATTAAAGGTGCGAGTCTAATCCTTCTAAAATTATAAATTTTTTTACTAAATACTTCAGGATCATTTGATGCTCCTCCTGACATTAGTATAAAACCAATACCAATAACTAAAAGAGATATAATTAGTAGCCTATTCCTGTCTTTGTTAAATAAAAAATTTTTCTTTTTCATCAATTTATCTTGAGATCTTTAATTTTAAATATTTCTGAGTCATAAAATATGAACTAATATATGATGTAAATATTCCAAATAAAATTATGAATGAAACTAAAACTATAATATCATTAGTATTTGAAAAAAAGTCAATTTCATCTAATTCAAAACTAACTTGAAACAATAAAGTAAATATTAATATTAGAGAGGTAATGGATGAATAAAATCCTATTTTAACATAACTTGTAATAAAAGGTTTTCTTATGAAACTTTTTGTAGCCCCAACAAGTTGCATTGTTTTTATAATTTCTTTCTTAGAATATATTGAAATCTTGATAGAATTATTGATTAATATAAAGCTTGTAAAAAAAAACAAAACACTCATAAGAATAATTAATATTCCTATTCTCTCAAAATTATTTACTAGAGATTCAACTAATGGCTTATCATATTCAATTTCTTCAATAAATTTGAAATTATTTAGGCTTTCTATAAATTCTTCAATATTATAAACATCAATTTTATCTCCAAAAAGCTTTACTGAAATTAGATCTAGTAATGGATTATAACCTAAAAAGGCAATAAATTCTTCACCAATTTCGTTTGCAAATAATTCTGCTGCATCTTCCTTTGATAAAAACTCAGTAGATTTTACATTTTCATTTAAATTTAAAAACTTATTAATTTGCTTGAAATCATTACCTCTAGATGAATTTTTTAAATAAATATTAACTGCTACATTTTCCTTGAAATAATTTTTTATTGTTGATGATTTAAGATATGTAAATAAAGCTATGGATAGAAAAAATAATACTATAGTATTTATTACAAATAAAGATATTAGATTATTCGTTGCTTTTTTTCTTTGATAAGTTTTTTTAAAATCCATTTTTAAGTATTATAAAAGTACTAAACAATTAATAAATTAATTTTTATGTTATTTAAATTAGTTCTTCCTTTGTAAAAATTTATTCTCAGTGAAATACAATTTTCTAGAAATAGAAAAAAAATGGCAGAAATACTGGCGAGATAATAAAACTTTCCAAGTAAATATTTCTCAAAAACCAAAATACTATATTTTAGACATGTTCCCATATCCATCTGGTGCTGGTCTTCATGTAGGACATCCTCTTGGATATATTGCTAGTGATATTTTTTCAAGATATAAAAGACATAGAGGTTTTAATGTTCTTCATCCTCAAGGCTATGATTCATTTGGCTTGCCGGCAGAACAATATGCAATAAAAACAGGCCAACATCCCAAAAAAACAACTCAAGAAAATATTGATATGTATAGAAGGCAACTAGATAGAATTGGTTTCTCATTTGATTGGTCAAGAGAAATAAGAACTTCTGAGCCTGGCTACTATAAATGGACACAATGGATCTTCACATTAATGTTTAATTCGTTTTATTGTAAGATTGAAAATAAGGCAAAGCATATTAGTGAGTTGATTAATTCATTTGAAAAAAATGGTGATTCTGTATATAAAAATGAATTAGAGAATCTAGACTATTCATTTACAAAACAAGAATGGAAAAATTTTAATAATAAAATCAAATCAGATATTTTAATGAAATTTAGATTAGCCTATATTACTGATGGAGAGGTAAATTGGTGTGAGGAGTTGGGAACTGTGTTGGCTAATGATGAGATTATAAATGGAATAAGTGAAAGGGGTGGATACCCAGTAACAAAAAGAAAAGTTAAACATTGGTGTTTAAGAATAAGTAAATACTCAGATAGACTTTTAAAAGGTTTAGATAAAATTGATTGGCCAGAACCTTTAAAAGAGATGCAAAGAAATTGGATTGGAAAATCTAAAGGTGTCTCACTAAAATTTGAAGTTGAAAACTCAGATAAAAAAATTGAAGTTTTTACAACTAGACCTGATACTATTTTTGGAGTTTCATTTTTAACTTTAGCACCTGAGTATGGAGACATATATGACATTTGTTCATCAAATAATAGAAAAGAAATTGATTACTACATAAAAGAGGTATCAGTAAAGTCAGAAAGAGATAGATTATCAGATGTTAAAACTGTATCAGGAGTATTTACTGGATCTTATGCACTCCATCCATTTTCTGGCAAGAAAATTCCAATATGGATTTCAGATTATGTACTTGCAAGCTATGGAAGTGGAGCAGTAATGGGAGTTCCTGCCGGTGATCATAGAGATTTTGACTTTGCAAAAAAGTTTAAACTCGATATCCCAAATATTTTTGATCAGACTGATATTTCAAAATCAGCTTTTACCGAAAAAACACAATTTAAACTAATTAATTCAGAATTTCTTAATGGTCATGACTATAAATCCTCATTAAATATAATAATTAGTAAAATAGAAAATAAAAAAATTGGAAAATCCAAAATACAATATAAGCTCAGAGATGCTATTTTTAGTAGGCAAAGATATTGGGGTGAGCCAATTCCTATATACTATAAAAATGATATACCAACAGTTATAGAAGAAACTTATCTTCCATTAAAGCTTCCTGAAGTGGATAATTTTTTACCAACAAAAAATGGTGATTCCCCGTTAGGTAATTCTAGTGAGTGGGCATGGGATGAAAAAAATAAAAAAGTAACTCTTAACAGTAAGATTGATTTTGTAAATGTTTTTCCAATTGAACTTAATACAATGCCTGGTTGGGCTGGAAGCTCATGGTATTTTTATAGGTATATGGACCCAAAAAATGATAATGAATTTATTTCTAAAGACTCTCAATCTTATTGGTCTGATGTTGATGTTTACTTTGGCGGCAGTGAACATGCTACTGGTCATTTACTTTATTCAAGATTTTATCAAAAATTCTTATTCGATTTAGGTTTTCTAGAAAAAGATGAATATGCTAAGAGACTTGTTAATCAAGGAATGATTCTTGGAAATTCTGCTTTTATTTATCGTAAATCAGGTACTTCAGAATATTTTTCGAAGAATTTAATAAAAAATATAAAAGTTGATAGAATTAGAATAGATATTAAATATGTAAATGGTCAAAACGAAGTTGATATCAATAGTTTAAAAATAGAAGACAAAGATTTTAAAAATGCTTCTTTTAATCTTGATAATGGAAAATTTGAGTGTATTAGAGAGCAAGAAAAAATGTCCAAATCAAAATTTAATGTAGTTAATCCTGATGAGATATGTGATCAATATGGAGCAGATACATTAAGAATGTATGAAATGTTTCTGGGACCAATTGAACAATCCAAACCCTGGGATACAAGAGGTATTTCTGGAGTTTTTTCTTTTTTGAAAAGGTTTTGGAATCTTTTTTTTGAAAATGAGAAATTAACCTTATCTGAAGATAAACCATCCGAAGAATCTCTAAAATCACTTCATAAAGCAATTAAAAAAGTTACTGAAGACATTGAAAAACTTAGTCTAAATACATGTATAAGCTCATTTATGATTTGTGTTAATGAACTTAGTTCCTTAAAATGTAACAATAGATTAATACTTGAGCAATTACTTGTTCTAGTCTCTCCATTTGCTCCCCATTTTGCTGAGGAACTTTGGAGTCAAATTGGAAATACTAGATCAATAATAGATGAAAAATATCCTGAATTTGATAAAAAATACTTAATTGAATCTGAAAAGAATTATCCAGTCTCTTTTAATGGCAAAACAAAATTTACGTTAAAGCTATCATTAGATCTTGATGCTAATAAAATTGAAAAAATTATCTTATCTAATGAGAAAACTAAATCAATCTTGAATAATAATAAACCAAAGAAAGTCATAGTAGTTCCTGGTAAAATTATTAACATAGTAGTATGATAGACCCATCACATGAAGCAATTGGTATAATAGCTGCGATTCTTACAACTTCTGGATTTATTCCCCAAGTATATAAAATTTATAAAGAAAAAAATGCTCAAGGTGTTTCCCTTATAATGTATTTAATTCTATTTATTGGTGTTTTACTTTGGCTTGTCTATGGTATTCTTATTGGAAGTTTATCAATAATAATTGCCAACAGTGTAACAGCACTTCTTCAACTCTTTGTAATTAATTTTAAGTTAAAAAATTGATAATTTTTTTTTCAATTAAACTGTTTATTTAAATTTATAAAAAAATACTTATGGATTATCTTTTATATGGCGATTTAAATTATTACTTAATTTTTTTACCTTTTTTGTTACTAAGTTTTTACGTATCAAATAAGTTAAAATCAAAATTTAAAAAATTCTCTCAGCAAACATTATCAGCAAATCTCTCAGGTAAAGAAATTGCTGAAAAAATGCTTAGTGATCATGGTATTTATGATGTTAAAGTAATTTCAGTAAAAGGCCAGTTAACAGATCATTATAATCCTCAAAAGAAGACTGTTAACCTCAGTCAAAGCGTATATAATGAGAGAAATGCTGCTGCAGCAGCAGTTGCTGCTCATGAATGTGGTCATGCTGTTCAACATGCTAATGGATATGAATGGTTAAGAATGAGAACTATGCTAGTCCCAATGGTAGGTGTTACTTCAAATCTTGCAATGTGGGTCTTATTTTTAGGGATTATTTTAATGCAAACATCTCCTATACTTGGTCAAACCGCATTAAGCATTGGAATCCTTGGTTTTGCTTCAGGAACATTATTTAGTTTAGTAACTCTTCCTGTGGAATTTGATGCTAGTAAGAGAGCTATTTATTGGCTAGAAAGAAAAAGAATTGTAAATCAAAGAGAGCTAGTCCAATCTAAAGAAGCTCTTAACTGGGCTGCAGGCACATATGTTGTTGCTGCTTTAGCATCAATTGCTAACTTAGTTTACATATGGATGAGGTTTGGTAGAAGAAATTAACCTTTTAAATGTTTTTCAATTGCCATTGCCATCGAAGGAGTTATTTCATTGGGTGCCTTAATATCAACTCTAAGATCTTTTCCAATTGCAGCTTCCTCAGTTGTGTTTCCGTATACAGCAATAAGAGTTTTGTTTTGTTTAAAATCAGGAAAATTTTCAAATAGTGACTCGATGCCTAGTGGACTAAAAAAAACTAGTATGTCATAGTATACGTCACTTAAATCAGATAAATCTGAAACCACAGTTTTGAAAAGCTGTGCTCGATCCCATGAAATTTCAAATGAATCAAGTGTATTTACTATATCTGGATTAAGGCTACCTGAAGTTGGAACTATAAATTTTTCTCTATGAAATTTTAAAAATGTTGCTTCAAGATCTTTAAAACTGTTAGTGCCTACGTACATCTTACGCTTTCTGTAAACCACATATTTTTGAAGATAATAAGCTACTGCCTCAGATTGACAAAAATATTTTGTCTGATCTGGAACTTTAAATCTCATTTCTTCGGCAATTCTAAAAAAGTGATCTACTGAATTTCGGCTTGTTAGAACAATATTCTGATATTTTGAAAAATCAACTTTTTGAGCTCTTACTTCTTTTGCTGTTAAACCTTCAACATGAATAAAAGGTCTATAATCAATCTTAATCTTGTATTTTCTAGTCAGCTTAGAGTAGGGGGAATTACCATTTGTAGGTTCAGGTTGAGAAATAAGAACACTTTTAATACTCATATAATTAATTGGTTTTTATAAAAAAAAAGAATACAACCATAACCAAGGGGCTAGTTTGAAGGCACAAAGATACAAAATAAAATACATTACTTCCTTCACATTAAGTTTTACAAAATAACTTAAATAGTTCTTTGTTTGAAAGACTATAAATAATAAAATTAAAACTATTGAACTGATTATTAGTAAATTAAAATCATAAAAATCATTATATATATATGTAAAAAAATTAAATATCATCAATAGTGATATTATAATACTTATAATGAAGTTTTTGAAAAAAATTAACTTCAACTTGAAACCAATGAATATGTTTAGGATATACTCAATGATTAAAAACCTAATTAATATAATAATACTAGAAATTAAAATTATAAAAAGTGTAAGATTAAATTGATTAAACTTTAATTGATCATAACTTCCATTAAATGCAAAAAAAGAACTTAAATAACATCCAATAACAGCATTAATAATTAAAAAAAAGAATCCATTGAAATAATTAATATAACTTATTTTAGATTGTGAGAGATCATCTGCATTATATGGAAAGAACATATTAGAAAAATGATATTGTAAACTTCTAAATAAATAAAGTAATTTTACTTTTTGATAAATATTAAAAAAGTAGAAAACTAATATTAAGATTAATACAAAAACATCAATAATATCATTAGTTAAAATCATTAATACAGGTCTAGTATACTACAAAATTATGAATAAGTAAATATCAAAATGATAAATAAAAGTATAATTATTATACCAACTTATAATGAATCAGAAAATATCGAATTAATAATTAACAAGATTATTAATATTGATGAATCTAATGATGTACTTGTTATAGATGATAATTCTCCTGACGGAACTTCTAAAATAGTTGAAAATCTAATAAATAATAATTATAACAGAGTTTTTCTTATAAAAAGAGATAAAAAATCTGGGCTAGGTTCTGCATATAAGGCTGGATTTAAATGGGCACTAGAAAATAACTACTCTTATATTTTTGAGATGGATGCTGATATGTCACATGACCCTGACGAGATTAAGAACCTTAAAATTCAATTAATTCAAAATAAATATGATGTTGTTGTTGGATCTAGATATATTGATGGTGTAAGTGTTGTAAATTGGCCTTTGTCTAGAATATTTCTTTCATATTTTGCAAATTTATATGTTAGGGTAATTACTAGTATGCCAATAAAAGATTCAACATCTGGTTTTATTGGTTATACTAAAAATGCACTAAGTTCAATTGAATTAAGTGAAATAAAATTTAATGGATATGCATTTCAAATTGAAATGAAATTTAAACTTTGGAAAAAAAATTTTAAATTAAAAGAACATCAAATAATTTTTGTCAATAGAAAATTAGGTAAATCAAAAATGAATCATAAGATAATTTTTGAAGCAATTTTTGGAGTAATTAAATTAAAAATAAATTCTTTTATAAAGTAGAATGAGAAAACTATTAATAAAAAATGCAACCATAATTAACGAAGGAAATAGATTAAAAAAAGATATACTAATCGAAGGTGAAATAATATCCTCAATATCACAAAAAATTAAAATAGATTCAGTTACTAAAGTAATAGATGCTAATGGATTAATTCTTATTCCTGGGATGATTGATGATCAAGTACATTTTAGAGAACCTGGACTTACTCACAAAGGAAATATTTCATCAGAATCAAAAGCCGCTATTGCAGGAGGTGTTACCTCATATATTGAAATGCCAAATACAATTCCTAATACTACAACAATTGAAGAGTTCAATAAAAAGATAAGTATTGCATCAACTGACTCATATTCTAATTTCTCTTTTATGTTTGGCGGTACAAATGATAATCTTGATGAAATTAAAAAAATAAATCCTTCTGAAGTAGCAGGTATAAAACTTTTCCTTGGCTCATCAACAGGAAAAATGTTAATAGATAATTTAAGTTCTATAGAAAAAATTTTTTCTTCTACATCTCTACCAATATCTGCTCATTGTGAAGATGAACAAACAATAAAAGATAACTCAATAAAATATAAAGAAATCTATGGTGAAAATGTTCCTATGGAATGCCATCCCGAGATTAGAAGTGTAGAGGCATGTTATAAAAGTTCAAAATATGCTTCAGATTTATCAAAAATAACTGGAGCTAGGCTAAATATCTTTCATATTTCAACTCAGAAAGAACTTGATC
This sequence comes from Candidatus Marisimplicoccus framensis, assembly GCA_042088875.1. Taxonomy (GTDB): domain Bacteria; phylum Bacteroidota; class Bacteroidia; order Flavobacteriales; family Flavobacteriaceae; genus Marisimplicoccus; species Marisimplicoccus framensis_A. The sequence goes on along the minus strand of JBELLF010000011.1, from coordinate 8,248 downwards.
TGTTTGAAAACAAACTTCCTGTTGAGCAAAAGAAATTAACGGCTGAAGTTTGTGCTCATCATCTATGGTTTACAGACAAAGACTATAAAAAATTGGGATCAAAAATTAAATGGAATCCAGCTATTAAATCACAAAGTGATAAAGATGCACTTTGGATTGCTATTAAAGATGATAAAATAGACATAATTGCCTCAGATCATGCACCTCATACAGAAACTGAAAAAGAAAAGAGTTATTTTAATTGTCCATCTGGTGGGCCAATGGTACAACATACAATTTTATCTTTACTTGAGGAATCACCAAAACATGGAGTAAGCATTGAAAAAATTGTAGAAAAAATTGCGCACAACCCTTCAAAAGTTTTTAATATTAATAAAAGAGGCTTTGTAAAAGAGGGTTATTTTGCAGATATTGTTCTAATAGATCCTAATTCTCCAACTCTAGTTTCAAAAAAATCACTACTTTATAAATGCGGATGGTCACCTTTCGAAGGGGTGACTTTTAGTTCATCTATTCATTCAACAATTTTAAATGGAAGAGTTGTATATTCCAATGGTAAGGTAAATGAAACTCCATATGGTAAAAAACTAGTTTTTGATAGATGAAAAAATATTTGTTAATTATATTTTTATTTATAGGATGCACTGATAATGTTCCAGATAATCTTATTAGTAAAGAAAAAATGGAAAAAATTATTTTTGATATAATGATATTGAATGCTTCTAGTGGATTTGATCTTAAAATAGATAATAACTTATTAAGTGATGAATTGATATATAAAAAACATAATATTGATAGTTTGCAGTTTTTTGAAAGTGAGCTTTATTATTCAAAAAATCCAAGAGAACATTATGAAATTTATGCAAAAGTTAAAATTAGAATATTGAATTCTATTGATAGTTTAAAAAATATAAATTAATGAAAGATTTTATAGAGGAATTGAAATGGAGAGGAATGTTACATGATGTAATTCCTGGAACTAAAGAATATTTAGAAAAAAATAAAACAATTGGCTATATTGGATTTGATCCAACATCTGACTCTCTTCATATTGGAAGTTTAGTTCCAATTTTTATTCTAAAACACTTTCAGAATTCAGGTCACACTCCAATAATTTTATTAGGAGGAGCAACAGGAATGATTGGTGATCCCTCTGGTAAATCTGACGAAAGAAATCTACTAAGTAAAAAGGTGTTAGATTACAATGAAAAAAAACTAACTAAACAATTTGAAAAATTTTTAGATTTTAAATCTAAAAAAACTAATAATGCCATATTAGTTAATAATTATAAGTGGATGAAAAATTTCTCTATTATAGATTTTTCAAGAGATATTGGGAAACATATAACAGTTAATTATATGATGGCTAAAGAGTCAGTTAAAAAAAGAATTTCAAAAGATACAACTCAAGGAATGTCCTTTACCGAATTTACATATCAACTTATTCAAGGTTATGATTTTCTTCATTTATTTAAAGAATTGAATTGTATGCTTCAAATGGGAGGAAGTGATCAATGGGGAAATATAACTACAGGAACTGAGTTAATAAGAAGAAAAGAAAATAAAAAAGTTTTTGCTATTACTTGTCCATTAGTTAAAAAATCAGATGGCTCAAAATTTGGGAAGTCAGAAGGGGGTAATATTTGGCTAGATAAAGAAAAAACATCTGTATATAAGTTTTATCAGTATTGGTTAAACATTTCTGATGAAGATGCAATTAATTATATAAAGGTTTTTACTTTTCTTAATAAACATGAAGTTGAAAATTTAATCAATGAACACCAAAAAGATAAATCAAAAAGAATTCTTCAGAATAAGATTGCTGACTCTATAACATCAATGGTTCATAGTGAAGATGATTTGGTAAATGCAATCAAAGCATCTAAAGTACTTTTTGGCAAATCAAGTAAAGAAGATTTAGAGTCATTGGATGAGAATACATTTAATGAAATTTTTGATGGAGTACCTAGTTCAACTATAAATTTTAAAGAACTTAATAAAGGAATAAATATCGAATTTTTACTAGCCAAGGATACTGGTTTTTTGAAGTCAATAGGTGAGGCCCGAAGGTCGTTAAAAGAAAATTCTATTTCAATAAATAAAATAAAAGTCTCTGAAAACACTATAATTTCAAATAAGGATTTAATTAATAATAAATATCTACTTCTTCAAAGAGGACGAAAAAACTATTATTTAGTTATTGTTAAGTAATCATTTAATAAAAATTAATTTTCTTTTTCAATTTAAATTTAGATTGATTAAATCACTAATTTAACGGTATTATGAAAAAATCTGATATAAAAATACTATGTGTTGATGATGAGCCAGATATTTTAGAAATTTTGAAATATAATTTGTCAAACGAAGGGTATAACGTTTCTACTGCATTTGATGGAAAATCTGCCATTGAAATTGCTAATAGTTCTATTCCAAACTTAATAATTATGGATGTAATGATGCCCAACATGGATGGAATTGAAGCATGTGAAAAAATTAGGTCACATGAAAAATTTAATGATACAATAATTATGTTTCTAACTGCTAGAGGAGAAGACTACTCTCATGTTGCCGCATATGAAGCAGGAGCTGATGACTATGTAACTAAACCAGTAAAGCCCAAAGTGCTTATTTCTAAAGTGAAAGGTTTACTAAGAAGATTAAAAAAAGTTATTGCAAATGAGATTAATGAAATAGAATTTGGAGATATTAAAATAGATAGGGAAAAGTATAAAGTTTATATTAAGAGTAATATTTTAAATCTTCCAAGAAAGGAATTTGAACTACTCTATCTTCTTGCATCTAAACCTGATAAGGTTTTTAAAAGAGAAAAAATAATGGAGTTAGTCTGGGGTAGTGAAGTTGTTGTTGGAGATAGAACAATTGATGTACATATAAGAAAATTAAGAGAAAAGGTAGGTGATAAGTATTTTAAAACTGTTAAAGGTGTAGGATATAAGTTTGTAATCGAATAATGAATTCTTTCTTTAAGCTATCATATAATTTGCAAGCTTTTAGAGCCTCTCTAATATTAACTTTATTAGCATTTGTTCTAGATTTTTTTTTCTTTCACATATTTGTACCATCACATATTGAAGATATTAACCAGTTAATACTATATGTATTATATTATTTAATTCTTTTTTTTATTATACGATATACACTTGAAATTTATATAAGACTTTATATTGAAAGAGGAGTTAAGAAAGTTCTAGAAGAGTTGAATGAAGAAATTTTAAAAGATGCTTATGATGAAAAAAATCTTGAAAAATTAACTCTTGATTTGATTCAGAAAGCTAAAGATAGAACCTCTGAATTAAATGTTTTAAAGGATAAAGATAGTTACAGAAGAGAGTTCCTTGGAAATATTTCTCATGAGCTAAAAACCCCTCTATTTACGATTCAAGGTTACATACTAACGTTAATTGAGGGAGCTATGAGAGATAAGAAAGTTAGAGATAAATATCTAAGAAGAGCTGCTAAAGGAGTTGAAAGATTAATTGCAATTGTAAAAGATTTAGACCTTATTACACAATTTGAATCAGGTATTAAAACTGTAGACAAATCAGACTTTAATATTTTTGATCTAATTGACAATGTATTTGAATTAATGGAATTTGAATCTGAAAAAAATACTATTAATCTGGATTATGATAAAGATTACTTAGAGCCTGTTTTTGTATCTGCTGATCAAGAAAGAATATTGCAAGTTCTAACTAATCTTGTTGTTAATTCATTGAAATATGGAACAAAAAATGGTTTTACTAAAGTTTCTGTTGAAGATTTTGATAAAGATAAGATATTAGTAAAAGTCATAGATAATGGTGAAGGGATTGATAAAAAACATCTTCCTAGACTTTTTGAAAGATTCTACAGAATTGATAAAAATCGTTCTAGAAAAAAAGGTGGATCTGGTTTAGGTCTTTCAATTGTTAAGCATATAATTGAAGCTCATCAAGAACAAATATTTGTTAAAAGTGAGGTTGGTGTAGGTACTGAATTTTCTTTTACAATTCAAAAATCAAACACCTAATTACGAGAGCTATAGTAAATGAAAAAAAATGATTTTTTTCAAAGGGTTTACAATATAGTTAAAAGAATACCCCATGGTAGAGTTACAACTTATGGTTTAATCGCAAAGTACTTAGGATCTTCTTCAAGTGCTCGAACAGTTGGTTGGGCATTAAACGCGAGTCATAATGACTCTTCAATACCTGCTCATAGAGTTGTAAATAGAAATGGACTTTTAACAGGTAAACATCATTTTAAAGGTTTTGAGTTGATGCGACAATTATTAGAAAGTGAAGGAATAATAATAGAAGATGATAAAGTATTAGATTTTGAACAAAAGATTTGGACCCCTAAATAATTAGTATTTTCTTGGGTTTTTTAAGTTATTACTTACTAGTATATTTGTAAAAAGTTTTATGGAGCTATCAAAAAAAAATATTTCAAAAACTCTTGAAAAAATTAATTTATCAGGCTCAGATGATAACATAGTTTCATCTGGAGTTATTAAAAATATTCAAGTTTTTGATGATCAAGTAGATATTGATCTCTCATTAAGTAATCCAACTCTTCAAGCAAGAAAAAAGCTTGAAGTAGATATAATGAAGATTATTCATAATGAGATTTATGAAAAAGCTAAGATAAACATCAATACTAAAATTGAAAAGTCTCCTGCTAAAATCTCATCACAATCAAAAAAAATTTCTGGTGTTGACTCAATTATTGCAGTTTCATCAGCAAAAGGTGGAGTAGGTAAATCTACTTTAACAATTAATCTTGCTGCTTCTCTTGCAAAAAAAGGATGTAAAGTTGGAATATTAGATGCAGATATTTACGGTCCTTCTGTCCCAACAATGATGGATGTTGAAGGATATGTCCCTAAGTCAATAAAAGTTAATGATCAATCAAAGATCGAACCAATTGAAAGTTATGGTGTAAAAATTATGTCAATTGGGTTTTTTACTAAGCTTGATCAGGCTGTTGTTTGGCGTGGTCCTATGGCTTCCAAAGCTCTAAACCAAATGATTTTTGATACTAATTGGGGTGACCTTGACTTTCTTTTTTTAGATCTTCCTCCAGGTACAGGTGATATTCACCTAAGCCTTGTTCAATCTCTTCCAATTACAGGTTCTATTATTGTCAGTACTCCTCAGAATGTGGCTCTTGCAGATGCTAGAAGAGGGATAAAAATGTTCCAACAGGATAGTATATCAGTTCCGATTCTTGGCTTGGTAGAAAATATGGCATATTTTAAAACAGACGACTCAGAAGATAAGCATTATATTTTTGGTGAGGCAGGAGTTAAATATCTTTCAAAGGATTTAAATATCAATTTTCTAGGAGAGATACCCTTAATTAAAAGTTTAAGAGAGGCCTCTGATTTTGGAAGGCCTGCATCACTTCAAGAATCAACTGAAGCTTCAAAAATCTTTGATGATATCTCTAAAAATGTAGTTGAACAATTATTAATAAGAAATAAAGAATTACCACCAACAAAAATTGTTGAAATAACTAATTTAGTGGGATGTTCTGCAATTAAAAAATAATGATAAAACTTAAAGAAAAAATATTAGCGGCATTAGAAGAAATCAGACCATTTCTTGTTCAAGATGGTGGTGATATCTCGTTAGAATCAATTAATAAATCAACTGTTAATATTAAACTACATGGTGCATGCGCTAGTTGTAAGGTAAACCAAATGACCCTTAAGCTGGGTGTTGAAACAACAATTAAAAAATATGCTCCTGAGATTAAAGAAGTTAAATCTGTCTTACCTCTCTCTAAATGATTAAAACAGATATATTAATTATTGGTGCTGGTCCTACGGGATTATTTGCAGTATTTGAAGCTGGTCTATTAAAAATGAACTGTCACATTCTTGACTCTCTAACACAGCCAGGTGGTCAGCTTACTGAATTATATCCAAGAAAACCTATCTATGATATTCCAGGATATCCAGAAATAATCGCAGGTGACTTGATTGAAAATCTTCTTGAACAGATTAAGCCTTTCTCTCCCTCATATACTCTTGGTGAGACTGCTCAAGGAATTGAAAAGATTGATGATGGGTCATTTATTGTTTCAACTGATAAAAAAACTAAAATAAATGCTAGTGTCATAGCAATAGCTGGAGGTCTTGGAACTTTTACTCCTCGAAAACCTAATATTTCTAATATATCTGATTATGAAGAAAATGGTGTTCTATACATGATTAAGAATCCAGATGATTTTCGTGATAAAAATGTTTTAATTGCAGGTGGTGGTGACTCTGCTCTTGATTGGACAATACACTTATCTGATATTGCAAAAAAAGTAACTTTAGTTCATAGAAGAAATGAATTTAGAGGAGCTGATGAATCTGTAACTAAGGTTCAAGAATTAAAAAATTCTAGAAAAATTGATGTGATAACTCCTGGCCATGTTATTCAACTTTACGGAGACAAATCTTTAAACTCTGTTTCTATTGATATGGATGGAAATATTGAAACTTTTAATGTAGACTATTTTATTCCTTTATTTGGCCTTATTCCTAGGCTTGGCCCTATAAAAAACTGGGGATTAAATATTGAAAACAATGCAATAAAAGTTAATAATAGTTTGGATTATCAGACTAATATTGATGGTATTTATGCTATTGGAGACGTTAATACATATCCAGGAAAACTCAAATTAATACTTTCTGGTTTTCATGAAGCAGCAGTAATGTGTCATAGTGCTTATTCTAAGTTAAATAATGGTAAAAAGAACATTCTCAAATATACAACTGTAAGTGGTGTGGAAGGATTTGATGGATCAAAAAAAGAAGCCAAAAAGTCTCAAATTAAAAAGATTGATTAGATCTTATTAATGAAGTTATTAAAAGGGTCCTTAAATTCAACTCCGTTATTTGTCCTCATTATTGTCAACTTATTAAAACCTTCAAGTCCCCATAATAAGAATTCAATAAAGAAAAGTTTATCCTTTTTATCAATGTTTGGCATAAATCTTTTTAATAGTGAATCTGCATCTTTAACTTTATTAAGAATTGATTCATAATCCTTATTACTTAAATCATCCCTAAGAATTACTTGATTGACTGTAAACCATTCTAAGATAGAATCATAAACTGATACCTCTTCTGGCTTTGTTAGCTTCTCAATTTTAGGAAAATATTTTGTAAACAATGTCTTTACAGCATCTGATATTAAATTATAGGAAACCTGCTCAGCACCTTCTTCCTCACCTTCATAAACAAGCTCAACTTTACCATTTATTGAGGAGATGACTGAGTTAAAATCAGACATTCTAATTGATGTTATTTCTTCTTTATTGATTAACATTCTTCTTTCTGCAGAGCTAAATAAATTTTGTAAACTAGTAATACTCATTCTAGCACTTACTCCACTTTTCTTGTCCACTAATTCACTTTCTCTTGCTTCAAAAGATACTTGTTCAATAATATCTCTAGCAATCTCTGGTATATGAATCTTTGAAACAGTTTCAGAATTCAATTTTGACTCTTGACTCGTAATTGTTTTTGCAATATCTACTGTCTCAGGATAATGTGTTAAAATTTGAGAACCAATTCTATCTTTTAATGGTGTTACTATACTTCCTCTATTTGTATAGTCCTCTGGGTTAGAGGTAAAAATAAATTGAATATCAAGGGGAAGCCGAACCTTAAATCCTCTTATTTGAATTTCTTTTTCCTCAAGGATTGAAAATAAAGATACTTGAATTCTAGGTTGAAGGTCTGGTAGCTCATTTAAAACAAAAATACATCTGTGAGCTCTAGGTATCAAACCAAAATGAATTACCTCCTCATCAGAATAGGATAACTTAAGATTAGTAGCTTTGATTGGATCTATATCACCTATTAGGTCAGAAACAGTTACGTCAGGTGTTGCAAGTTTTTCGTAAAACCTTTCGCTCTTATGAATCCAGTCAATCTCTGTGTTATCTCCATTTAATTTAATTTTTTCTATAGAACTTTTGAAGATGGGATTCAAAGGATCATCATTTGTATCAGAATCTTTTACAATAGGAATCCAATCGTCTAAAAGTTCTATACAAGTTCTAGCAAGCTTTGTTTTTGCTTGACCTCTTAGACCAAGAAGATTTATGCTATGATTTGATAAAAATGCCCTTTCTACACTTGGTATAACTGTTTCCTCATACCCAATTAATTCAGAAAAAACATTTTTTCCGTTTAGCAAATTTGACCTAAGATTATCAGTTATTTCTTGGTTCAAAGTTTTTGAAT
>JBELLF010000067.1:0-3870 GCA_042088875.1 Candidatus Marisimplicoccus framensis | reverse complement strand
TATGCAGACTCAAAATTAGTCAACCAATTCCAACCAAGGTTTGTGTATTCCCATTCATAATCAAATTTTATAGTTCCAGAAAAATTATTTGTTCCACCTCCCACCCAATTACTAAATCCAGTTTGATTTAATAATACAGCAAAACTTCCTTTTGTTGACCATAGAGAATCTTTGGGTTTTGACTCTTGCGAATAAAGGTTTAAGCTTAAAACAAGAAAGAAAATGAATAAATTGCTTTTCATTAATTTCTACAAAAATCCTAATTCTAATTTTGCTTCCTCACTCATTAAATCTTTAGTCCATGGTGGATCAAAGGTGATCTCAACTTCAGCCGTTTTTACCTCATCAATAGACTTAATTTTCTCTTCAACTTCTTGAGGTAAAGTTTCTGCAACTGGACAGTTTGGAGTAGTTAAGGTCATAAGGATTTTAACTTCATTATCCTCGTTTACAAAAACATCATAAATTAATCCTAGCTCATATATATCAACTGGAATTTCAGGATCAAAAATTGATTTTAATTCTTTTACAATTTTTTCACCTAGATCTTGTGAATTCATTTTATTTTTTGACATATTTTACCCTTTAGATTGATATGCTAAGGCATATATTTTAATTTGTTTTATCATAGCTAATAAACCATTTGCTCTGGTTTGTGATAGATGAGTATTTAATCCAATTTTTTCAATAAAATCAATTTTTGCTTCTAAAATATCTTCTGGTCTGTGACCTGAGAAGACCCTAATTAAAAGAGAAATAATTCCTTTTGATATAATAGCATCACTATCAGCTTCAAATATAACTGTATTGTCCTTAAAAGATGAATTTAACCAAACTTTGCTTTGACATCCTTTTATTAGATTTGAATCTATTCTTGACTTGTTATCAAAATTGGGAAGATTTTTTCCTAAATCAATTAAGTATTGATATTTTTCGGACCAATCCTCAAAAAAATCAAATTCATCAATAATTTCATTTTGTATCTGCTGTATTGTTTGCACATTTAAAATTAATGAATTATCCCAACATTTTAGATGCTTTTATCAAAGCATCGATGAATAAATCAATTTCACTTTTTGTATTATAAAAAGAGAAAGATGCTCTAACTGTACCTGGTATTTTGTAGAAATCCATTATTGGCTGAGTACAATGTTGACCTGTTCTTACAGCGATTCCAAACTGATCAAGAATTGAACCAATATCAGATGGATGGTGATCACCAATGTTAAACGATATTACAGATATCTTTTGGTTGTTATCACCGAAGATTTTTATACCATCAATTTTTTTTAGATTTTCAGTTGCATAATCTAGAAGTTCTTTTTCATGGTTTTCAATATTATCAAATCCAATTGAATTCATATAATCAAGTGCAACTCCAAAAGCTATTACTCCTGCTATATTAGGGGTACCTGCTTCAAATTTGTGAGGTAGATCAGCATATTCAGTTTTCTCAAAAGTTACGTTTGAGATCATTTCACCTCCACCTTGATAAGCTGGAAGTGATTTTAAAAGTTCTGATTTTCCATAGAGAAAACCAACACCAGTAGGGCCACATAATTTATGAGCTGAAGCAACATAATAGTCAGCATTTAACTCCTTGAGATTAATTTTTATATGAGCTGCACCTTGAGCTCCGTCAATTAATACTTGTGAATTGTTCTTGTGAGCTAACTCAATTATAAGTTCTATTGGATTTATAGTCCCAAGGGTATTAGATACATGATTTACAAAAACAAATTTAACCTTTGGATTAAGCATTGATTTATATTCATCGATATCTAAAGTTCCATTGTTATTTATTGGAATAACTTTCATAGTTGCACCAGTTTTCTCACAAAGCATCTGCCATGGGACTATGTTGGAGTGATGTTCCATTGCAGAGATAATTATTTCGTCATCTTTTGTCAAAACACTTTGTAAACCAGAGGAAACAATATTAATTCCATGAGTTGTTCCAGAAGTAAAAATTATTTCATGATTTTCAGAAACTCCAAAATGCTTTCGAACTTTTGTTCTTGATTCCTCATACTGGGTTGTAGCATCAGCGCTTAATGAGTGTAAGCCTCTATGAATATTTGAATTGAATTTTTTATAGTAATCAGAGATTGCTTCTATTACTTGTATTGGAGTTTGAGAAGTTGCAGCATTATCAAAATATACAAGATCTGTATTATTTACTTTACGATCTAGTATGGGGAAATCCTCTCTTATTTTGTATACATCAAACATTTATAGATCAAAACCAAGGTTTACTCCTAGTTTATTAGCAATTAGTGAATTTATTCTTGTTTTTAAATTAGGGATGTTTACACTTTCTAATACATTATTTGCAAAGGCATAGGTAAGAAGTGCTTTAGCCTCTTTTTCTGGGATTCCTCTTGTTTTCAAATAGAAAAGTGCTTCCTTATCAAGTTGTCCTACTGTACAACCATGAGAACATTTTACATCATCGGCAAAAATTTCAAGTTGAGGTTTAGTATTAACCTTTGATTTGTTATCAATTAAAATATTGTTATTCTGCTGAAAAGCATTAGTTTTTTGTGCAATTTTATCTACAATAATTTTACCATTAAATACACCTACTGATCTGTCTGAAAAAATTCCTTTATAGTCTTGATGACTTTCACAGTTAGGTTGAGCATGATTTACAAGTGTATTATGATCAACATGTTGATTTGACTCTAAAATAGTAATCCCTTTTAAGGTTGATTGAATATTTTCACCTTTGTGATAAAAATTAAGATTATTTCTAGTTAATTTACCTCCAAAAGAAAATGTGTGAACACTAACATTACTGTCTCTTTCCTGACTTATAAATGTATTATCAATTAAACTTGATGTTTTTAAATCATTTTGGATCTTGTAATAGTCTACAAAAGCATTTCTTTCTGCGTAAATTTCAGTTAGACTGTTGGTAACAACTGAATGGTCTTTAAGACTTTGATGTCTTTCGATTATTTCAATTTTAGATCCTTTATCAGCAATTATTAAATTTCTAGGTTGTAGCCAAATTGAATCTTGGCTTCCTGTTGAAAAATGCATTATTTGAACTGGATCTTCAGGACAGATACCTTCTGGAATATAGATATACGCACCTTCTTTTGTGTAAGAAGTGTTTAAAGATGCTAAGCTTTCTGCACTTGGCACTACTTTATTAAAATATTTCTTAATCCTTTTCTTGTACTTATCTTTTGATAAAGCAGCTGAAAGGACACATATGTCCTTACCATCATGAGTAGTTTTTGAAAGAAATGGACTGTAAACTCCATCAATAAAGACAATTTTAAATGAGTCAATATCATTAAGTAGATATTTTTTAACATCTTTTAATTCAACATTAGTTTCAGATTTTGCATAGAGATTATAGTCTTTTTGAACTAAGGATTTTAAAGAGGTATACTTCCAAGATTCATCTTTTTTTGAAGGAAATCCTAATTCTTCAAACCTTTTTAATGCATCCTTTCTATTCTTATGAATTGGGTTTAACAAATCAACATCTTGTTCAAAAGCAATAAAAGAATCCAATAATTTTTCTTGAAAGCTCATATTATGACTTTTCATTTTTTAACCAATCGTACCCTATTTCTTCAATTTTTTTTGCTAGGTCTTTATCTCCAGATTTTACAACTTTACCATCCATTACTATGTGAACATAGTCTGGAACGATATAGTCAAGTAGCCTTTGATAATGTGTAATTACTAAAACAGAATTATTATCATTGCTGCACTTTATAACTCCGTTGGCTACTATCTTTAGAGCATCAATATCTAAACCAGAATCAGTTTCATCAAGAACAGCTAGCTCAGGTTCTATCATTGCCATTTGAAAAATTTCATTTCTTTTCTTTTCACCTCCAGAGAAACCTT
>JBELLF010000066.1:1074-3885 GCA_042088875.1 Candidatus Marisimplicoccus framensis | reverse complement strand
AAAAAAACCAATATCATCTGTACTACTTTTATTTACAAATGATGTTGATGATGAGCTAGATGGAGCTGCGTTCCAATGTGAAGCTCCAACTGGCAAATTAGATCCTTGAGGATATACCAAAACTACACCATTATTATCTGCAATTTCAACCAAATCGGTTTGATTATAAAAATCAACTGCTTGCTGACCATATCCATGAAAATTAAATATAACTGGAAGATTTTCACGATTATCTAAATTGGCAGGAATATATAATAAATACTCTCTATTTAAGCCACCATGCTCAATAAAGTTAGTTGAAATACCTTCGTAAAAGGTGAAATCAGGGTAATCATCTTTAGTTTTATTATCAAACTCAGACTTAGAACAGCTTAGTATTAGCAAAAATATAACAACAATGATCTTCTTCACTTAAATAAAAGTAGTAACTAAAATTTAAGATTTCTAAAACTCTCAGTGTTATTCTGTAATTTTTAATAAATCATAACCTGTCTCAAGGTATTTAATTCTTATATTTAAGTTTACTTTAAATTAATCAAATGAGAAACATTTATATTTTAATTATAACTCTAACCATTATTTCTTGTGATTTAGGTGATAATTATTCTGGATTTGTTCAGGATAACGATGCAAAATCAGAGATTGTGGTTAAACTTGCTGATTCATACCTAGCAGGTAATTTTGATATCGCAAGAGAATATTTTACACCCGATAGTAAGCACCTATTTAATAATCTTGAATTTGATGTAGATGGAATTATTGAGGGTTACAATTCACATTCTTTAATTTTCAAAGACATCAAGCATAACGACAGAGAGGTTTATACTGGATATTTTACAGATGGTTCTGTTGAAACTTTTCATGATTTTGATTGGTCTGCAACATCTATAATTACTGGTAAACAATATAACTATCCATGTCACTGTAGATGGGTATGGGATGGAGATAAAATTGCTAGTACTACGTGTTATGTAGACCCAGCTGCAATTTTTGAAGAAGCTGCTATATATGCAGAGAGTCAGAACTAATTTTTAATTAGCAGAATAAAAAAAGTCCTTTTAAAGGGCTTTTTTTTATTATATAATTTTATTTCTATTTATTTTGAAGATTCCCCTAAACACCTACAATAACCTTTAAACCAAAGCTCACAATAGATAATAATGCAGCAGGCTCTGATAAAAATGGAATTGGTAGGCCGTCTGAAACTGTATATCCAATAAATTATAAACAGTTCTCTGACAATTGTGATAGTTCCATTTCATTTGATTGAAGTTCAGAAAGCCTATAAGATTGAGGTAATTGATTCAATTTATATATATTTAGATTAAGTTATAAAAACAATTTATTTTCAGTTTTGGAATTTAAAAATAAAAAACCTGCATTACTTTTAGTAGATATACAAAAAGCATTTCTTGACAAAGACTATCCTGGGTCGAATGAAAATTACGTAGGGATTAAAAGAAACAATCCAAAAGCAGAAGAAGTATGTGGCACTATTCTAACAAAATGGAGAGAATTAGGTTTTTTAGTTATTCATGTTAGACATAGTTCAACTTCAGTTAATAGCAAACTTCACGAATCTTCACCAGGATATGAATTCAATGACTTTGTAAAACCTAATAATAATGAGATAGTACTTACAAAAAAAGTAAATAGCTCATTTATAGGAACTGGTCTAGTTGATATACTTGATACAAATAATGTGAAATCAATTGTCATAGTTGGCATGACAACGAATCATTGTATTTCAACTACAGTCAGAATGTCTGGTAATTTAGGTTATGATACATATCTAGTCTCAGATTCAACTGCAGCATATTGTAATATTCTAAAAAATGGAGAAGTAATTGATTGTGAAGATGTTTACAAAATATCATTATCAAACCTTGATGGAGAATTTTGTAAAGTTTTAACTAGAGATGAATTATTTAAAAACCTTATTTAGAAACTATCAAAAACTATTATACATATCTAATAACATTGATGCTTGCAGCAGAATCTGTTTATATTCTTCCATATGTATTAGCAAGAGTCTTTCGACCTACATTTCTTGATGTATTTAATTTAACTAATCTTGAATTAGGTGGTTTGTTCTCTATATATGGAATTGTTGCATTCTTTTCATACTTGTATGGAGGTGTTATAGCAGACAGATATTCACCTAGAAAATTATTGTCTATTTCTTTAATATTTACCTCACTTGGTGGATTTATCATGATGACATACCCTTCATATTTTATAATGCAGTTGCTTTTTGCATACTGGGGATTCACAACAGTATTTATATTCTGGGCACCAATGTTAAAAGCAACAAGAGCAATTGGAGGTATTCAAATGCAAGGAAAAACATTTAGCTTTCTTGATGGTGGTAGAGGTATTATAGCATCATCAATAGGTTTAATTGGAGTTTTAATTTTTTCAATTTTAATCACAAAAGATGTTTCATTACTTACTTTATCTGAGAAGCAAGAAGTTTTTAAGTACGTAATCGGGGCTTCATCTTTAATAGTTTTTATAATTGGCATAGTGGTATATACCTATTTAAAGATTGAATTAAAAGATGATGAGAAAATTGGGAATATTAAAAGTCTTTTAGAACTATCTAAATTAAATTCTGTTTGGTTGATTTCATTTATAATTCTATCTGCATATATGGGATATAAGATTACAGATGTATATTCTCTCTATGCATCTGAGGTCATGTTGTTTGACGAGATTAATGCTGCAAGAGTTGGTGCCTTACAACAATACCTAAGACCTATTGTATGTATAAGTGTAGCTTTTTTTACAGATAAAAATGGTAATATAAAT
>JBELLF010000066.1:0-1064 GCA_042088875.1 Candidatus Marisimplicoccus framensis | reverse complement strand
TATCCTAATTGGATTCTTTGTAATGATGCTTGGATCTATTCTATTTGCAAGTGGGCTAATTAAGGTATCTCTGAATATTATATTTTTTATTTCATTGATTATAGTAGCAACTGGTACATATGCAATTAGAGGGCTTTATTTCTCTATTCTTAAAGATGGGAAGATTCCTTACATACTATCTGGAACAGCAATCGGATTAATTTCAATGGTAGGGTATTCTCCAGATATTTTTGCAACACCTTTGTATGGATATTTACTCGATAACTATCCAGGCATTAAAGGACATCAATATGTATATCTTATATTATTTATTTCATCTATTATTGGAATTTATGTAAGTTTGAAATTCAAAAAAATTTACAACTTATGATGGAATTTATAGTATCAAACTGGTGGATAATTATATTGCTTGTTGCACTTTTCTTAATAGTTTTAAAGTATTCAAATGGCAATACAAAAAACTATAAAGAATTATTAAACCAAGGGGCAATAATTATTGATGTAAGAACAGAGTCTGAATATAAATCAGGTCATATAAAGAATTCAATAAATGTGCCCTTAAAGGATTTAATGTATCGAATTAATGAATTTGATAAAAAGGATAATATAGTGACTGTTTGCGCTGCTGGAATTAGGGCTGAGTCTGCTAAAAAATTTTTTGAATCTAGAGGTTATAATGTTGCTAATGGAGGAAAATGGACAAATCTCCAAGATTATAAGTAAATTTATAAGAACTAAAAATTAATAAAATGAAAAATATATATATACTATTATTAACAATCTGCATGGTTTCTTTTTCTTGTGAATCTCCAGATAGTTCTCCTGTTGTAATTGGATTTACAACAACAGATGATGGAAAATCTGATTTGGTTGCGGGGCCTGATAATATAATCTCAGTTTGGGAATCATACATTGATGCGCACAATTCAAGAGATATTGAAGGAATTCAAGCTTTAAACTCAGATGAAATCTCTGTTTACGGACCTGCTGGTGAAGTAATTGAGGGTAATGAATCACATATTGAGTTTTTAACTCAATGGTTTGATGCTAATAATCCTAATTGG
>JBELLF010000065.1:0-3944 GCA_042088875.1 Candidatus Marisimplicoccus framensis | reverse complement strand
TACGCCTGTTCCAAAAAAATATTTAAGTATATCAGTTGTTGATTAGTCTTCTATAATCTAAATTTAATTAAATATAAAAACTGAGCATTTATTCTAATGAATAATGTATCAATTAATGTATCTCTAATACATAATTAATTAATCTACAATCCACTCATAAAAATTAGACAATTCATTTATTTTAAAACCTGTTTTTGGGTATAAATTATTTCCTATTTTATTTGACTTCTCAGTTTCAAGCATCATCCCGCACGCATTTGACTTTTTAACAAGTTCTTTTGCTTTATTAATTAGTAGTTTTGAATATCCCTTACCTCTGTATTTACTATCAACAAACAAATCATTTAAAAGCCAATATTTACTTACTCTAGTAGATGAAAAAAGGGGATATAATTGCACAAAACCTGTTAGTATATTATTGACTTCACAGATAAATAGTTTAGAATCTTTATTGCTAAGTCTATTTTCTAGAAAATTTTTTGAAACAATAGTATTTGATTCTTTTCCATAGAACATTCTATATGAATCAAATAGTATTGATAGTTGATCTAAGTCTAATTTTTTTGCTTCTCTAATATTCATTTGTCTTTTATTTAGTTTTAAATTTAGAAAATCTTATGAGTAATTTAAAGTCATATATTGTTATAAGCTACATCTTAGGATTAGTTTTCTTTTTTATCCACAACTTTGACTTTGAATCATTTATTTTAATTGATCCTTTAATGCTTGTTTTAATACTCAATATACCTTCTATTATAATTGGTTCTTTATTTTACTTAGTTAGAAAAAAATTGTTTTGGATTTTCTACACTATAACTTTTATAATAATAATTAGTTTAATCTCGGCTTGGTCTATAATAGAAATATACACTGGAGGAGATTGGGGTAAGATATTATAGAATTAATTCAACTCTTTAATTTTTATATTTTTAAACTCAATCGGATGACCTTCAGATTGAAGAGATATATAGCCCTCTTTTAAAGGTTGTCCAAATTTATTAGAGAAGTTATCAGATAAGTATGTTCCTCCAAAACGAATATTAGAATATGTCATCACTGTGTCTTTATCAATTATATGGTGAATAATAGAATCTGAATAAACAAGGAACTCAACACTAACCCATTCTTCAGTGTGAATTGTTTTTGAGGTTGAGTTAACACAGTGCTGCATAGCTTGAGTTCCATTTATATCTACCTCAGTTCCTGGAGAACACATGTTGAGAGTCGGTCTATCATTTGTACCAGAGCCTCCAAGAAATTGTCCTTCTATACTTACGGGAAATCCTTGATCTAAAAACATTTGATTTGGATGTTCTGAATGTAGCATAACTCCGCTGTTTTTATAGTTCCATGCATCATTCTCGTTTGTAAATGAATTAACATGTTCACCATAAAATCTATAATCAAGTTTCAAATGGTAATTTTTAAATTTCTTTATAGTATAAAAAATATGTCCAAAATTTTCATCAAATAAATCATAATCTTCATAAGTCACCTTGATAGTCCCATCACCAACTCTAAAAGTATTTTTATGATTAACATTTAATTCATAACCAGAAATTTTCATTTCCCAGCCTTCTAAACTTTTTCCATCAAATAAACTAACCCATTTATTCGAATCATCTATAGATTCACAGGATATAATTATCAATAAAATTATAAGTAATCTAAAATTTCTTAACAAGCTTAACATAAGTCTAATTTAATCAATTTTAAACTTTTTTATTAACTTGTAAATATGAGTATGACTTACAGGATATCTTTAATATTATTGTTTAAGATTATCAATTAGTATTTAAGCATTTGCTAATTGAACCATTATATAGACTTTTGCAAACATTACTATTAAGAAAATAACGAATAGTATTTCAGGGTAGTATTCTTTGGGAGTTTTATTATACTTAAACACATTACAAATGTAAATTTTAGTTTAATATTAAAATCCAAAATTTTTGTTAATTATATGACTTACAGATAAAATGTAAGTCTATATGAATAAGTTTGTTTTATGAATAGATATGGTCAAATCAGAGATTTGCTATTAGGTGACCTAACAACATCAATTTTTATCTTTGGAGTTTTAGTAACCATACTTGTATTAATTTCACTAGTTTTATCTAATAAAGAAAAAATAAACTACGAAAAAGATTATTATGATCGTCACGGGTCATTACCAAAATAACATATATGAAATATCTAATTATTTTTTTATCGATATTATTTTCAACAAGTATTTACTCTCAAGCTCACATTGGTGCTATGGGAGGCTATAACCTTGAATCCGAAAAAACTCAACTTGGAGTTGGATTAAACTACATGTTGCTACCTAAAGTCTCAGTAGGAGCAATGGCTATGTTAACCCCGTTTGATGATGAAAGTAGTGATTACATGTTAATGTACAATGCAAAATATAAGCTTGGTAATTTTTATCTAGTAGGTGGTTTAATGGATATGAAAATGGGTGAGAATTCTAACATGACCATGGGAATGAACATGGGTATGAATATGGAAATGGATGGAACTGAACCCTATTTTGGTCTAGAATACAAACCTTTCAAAAATAAAATGTTGAAAATTTATTATAACCATTCGGATATGATGAAATCTATAGGTATAATGATGCCAATATTTAACATTGGTAAAAAGCATATGAATCACAATATGATGGATCATAGTAATATGAATCATGATAATCCAATTAGTCAACTACAGAAAACCACTTGTGAGACCCAAATTGATTGTTAGAAACTGGTTTTTGATTTTTAAGATACCACTCTAGTCCAAGTAAAACAGACTTTAAATATTTTCTTAATCCAGGTCTAATGAAGATTAAATATGCAAATAGGTACTTAATGATATTTTTATCACCATATATATGAGGATAAACAGTAATTCTTAAGTTTGAGGTTTTGTCCCCTTTTAATTCCCATATAACTTTCGATTTTTTCCCATTTTTTGTCCCAATATTTAACTTAAACCCAACACCCTCATTCCACTCAAAAAATTCTCTTTGAAGTATAATACCATTTAAATATTCTAAAGAATCTTTCTTAATTTCATCATTCCATAATTGTGCATTGTTTTTTTTACAAAACGGATGGAAGAGATTTAAATGTTCTTTTTCTCTAAGTACAGACCAGACTGTATCTCTGGAAAAATTTAAGTTTAACTTGTGGCTAATAGGTAAAATCATTTAATATATTTGAATTTCTAATTAACAAAATTATGAGAAAATTACTACCACTTTTAATTTCAGCGATATTTATATCATGTCAAACTTCAGACTCAAACAATTTATGGCCTAACATTAAGCCTTTACCTCTAAATGAAGATATTGAAAAACAAATTGATGAAATTCTTCCTAAGCTTACTTTAGAACAAAAAGTAGGTCAAGTTATCCAGGGTGATAGTGATTCTGTAACCCCTGAAGATGTTAAAAAGTATAGACTTGGATCTGTTTTAAGTGGAGGTAACTCTGCTCCAGGACCTTTGCCTTATGCTGAAACAAAATCTTGGCTTGAAATGGCTGATAAATATTTTATGGCATCATTAGAGGATGATGATGTTGAAATAGCTATTCCAATTATCTGGGGAATTGATGCCGTCCATGGGCATGCGAATTTAAAAGGTGCTATAATATTCCCACATAATATAGGTTTGGGTGCTGCTAATAATCCAGATCTTATTGAAAAAATAGCAGAAATTACTGCACATGAATTAACTGTATCAGGACATGATTGGACATTTGCTCCAACACTTGCTGTTCCTAAAGATATAAGGTGGGGAAGAAGCTATGAAGGCTTTTCTGAAGACCCAAATATTGTAAAATCATATGGAGATAGGATTGTAATCGGTCTTCAAGGACAGTTTGGTTCTGAAGAATTTATGGGTGATGGAAAAGTTATTTCTAGTGCTAAACATTTTCTAGCAGATGGAGCAACTGT
>JBELLF010000064.1:0-3979 GCA_042088875.1 Candidatus Marisimplicoccus framensis | reverse complement strand
AAATAATGAAATTGAGATTCAGATTAATTTGATATTCAATTAATTACTATATTTAAATTTAACCTAAAATCAATTAACAAATGAAAAGGAATATATTATTTATTTTTCTACTAACTTTTTATTCAGTTTCATCTCAAATTGCTGTTTTTCATCCTGTTCAAGTACCAGGTGATCAAATAGAAACATTTGAGAAAATTCAAACTGAATACGTACAAAAAATTGCTCAAGATGCTGTTGATAAAGGGAATCTTGGTGCATGGGCGCTTTTAAAAGCATTTAATGCCACATCTGAAGACTATAATTATCTATGGGTTCATCTCTATCAAGATGTTGATCAAGTTGTAGATAAGTTTACTTGGTGGGCAAACTCAGAAGAGGTATTAGGAATAAAACCTGATATTCTATATGGTGATATAGATACTAAGGCAGACAGAAGGTATTTCTATAAAATGGAATTAGCAATTGATGGTGATTCTGATGGTGAATGGGTAATCCTAAATTTTGGAAATCCTGATAATGTTGAACAATTTCTAAAAGATTCTGAAAAAATTGTAATGCCTCATTTTGAAAAAATGATGAATAAATCTGGAATGTTAGGTTGGGGGGTTGCAACAAAAATTACTCCTCAAGGTAAAAACTCTCAAGGCGGTGATTATGCTACTGCTATGACTTATGACATTTATGATAATCTTAAAAATGTGATGCTTCATATGTCTGGAGGTGCTGCAATAGAAGGTTTGCCAATTGATAAACTCACTCCCGCTAATTTTTCAATTAGAGGGATTTTTAGAGTTATAACAGGAACTAAATAATTAACTTTAAAACAAAAAAATGAAAAAAATATTTTTAACACTAATCCTAAGTTTCGCAATTTTAAGTTGTGAAACTCCAAATGAGGAAGCTAATTCAGATCTTCCTACTGTAATTGATGAGACAGAATTAGTTGCAATTGCTGATGCTATGTATGAAGCAATGAATTCTGATGATGTTGAATCAGTTTTAAATTTTTATGCAGACGAAGCTGCATGGAGTTTTCCAAACGGAGTAAACATTGAAGGTAAAGAGGCTATTGGTCAAATGCTTGCAACGACTACTTCTATTTGGGATATTACTAGAGAAGAAGGAACAAATTATATAGCACTTAAAGGTTCAGACACAAATGAAAATGGTGAAGTTGAAGAGTTTAAAGTTCTTTTAAGTTGGGGAGGTCAGACTTTTTCAAATGATGACACTTCAATAACAGTTCCTTACCATAATGTTCTTGTCTTCTTTGGAGATGATAACAAAATAGGTTGGAATGCTGGATTCTATGACAGAACAAAGTTTGTAGAAGCATATGATGAAGACCCTATTAAATAATTAAAATTATTTAAACTAAAAAACCCCTTAAAAACAGGGGTTTTTTTATTTTTGATAATAACAAAAATTTTAAAAATGAAAAAGATAGCTATTTTACTAATTATTTTATTTGTTTCATGTGAAGCTCCATCAAGTGGAGTTAGTGAAGCTGATGCAAACACTTTTGAAAAAAACGTTGCAACTCTTAAAAATGACTTTATTAAAGGTTATGAAGAAGGTAACTATGATAAAGTAGTGTCAATTTTTGCTGATTCAATCCAATGGTATGGACCAGCTGTTAACGCAGAAATGACTAAGGGTATTGATATACTTAAAGAAAACGTTACTTTTTGGATGGAAAACTTTGAAAACATATCATTTACAGAAGGTGGTGGACTGCCAGGAACAGATGTAGGTTTTTGGGGTGGTAATACATACCCAGTTGCACAAGCAATGTCTGGACCAAATAATGTTAGAATGTACGGGACTTGGAATGTTACAAATTCTAGTACTGGAAAATCAGTTGAATTTAAACACTACCTGGTTTTGAACTTTAACGAAGATGGTAAGGTTCATACAGTTACTGAATATGCTGACGTAGGAGGATTACTTTCTACTTTCGATGAGTAATTGTTAATAATTATTTTTAACCATAATAGCCATATATGAAAAATCTTATATAGATTTACTTGTTGGCTTCGGCGAACTTAAATTGGTTTATGGTTAATAAAAAACCCTCAAGAGTTTCTTGAGGGTTTTTTATTTTGTCAATTAATGACATGTCTAAGACTATTAACCAATTATTTAGACTAAATCAATGTATTAATTATTTATAGTCATTGAAGATCATCTACGTAATAGTTATTTACAAATTTTCAACAATTAATCTTGTTGCACATTTCTAATAGAATATTGATTAAGTGTTATAATCTTTCCATCTACTACATAATAACTTTCATGTTGATAGTCGACTCTTTCATCAGATTCGTCAGTAGCAGGGTAAGTTATTGCAAAACCAGCCTGAACGTGTTCCCCACCAAGTAAAGGGTCTAAGTCAACAGAAAAAGCATAATTTAAAGACCATGTTACATTAGAACCATTGTTTAGAGATTCAACAAAAGAATCAAATGTGTTAGTATAAACACCATTAGGTCTCCAAACTTTTACAGTATCAGCAAAAAAAGGCCTCATAGCTTCATAATCTTGATTAGTCCACAATTCATCAACAGTGGTTACTACATCAATAGCCTCTTGTGTTCCAAGCTGCCATTGAAGTTCTGCATTTTCACCAGTAACAAAACCAATAGTTCTTTCTGGTGTATCAGTATCACAAGAACTAAATAAAAGAATTGTTGTTAGGATAAGTAATATTGAATTTTTCATTGTAATTATTTTATTATCAAAGATATAACATAAATATATATAAATTATGTATCATTTTTTATATGTACTATTTATAAAAAACATTATATATTAAAATAATATTTAAAATTCAATATATCTATATAATTACATTATATTTAACAAATAATGACATAATTTACTTATATAAAATATTTGTATAAATGTATCGATGTTACGTTAAATAATACATATTAAATTTTAAATAAAAAATATATCCTTTGCTTTTCAAAAACTTAATTCAATGAAAAAAATTATTATTGTTATTGTATTTTTATTTTCATCGTGTGCAGTCACCAAGACACAAAATACTTACGCTAATCTTGAAACAAGAATAGATTATTATACTTCTGACAATACCAAAAAACTAGATTTTCCATTCTCTGATGCAACAATTGTGAACAATGTAATCTATGTAGTAGGTCAAGTCGGTAATTTACCAGGAAATACTAAAGTTGTTCCTGGTGGGATAAAAGAGGAGACTATACAAACAATGAAAAATATAGAAAGAATATTACTTGCACTTGGAAGTTCAATGGACAAAGTATTTAAGTGAACTTGTATGCTTTCTGATATTTCTGAATGGGCAGAAATGAGTCAAGAGTACAATAAGTTCTTTGCTGAAGATAAGAGACCCTCTAGAAGTGCTTTTGCTGGTTCTGGACTTGCTCTAGGAGCTAAGGTTGAAATTGAATGTTGGGCAATAAGATAACTATCTTTTTTGCTTAATAATAGATTCTGAAATTAATTCATAAAGAAGTTCATCAGCTTTTTCATCAGCCTCAGATTTTTTCTTAATATCAAACTTATCATAAACAGATTTAAAATGTGTTGCAGTCCTTTTGGATATTTTTTTTAATAAATAAGCTTCTTGAACCCTTCTAAGAAAGATGCTTTTAGAATTAATTTGCATTGGTTAATAGTTACTTCTAAAATTAATAAAAAATATTAATTATAAAACTATTTAATAGGTAATAAAATCTTTATATATAAAGATCAACCATAAGTAATTATCTATTTAAATAAATACTGAAACTTTAAAAACAATTGAGTCTTATTTACTCTATAATGCGGTGAATTATAATCTGTAAATCTATCGATATAGTTTTGATTTCCACCTAAATAAAAAATAGTATCTGGATTTGGTCTCCAAGAAATAAGTGGTTGAAAGAAAAATTGTTCTGTGAAATCATTATACTCAGAGATCAATCTTAAATCAAGAAAATTGGTAAACTGATAT
>JBELLF010000063.1:0-3982 GCA_042088875.1 Candidatus Marisimplicoccus framensis | reverse complement strand
TCTGTTTTTAAATTCAATTTTTCAAGGATAATTTCTTCTTTTAATCCTTCAAATATTATTTCCCCATTGATAATAGTTTTATCTAATAATTTTTTATCCAAAAATTTAAAATTACCTGTATTCAGACTAAACTCTAAAAAAGATTCTTGAAAATTTTTAAGCTTATTTTGATTATCTAACTGAAAATTTATATTTCCTTTTACAAATTGATCATCAGATACTAAACTAGAATTAGAAAAGTTTATTAGACCATCACTATACCTTATCTGTGAATTAAACTCATCAATTTTTAAACCATTTAAATTACCCGAAAAACTATTTAATCTAACAAATAGACCATCATCATTATTAATTTCATATGCATTCAGCTTATCGATTACAATATTATTTTGAACTGAATCAATAATTAACTTAATAGTTGAGTTTAAAATATTAACTCTATCGAAAAATATATTATCAGTTATTTCTTTAAATTCAGTATCAAACTTGTTTGATGTATTGCTTGAAAGATCAATTGATATATGAAGACCTTCGATGTTTAGAGAATTATTTAAACGTAAATTTGAAACCAGGGGAAAGAAATTTGTTCTAAGTGTCTCAAGAAAAAGTATAGTATCAGATTCTTTATTTGATAATGAAATTTCATTAAAAACTACTTCACCTTTTAAGTTAAATGAAGAGTTTCCAATTTGTAAATAATTATTACTATCAATGTTTATATAATTTATAACACTTTGCTTGAGATAATTTTGGACTCCAGAGGTATTTATAAGAAGATATAGCGAGGCAAAGAGGGTTATGCCTAAAATAAAAATTATTAAAAATATTTTTTTTAAATTCTTAATGACTATTCTTGATTAAATTTGTAATACAAAGATAGTAATGTCAAATAAAGATATTTACATACTGGGAATCGAATCTTCTTGCGATGATACATCTGCAGCAGTTTTAAAAAATGATTCAGTTCTGTCTAATATAATTGCTAACCAGTCAATACATAAAAAATATGGAGGTGTAGTGCCTGAATTAGCTTCTAGGGCACATCTTTCAAACATAATACCAGTTGTTGAATCAGCTATAATAGAATCTGGTATTTCTTTAAATGATATATCAGCAATTGCCTTTACAAGGGGTCCAGGCTTAATGGGCTCTCTTATTGTTGGAACTGAATTTGCAAAATCACTTGGAGTTTCACTTGGAGTTCCAGTAATTGAGGTTAATCATATGCAAGCACACATACTATCTAATTTTATTGATAATGGTAAAGAAAAGCCAGATTTTCCTTTTCTTGGAGTAACTATATCGGGGGGTCATACTCAGTTCATTTTAGTTGAAGATTATTTTAAGATGTATCTAATCGGTGAAACTTTAGATGACGCAATTGGAGAAGCTTTTGATAAATGTGGAAAAAAAATTGGATTGGGATACCCAGCTGGACCAGAAATTGATAAATTATCAAAAATTGGGGACGAACATAAGTTTAATTTCCCTTTGCCTAAGGTTGAAGGTGGAAATATAAGCTATAGTGGAACTAAGACAGCTTTTATCAATTTTCTTCATAAGAATATAAATAATAATAAGAATTTTATTGATGAAAATTTGCATGACATATGTGCTTCAATTCAAAAAAACTTAATTGATAACTTATTAAATAAGGTCAAATTTTTAGCAAAAGCGAACAATCTTAATTCAATAATATTAGGAGGTGGTGTATCTGCAAACGGCTATCTTAAAAATAGATTAGATAATGAATCAGTTAAAAATAATTGGAAAATCTTTATTCCTGAGCTTCAGTATACTTCAGATAACGCTGCTATGATTGGTATTGTAGGTTATTTAAAGTATTCTAAATCTAAAATATCGGATTTAAAATCTACACCTAAACCAAGATATAGTTTCTTATGAATTTATTTTTTTCAAACTTTAGCCAAACAGATAATGAAATAATAGTCAATGAAAATGACAGTAGGCATATATTAAAGTCATTTAGAAGAGGTGTAGGAGATATACTTAATTTTACTAATGGAACTGGTCTTCTAGCAAAATGCAAAATAATAGAAAAAGGTAAAAAAATTAAAGTTAAAATTATCAAGTTATCAAAGAATAAGCCTAATAAAGTGTCAATTCATATTGCAATTTCTCCTCTAAAAAATCCATCCAGATTTGAATGGTTTGTAGAAAAAGCGACAGAGATTGGAATTAAAGAAATAACACCAATTATAACAAAATATTCAGAAAAAAAGAAAGTAAACCATGAAAGGCTTGAGAGGATTTCTATTAGCTCTTTAAAGCAATCAAATCAACTATTCAAACCTAAGATTAATAATACTGAGAAATTTTCTGATTTTTTAAAAAATAATCGAGATCAAAAGATAATGGCAAATCTTAAGACAAAAGATATTTTAAAGAAAGAGTCTATAAACTCAAATCAAATTTGCCTTATTATTGGTCCTGAGGGAGGATTTTCTGATGATGAGATTCAAGAGGCAAAAAAAAATAAGATTACTGAGATATCATTTGGTAAAAATAGACTCAGATCAGAGACAGCTGCTATTTACGGATTATCTATTTTAAGATCAATAACTAGTTAATTTTTTCAAAAAAATTTTTATCAGTATTTTTTTTACAATTATTTGGTTTAAATACTTGTCCATTCATTATTATATAAACTCCTTTACTTAAATTCTGAACTGATGTAAATGCACAACCAATATTAAATATTGCATCGTTATCAATAAAGAGTGCAGGTTTAAGAGAACCTGTTAATACTATAGTTTTACTTTTTAGTTGATTTAGATAAGTAGCAGTATCAACAATTGTATCTGTCCCATGCGTAATCAATATCTTATCAAATTTAGATTTAACTATATGGTTTAAAATTTTTTTACGATCATCATCAACCATGTCTAAACTATCAATTCTCATTAAAGGACTTATATGATAATCTACATTTACATTCATTTTGGTTAACAAATCTCCAATAAATGGATCGCCTACTTGATAATCATTCTTTTTGTCAAAGTAGACCTTATCAATAGTACCACCTGTTGTGATTATCTCTATCATTAAATTTAGAATTGATTATTTAGATAGTCTAGGTTACTTTGATTAGATTTAAGGGATTTAATGAAGTCAACTTTTAATTTAGTAACCAGATCTTTAACGCTTGGATTATCATTTATAGAACTAACACCATGACCAGCTGACCATATAGTTTTCCATGCCTTAGCTTCAGCCTCAGCCATATCTTTCCCAAAGTCAATTTTTTTTGAATCGTTCCAGACTTCCTCTGTAACACCCATAGCTTCAAGACTAGGCTTTAAAAAATTTGCATGAACACCAGAAACTGCAGCAGTATATACTATATCCTCAGCAGAAGAGTTAATAATCATGTCTTTGTAGGCTTGCTCTGCAAGACTTTCTTTAGTATTAATAAATCTTGTACCCATATATGCAATGTCAGCACCCATTTGAAGCGCCGATGCTACATCTCTTCCATTTGATATACATCCGGAAAGAATAATTGTTTTATTAAAAAACTCTCTAATTAGAGATATCATAGCCATAGGATTTTTTAAACCTGCATGACCACCAGCACCTGCAGTTACTAGAACTAAACCATCTACATTAGCCTCAGCTGCTTTTTCAGCATGTCTTTTCTTTATTATATCATGAAAAACTAATCCACCATAGCTATGAATTGCATTTACAATATCAGGAACTGCACCTAATGAAGTTATAATCATAGGAATTTTATGCTTTACACAAATATCTAAATCAGCTTTAATTCTAATATTAGATGGATGGACAATTAGATTTACACCAAATGGTGCAGGTTTTATGCCTGTCTTTTCCTCATAATCAGCTAATTCATCTTTAATTTGAATAACCCACTCTTCGAAACCCTCTGATGTTCTTTGGTTTAAAGCTGGAAAAGTTCCAACTATTCCATTTTTACAACACTCAATTACAAGTCTTGGCC
>JBELLF010000010.1:0-25230 GCA_042088875.1 Candidatus Marisimplicoccus framensis | reverse complement strand
TGATGCAGTATATGCAGTTAGAAGTTCATTAGAAGAAGGGTATATAACCAAATAAAAAAATTAATTACAAATCAAATCCCTCTTAATTTAAGAGGGATTTTTTTATGTAGAAATACTAAAAAAACCTCCTACTCTATTTATAATTATTCGAAAATAAACACTATAATCTCAAAAAGATATATTGTATTGGTAAGTGAATTAAATTAATTCTGCATCAATAATGGATTGAAATGCATCTTCCATTGTTTCACGAAACGGACGAAATTTAATTCCAAGCTCTTTCTTAATTTTGGAATTATCAACCTTCCACGGAATATTTACATTATTTCTAATAAACCTACGAGTGAATGACTTGTTCGTTAGTGGACCGAGAATCAAAATTAACCATTTAGGAATAGGCTTTTTAGGTAATGGATACTTTTCTCCATATTTTGGTAATAACTCCATACCCATTTCTAGGAAATTCGTTTCATAAGCAGCTGTTATATATCTTCCACTGGCATTTTTAGTTACACCAGCTTTATAGTGTGCCATGGCAACATCTCGAACATCAACTACTCCAGCCCCTAGTCTTGGTGCTCCCATTTTCATTTGTCCATCTCCCAACATTTTTAGGATGTTGATGCTTTCTGAAGTAGTGTTTTTTGGATTTAATGCAGGCCCAAGTACTAAGCAAGGATTGATTACTATTAAATCCCACTTTGATTGAGAATCAGCAATCTCCCATGCCTTTTTTTCAGCTAAAGTTTTAGACAATGAATATGGCTGATAATCGACAGATGCAGTAGTGTTCCACACCTCTTCAGTCAACTTACCTTCAGGTGCGTTAATCGTATCAATAGCGTCAGTATAAATAGCTGCACAACTGCTTGTAACTACAACACGTTTTACTGAACTTATTTCCTTTGCAGTATTTAAAACATTCGATGTTCCAGTCACAGCAGGATCAATAAGCTCTTTCTGTGGGTCTTTGACGTCAATAGTAAATGGTGAAGCAGTATGATATACTAAACTACAGCCTTCCATGGCCTTTTTATAAGAGTCAGGCAAGAGTAAATTAGTTGCAAAGAATTTAATAGAACCCTTTGAATCATTAGATGCTTCCTCTAAATGAGCTATTTTATCTTTATCATCTGGGTTTCTTACTGCTGCGTGAACTTTAAAACCTTTATCTAATAACTTTTTAACTAACCAGCTTGCAACATAACCGTTTGCACCTGTTACTAAAACTGGTTTAGATAAATCTATCGAATCCATAAAAGAGATATTTTCACAAATTTAAGTTATTTCTTTTTTAGCTTAAAGTATACATTAACTATTCCAAATGAAAACCAAAGAAAATTTATACCCCACCAAAGAACAAAAAACCAATCATTTTTTCTGGTATTATTCCAATCTAACCATTCAAACACAAAACCCTCTACAAAAAAATCAAAAGACAACAAAACAAAAAAACCAAATACCCATAAGGGAATAAAAACATAAATTTTTTGATCAATAAATTTTTTAATGATGTTCATACTAAAATTTAATTTTAGCTTTTAATTGTTTTTAAAACTGATAAAAGCATCTCAGCGCTAATTCGTTCTTTATAGTTTGGATTTATATACTCAAACTTAATCACTCCTTTTTTATCAACGATCATTAAATTTGGAACAGGCATTACAGAGGAAGTTTCACCTTTTTGGCCTTTGCCAGTTATATATTCTTTCAAAGAAGAAGAAGTTTTAAATGCAATACCTATTTCTTGAATGAATTCACCATTAGGGTCGGACAGTAATACATACTTAGTATTATTCATTTCTATAGTAGATTCTAAATTTTTATAGTCATCTGGACTTATGGCTAAAATTTGATAACCAAGCTCTATTATATCTTTTTCAATCTCAACCAAGCCAGATAGTTGAACATTACAGTACGGACACCATCCTCCTCGGTAAAAAACCAATACGGTTGGCTTTTCTTCTAAAAGAGCTTTTAGTTGAACATACTTTCCTTCTAAATTCTCAAGGCTAGCATTAGGTAATGTTTCACCAATTAAGATTGGTGAAATATCCTCAGCTACAAGTGGAATAGATGATACATTAGAACACCCTATAAATAGTAAGGATATTAATAATAGTTTTTTCATTTCTCTAATTTATTAATTAATTACAAAAGCATATTTTATAAGAGTTTCTATTGATGTATAATCTAATGTTTTCTCATGTGTTGCTTCAAGAATAACTTTAGGAGCTTTTCCAGCATTTTCAGCTTCAATCCATCTAGAAACGCAAAGACACCATTTATCTCCAGCTTTTAAACCTGGAAAATTATATATAGGTATAGCAGATATAAGATTATTACCCTTAGATAAGGAAAAATTTAAAAACTCATCTGTCATTATTGCACAAACAGTATGCGTTCCAGCATCTTCTGAAATAGTTCGACAATTACCATCTCTAAAGTAACCAGTCATAGGACTTGTACAACATATTTGTAATTCTTGACCAAATACATTTTTTTCCATGATTATAATATAAGAAACCTCTGATTACTGTTTACTATAAATAGTTTTTTGCTTCACCAGAGGTTCAATTTAACTTATAATTGAATAGGTGAAACCTTAAAGTTTAAAGTTTGGTTTACCATATCTAAAACTCCACTTACCATCATTAAGTTTCCATCAGTTAAAGAATCAAGTGAATAAAGAATAAATACATTTCCCTTTTTTTTCCAGACTCCTTGAAGTGTAGCTTGCTGAATAGCCTCTCCTTGTTGAGCCCATGCAAAACCAGTAAATTCTCCCTGATCTGGGGTATTCAATATACTCGTAAATGTATATGATAAGTAGACCCTACCATAGTCACCTGCATCACCTGAAGAAGAAATTTTAAAATTTTCTCCATCCTGAGTTGAAACTGCATCAATATTAGTCTCTACAATAAATTCCCCATCGCCGAAATTAATGTCTTGTGAATGAGCTAAAAAACTTGCTGACAATAAAATTGATAAAATAAATTTTTTCATAGTTAATTATTTTAATATTTAGACTTTAATAATCAACTAAACTAAATAAAAAAAGATTCTAAAATAAAAAATCATTAATTATTTAATATAAGATTAAAATTTACTTAATAGGAGTAACTAATCCTTTAAATAAATTTGATTTGCTTTTCATATTAATTAGAACACTAAAATTTACTTTAAAGTGAATTTTATTTCTAACTGACATTTTTTATAATTCGAAGCTCCAGTTTATAGTTTCTGGAGCTTTTTTTTTTAAAAAATCTGCTGCTATATCTACTTAATCATTCATTATTAACAGAACATATTTATTATATTTACTGAAATTAAAATACAATAAACAATGAAAAATTATAAATTAATATTACTCTTTATGCTTACAATATTAATGGGTTGTAATAATAGCATTACAATAGAGGATGAAGACAATAATTCATCAATCAATTTTGAAGGTGGATTAATTATGAATCAGGTATCAAGTGATCCTTTAGGTAATGTTTTAGAATACCCCTCTGGTGAAGCAGCTGTTTCAAGTCAAATTAATGTTTGGGAGCCTGGATTTAATTCACCTTGGCATTACCATCCATATACTGGAGTTGCATATGTGATCCAAGGAGAATTAACTGTTAATTATGATACTGAAACATCTATAGATGATATATCTTCAGAGAAAAAAATAATTACTACACAAACATATAAAGCAGGAGATCAAGCATTTCTTGGAGTAAGAGACACATGGCATCTTTCTCAAAATTTAGGAGATCAAGATCTAATCTTTATAGTTACATGGATAGGCGAAAAAGATAGTCCAGTAGCAATTATTGAATAGATATTTTTAATATAAGCGTATAAAAAGACTCATAATTGAGTCTTTTTTTTATCTAAATATTTCTAAAATAATTAACCTAGATTGAATATTGAATCGATTAAAAAATACTTTATATCAGTTTTACATTATAAATAAATTATATTTAACATTGAAACAAATTTTATAATTATGAAAAAAATTTTTTACATAACACTACTTATATTTTCCATATCTCTAAATGCCCAAGAAAAGAAAAATTATTTTATACATCTAACATCTGATCCTATGCAAAACCCATCTGCTGCAATGATGTCAATTAATGCTGCACATGAAGCTCTTGATCAAGGACATAATACTGTTTACTTTGCTGCTGGTGATGGAGTCAAAATCTTAATGAACGATATAATCAATAATCTCCATACAGTTACTATGCACGGAGGAAACACTAATAAATTAAGCATGAGAATGAAAAATTTATTAATTGATTTTGTTAATAAGGGGGGGATTGTTCATGTTTCTGAAGGATCATTTAAAACTTATGGTGTTACAAAAGATAATTCCGACATGTTGATTTTAGATTCTGAAAAAATAAAATGGAGCTATCCTAAAGAACTAATTCAAGAAAGTTCAAAGGCAGATATACTTTTTTCATACTAAAAAATTATTTTCAATAGTAATAATAATTACATCTTGTCCTTAATCTTTACAGAATTTGGTGTAACAACACCTGCAGAAATAACGAGCTTAAATGCGTCCTCTACACTTATTTCAAGTTCATAAGCATCTTTTTTAGGTATCAATACAAAAAAACCTGAAGTTGGATTAGGAGTTGTTGGAACAAAAAGATTTATTATTTCTTCACCTATAATTGATTCTGCCTCGTCCCTATAGTTACCAGATTGAAAAGCGATTACCCAAATACCTTCACTTGGATATTGAATTAAAAATGCCTTTTTGAAACTTTCAGATGAAGTATTTAAAACTGTATCAGAAACTTTTTTTAATATATTATATATGTTTCTAAAACCTGGAATACTATTAAGAAGCTTTTCCCATAATACTAATAATCTTCGTCCTAATATATTAGTAACCAATACTCCTGTGATAAGAATAATTATGAATAGTAAGATAATTCCAGATCCAGGAATAGTTGTATCCAAGTTAAAAATAACCTCTGGAAGATATTCTGGTGGGACAAGACCATTAATAAACTCTAAAAAGAATTTAATAACAACAATAGTTAAAATTAAAGGTATCCAAAAAAGAAGTCCTGAAATAAGATAATTCCTTAATCGTGTTAGCATTTTTAACATACTCTTTATGTATTAATTATTGTAAAAATTTTGTTTTTGCAATTTACTACTCTCAAATGTTTTAAACTATATAATATATAAAAGGATTAGAAAAAAATGAAAGGTACTACCAGCAATCACAAATAGATGCCATATTGTATGTGCATATTTTTTTTTCATAGAATAGAAAATAGTACCTAATGTATAGCTTAGCCCACTTAGTATTAATAAAATAATTGCATTTAATTCTAATATTTCAAGTAAACTTCTAATATCAAATATTATAAGCCATCCCATTATAAGATATAGAGATAAAGAGATTTTTTCAAATTTACCTATGTAAAGTAATTTAAAAATTGTACCTAAAATTGCAATAATACTAACCCCTATTAGTATGTATATTCCTGATTGATCAACCAGTGTTATTAAACAAACTGGTGCATATGAACCAGCAATTAAATAGTAAATACTTATATGATCAAATATTCTTAATTTTTCCTTTAACACAGGCTCTGAAATAAAATGGTATAAGGTTGATGATAGATAAACACCTATAAGTCCAAATCCAAAGAAAAAAATACTTATGAAACTTAATATTGATAAATTATTATTACTATAAATTAAATAAGTACAGCCAATAATTGATGCTATAAGACCAATAAAATGGGTAATAGTATTCCAAAATTCTTCTTCTCTTAGTAGTTGCATATTTATCAATTAGTTAATAATAGATTCTCCATCAAGGTTTGTTGTAAGAATTTCTGACATATAATCAAAAAATGGTCTGATAGAAATAAAGTAATTAACTAGATTTTTCTGAAAGCTTGAATCTATTATTTCTTTTTCATCTATTTTTTTGATAAAAACAAACTGCTTTTTTTTAATCATATCTATATGATCATGATCTGAGTTAAAACCCTTAGGTGATGTTTTTAATTCATCTCCCTTAATATTTCCCCATAAATCTTTAATCTTTTTTTGATTTATAATATTTTTAAATTCTTGACCATCTACCTCTATTTCTTTTCGAATTCTAAACAAGTCTTCTTTATTCGGATTCCAAAAGCCAACTGCTATAAAGCTTTGGTCAGCAGATATTTCTAGGTAATAACCTCCTCTAAGCTCAGGTTTTGCTCTATGAAATGCCATACCGATATTTTTTTTATAAGGGGTTTTATCTTTAGAGAACCTCAAATCTCTGTATATCCTAAATATTTTAAATTTTTCAATATTATCTGAAATATTTAGAGAATCATTAACTTCTTGAGCAAATATTTTTACTTCACTTCTAATAGCATTAAATCGTTCTTTATTTTCATTAAACCAATCTCTGTTGTTATTTAACTTTAACTCTTTTAAAAAACTAATTGTACTTTTTGGTATTGTTTGCATTTAGTTGTTATGATATAAACCCTAAAATATAAAAAACCCTCTTAAAATAAGAGAGTTTAAAGTAAAAACCAGTTATATAAAAAGAATACAAGTGCCTAATAGTATATATTTAATTTTTGTAAAAAATAAATTTAAACTCAAAGAATATTATATTTTACATTATTATCTAATATGTATATACCTATTAATTAATTGTAATAGTAAATAAGAACCTAGATTAATTGAGGATAATCTCTTTATAATATTTTACGAGAGCTTTTTTATAAGCAACCACAAATTGGTAGTATCTATATAAATTTAAGTCTCCAAATCTATTTAATTCATTGTATGTATCATTCTCAAAACTTTTTAGTCTTTTATGTAAAATATTTTGAATTTTTTCTACACTTTTAAATAGTAGTTTTTTTGTGTTATTATTATGAAGATCATTGTAATACTTATCTATAATCTCTCTTACCTGCTTTGGAGAAAGCTCTGAATATTTCTTTTTATTACTATATTTAACTGTATACTCTTTTTTTAACCAAACATACTCTGAATATAGACCTTTTAAAAAAACTTCAAGGAGTAATATCATCTAATAAGATATTTTTTAGCAATTTTAATTAGCCAACCAAATTTGTAGTACATCATTTTCAAAGTGTAGAACATATATGTTTTTGAATATGATAATTTTTGAATGGTTTTATTTCGACCAATTAAATATGAAGCACGTCTAAATAATCTCATACAACAACTAATTTAGATATGATATTTATAATCTTAGACATTATTTTAAATTTTAAAAGTTTATTAACAAAACTATTATAGATTATTATCTATTAGCTTATTTATATTATCGATTGTAGTTTGAAGTACTATTTGATGAACAGAGTCTTTAGGATTCTTAATTTCTTCCTCTAATCTGTTAAGTAACTCACCAATTGTATTCTCTTTTGTCATATATCAACATCATTAATTAAATTATTCATCTTTAGATTTAAAGAATTTACTGCCTCTTATATTTCAAGAAGAACTAGAACATGCCTCATGTTACTAATTTAATAATTTTTAAATTAAACTATTGAAATTCAATTATATAGTTTAACTACTAACCACGCTAATAAACAAGATGATAATAGAAAAACTAGCCAGATAATAATTTTATTGATCTTTTTTTTATTTGAATAGTTTAACCACAGAAATGGAATTGATATACATAAACACACTAGAACTCCAAGTAATACAAGATTTAAAAATTCAAATAAAATAATTTGCATAAATACTGATAACCTTTACAATATACCTATTAAATAAAGCATAATTGTTATTACACTATTAAATAAATTGTAAAGGATATTAAAATAAATATTATAAAAATAATTATACAATATTAATTAAGATATGAATTGAAAGTACCACATTTAGGACAATAGTCCCCAAAAAACGAAATTCACCCCATTTAGGAGGACCATGACTCAGATCATACATTTCAAGACATGCTTTACACTTTTTTATTTAACTTTTTTCTTAAATCTATTGCTATTGCCATAAATAGCTAAATAAATCACAGGAATTGTTATTGTAATAGTCCAAATCCATAAGGTGGTTGCTTCATCTAAAATTAACGATGAAACAAAATATATTAAGATGCTGTATGTACCAAGTTTTTTAAAAAAAGGCTTAAAAAATTTAAGATATTCATCAATGTTAAACTTTTCCCTTTCAGCTTTTGACATTGTATTATAACCTGCCAAAAGAATTTTTGCATTTTCCTTATTTGTATAATTACCTATTAAGTAATTGATAACACCAACACCTATAACCACAAAATCTAATGCCATTATTTAATTTAAAAAAAAGATTTTATTATTTAAAATATTTTGATTTTTTTCTAAATTTAAATATGAGGTACTATTTTATTATTGGATATGTATTTTTTCTAATCTATTGGTTATATATAAAGATTACTAAGAGAAATGAAATATAAAATAATTGAAACTGAAAAAGGACAAAGAGAAAAAGTTTTCAAGGGTAATACTATGCTTTACAAAAAAACTAAGGTGGAACATGATTCAGAAATTATAGAATATGAAATGGTTGTTACATATTATGAGGCTAATATCGAATTTGGAGTATTCAAGGAAAATGAAATAGTAAAAAATGAAGAATTAAGAGAATTTCTTGAAGATGTTTTTTTGGATTACATGCTTAACAATTCTATTCCATCCTTAGATTAAATATTATTGTCTTTTCTCCACTTTTCATATTTTATATAAATCTCTTCATCGGTTGTAATTTCATGAATATCATTTTCTCCAAATCCTAGGTCTGCTATTTTTTTTGTTATTTCAAATATTTTTTTCATTGTTTCTTTTCGATTATCTAAACCTTTTGTCTCTAAATGGTTGTCTAATGATAGTAGATATTCAAATTTTAATTTATCTGGGATCTCCATTGTATTATTATTTTGTGTGTTTTGAAAAAAAATCCCATAATAGAGAACTTGTTTTAAAATTGTCATCTAAGCTGTAATCCCACCAATGACCACCATCAATAATCTTATAATGGACAATTTCACTACTATTATCGTTTGAATTAAATATATATTTTTCAAAATTTACATTTACAGAAATATTAAAAAACTCTGAATAAATTGAGGTAGTTCCTAAATTCTCAAAAACTTCTTCAGTTTTAGAGCCATTATGAGATTTCCAAAAATCTAACACTTCTTCAACACTTTTATATTCTAAATTATTATTACCATTGTAGCCAACAACTCTATCTGATGTTCCATGTATTTTCAATATTGGAATTGGTGAGGATGGATTACAGCTATTAAATGTTTCATCGAGCATTGTCCCTGCAACATCACCGATAGCAGTAATTATGTTATCTGTATTACAAGCTAAAAAATGGGAGAACATTCCTCCGTTAGAGTATCCAATCACATAAACTCTTTTTAAGTCAATCAAATTGTCTTGATTTATTTCTTCAAATAAAGCCTTAAAAAAACCAATATCATCTGTACTACTTTTATTTACAAATGATGTTGATGATGAACTAGATGGAGCAGCATTCCAATGCGAACCTCCATCTGGTAAATAAGATCCTTGAGGATATACCAAAACTACCCCATTATTATCTGAAATTTCAATTAAGTCAGTTTGGTTAAAAAATTGTAAAGCTTGATCTCCATAACCATGGAAATTAAAAATTACAGGAAGATTTTCACGATTATTTAGATTGGGGGGAATATATAATAAATACTCTCTTTTTAACCCACCATGCTGAATATAATTAGTTGAAAGACCTTCATAGAAAACAAATCCGGAATAATTATCTTTTGATTTACTATCTACATCAGACTTTGAACAGCTAAGTATAAGTAACAATGTAACAACAAAGATGTTCTTCATTGAAATAAAATTAATAACTAAAATTTAAGGTATCTAACATTTTAAGCGTTATTCTGTAATTTTTTTAATGAATCAATACCAATCTCAATGTGTTTTTAATCAATAGTTTTGATATATTTATCTCTTAATTAGTTAACATTAAATCAATTAACATGAAAAAAATAACATATTTTTTAATTACAATTCTTTTAGTATCATGTCAAGATGCTACTACTGATGAAAATCCATGGAACGGAGTTGTAACTTCAGATGATGAAAAAACTGAAATAGTTAGATCATTAGGTGAGGCTTATACACAAGGTAAATTTGAAGCAGCTTTAGATTATTTTACTGAGGATGGTATTCATTATTTCAATACAATTGAATATTCAACTCAAGAGATAATTGACGGTTATAATTATCATTCTGTTTTATGGGACTCAATTCAACATATTGAACCTGCTTTAACTACAATTCAATTCAATGAAGGAAGTACTTTCACACTTCAATGGGCTGATTGGTCTGGAATTTCAAAGACTACTGGTGAAAAAGCAGAATCAACATTTCATTGCTGGTGGCAATGGGAAAACGATAAAATTATTTCAACTAAATGTTATATCGACTCTCCTCTAATTACCAATGAAATGGCTTTATATGAAGCTGCAAATAATTAAAATAAAAGCCCTCTTATGAGGGCTTTCTTTTTATAGGTAATTCACTTAATAAGCATTTCAT
Organism: Candidatus Marisimplicoccus framensis; assembly: GCA_042088875.1. GTDB lineage: Bacteria > Bacteroidota > Bacteroidia > Flavobacteriales > Flavobacteriaceae > Marisimplicoccus > Marisimplicoccus framensis_A. Next base: position 14,620 of record JBELLF010000010.1, on the reverse strand, counting down.
ATTTTTCAGTAAGATCATTTTTTTCTTTTTATTGAATAGTTTGACTTGAATTATAGCTTTAATACTCTCATCAAATCTTCCATCCAATATTAACATGAGGATTCGATATAGTATTAATTCTAAGTAATTGTTTCAATTTCTATATATTTAGCTTTAGTTATAGAAACAAATTATTTTTCGTGCTAAATTTTAAAAATAAAAAACCCTTATTACTTTTAGTTGATATTCAAAAAGCATTCTTAGAAAAAGACTATCCTGGTATTATAAGGAATAACCCAAATGCAGAATATATATGTGGAGAGATGCTAAAGAGATGGAGAGAAGTTGAACTTCCTGTAATTCATGTAAGACATAGTTCTACTAATCAAGAATCGAAACTTCATAAATCAAAACCTGGTTTTGAGTTTAATGACTATGTAAAACCTTTAGAAGATGAAATTGTTTTAACTAAAAAAGTAAATAGCGCATTTATAGGAACTGATCTTGAAGAAATTTTAAAAAAAAATAGTATAAGTTCAGTTGTAGTGGCAGGTATGACAACTAACCATTGTATATCTACTACTGTTAGGATGTCAGGAAATCTAGGTTTTGAAACTTATTTAGTCTCAGATGCTACCGCATGTTACAATACTAAAGGATTTAATGGAAATATTATTGATTGTGAAACAATTTATGAGACTTCGATAGCTAATTTAACTGATGAATTTGCAACTATAATTGACTCTATTTACCTTTTAAATATTTTAAAATAAACCCTTATAAAAAATAAATATTACATATATCTACTAACGCTTATTTTAGCTGCTGAGTCTATATATATTCTACCATATGTTTTGGCAAGAGTTTTTAGACCAACCTTTTTAGATATTTTCAATCTTACAAACCTTGAACTTGGGGCATTATTTTCAACATACGGAATAGTTGCTTTTTTATCATATTTATATGGTGGAGTTATAGCTGATAAATTTTCTCCTAGAAAACTTCTTTCATACTCACTAATATTTACCTCATTTGGAGGTGTTGTAATGATGACATATCCATCATACATTGTTATGCAGTTATTATATGCTTATTGGGGATTTACAACAGTATTTCTTTTCTGGGCTCCAATGATAAAAGCAACTACTGTTATTGGAGGAAAGAAAAATCAAGGTAAAACTTTTAGTTTTCTTGATGCTGGTAGAGGATTAGTTGCATCTTCAATAGGTATTATTGGAGTTATAATATTTTCATTAGTTATGACTAATGAAATATCTACTGCAACTATAGATGATAAAAAAGAAGCTTTTAAATATGTTATAGGAGTTTCATCTTTAATTGTATTTATAATAGGGATTTTTGTAAACTATTCTTTAAGAATTGACTCGTCTAAAGAACATATTATTGGAAATTTGGATGAAATGAAAAAGCTTTTTAAATCAAAATCCGTTATATATATAGGTTTAATAATTTTATGTGCTTATATGGGATATAAAATAACAGATATATATTCTCTCTATGCTTCAGAAGTAATGATGTTTGATGATATCCAATCTGCAAAAGTAGGTGCTTACCAACAATACCTTAGACCAATTGTTTGCTTAATTATTGCAATTTATACAGACAAAATAGGTAATATAAATAATATAGTATATGGATTTATAATTATGTTATTTGGGTCAATATTGTTTGCATCTGGATTGATAACATTTTCTTTAAATTCATTATTTATATTTTCATTGATAATTGTAGCGATTGGAACATATGCAATCAGAGGACTTTATTTTTCAATTTTAAGAGATGGAAAAATACCAATAATATTATCAGGAACTGCTATAGGAATTGTGTCAATTATTGGGTATACTCCTGATATATTTGCTACTCCTTTATATGGATATCTACTAGATGCATATCCTGGAATAAAAGGACATCAATTAGTATATCTAGTATTAACTATGTTTTCATTAATTGGAATTTATGTAAGTTTGAAATTCAAAAAACTTAACAAATTATGATGGAATTTATTATGTCAAATTGGTGGATAATTTTATTACTTATTTTTTTACTAATTGTTTTAAAATTTCCAAAAAAAAATAAAAAGAATTATAAAGAATTATTAGAAGATGGAGCAATTATTATCGATGTTCGAAGTGAATCTGAATTTAAATCTGGTCATCTAAATAACTCTATAAACGTTCCTTTAAAAGATTTAACTTATCGTATTAGAGAATTTGATAAAAAAGATAATATAGTAACTGTTTGCGCAGCTGGAATGAGGGCTGAGTCCGCAAGAAAATATTTCGAATCTAAAGGTTTCAATGCTGCAAATGGAGGTAAATGGACAAATCTTGAAGATTTAGCTTAATGAAAAAATATATTATAATATCATTAATAGTTCTTTCTTGTAGTGAAAATTAAGTTATATATCGATAAAATGATGATGAAATAGATAAGTTAATTGAAAACTTAAGTCACGAAATAAAAAGGATGAGATTTAAGAGAATTTAATCTATTTCAAAAGCTAAAAATGAGCAATTGTTATATAATATTAGTTTTGGCTATGAAAAGATTTCTAACAAAAGATTAAATCCAAAAAATTATAATTAAATTGAAAAAAAATATAACTATGAAAAAGATTATTTTAATTTTTACTTTAACCGTATTTCTATACTCTTGTGATACACAAGTCACCTCTGAGCCTGCTGAAATTGGATTTACAATCCTTCAAGATGGTGAAAGGTCTACAATTACTGCTGGACCTGCATCAGCATCAGAAGTATGGCTCGAATATATCACAGCACATAATGAAAGAGACATTGAGAAGATAAAAAGTCTTAATGCTGAAGACATTACAGTTTGGGGACCAAGCGGAGAGTTTATCAGTGGGACAGAAGACCATATAACTTTTCTTGAAAACTGGTTTGAAACTAATAATCCAAGGTGGAATCCAATGTGGTTTATTAACAATACAGGTGAAAACCCTGAAAACAACCAAGTAAATGATTATGTTACTTCTGGAAATCAACTTACACTAAATGTTGATGGTCAAGAAATTGTTGTTTATCAAGTTAATGATGCTGCAATAAAGGATGGCAAGGTTCAATTTTTTTATGTTTATCAACAACAAAGAGCTGATTCTTCTGAAGAATAAAAAAGAGGTCTCAAGTGAGACCTTTTTTATTTAATCCTTCCAAAAAAAGTTCTTCTTGATTGTTCTGATAATGAGATACCAGGGATTTCATTGTAATTAAATGTAACTAGGATTCTTTCTCCTTCTTCAACAGGTGTTACTTGGTGTATAGATTTGTTTCCTTTAAAAATCATTAAATCACCCTCATAACTTTTCACCTTAGTTCCCTCTATATTATTATCTAATATTTTTTCAACAAAGTCATAATCCTCTTCTCCATCTTTATATCATATTGGAAAAACATGAAGTCTATTGAGAAATGGAAAAATAATAGGTTACACATGAACGCAAAGAAGATGGGTCCTGTATGGTATAAATCATATAAGATTCAGATTTCTAAGCTTCAAAACGATTACGTGTTAGAATAAATTAAATTTTATAAATTGCTATTAATCAAAATTAATTGAGACAACTTTACATGACCATATTGATAATAGGTTCAATATCTTTAAATATTGTATCATTAATGATGGGATTTGGATTAATAAATAAGTTTATAAACCCAATGATTCTATTTATAATTGCTACAGTTATACTCATTTATAGTATTTTAAATTTGTTGTTTAAGAAATGATCAAAAACTATTACTTAACATTTAGTTTACTGTTTTTGAATTTATCATTTAGTCAAATATTTTATGATAGTAATGATTTAAAATACTATTTAGACTTCACTAAAAAAAGAGCAAATTTAAAGTTTCAAGATTATGAAATTAAAGGTCCACTTCAAGAAGTAATATCACTCTATGGAAATGCATTTACTTTAATCAAAGGCGATAGTATTCACTGGGTTCTTGGACAGAGTGAGAAAAAGAATAAATATTCTTCTTATTTAATAATTAAAGGAGAATATAAAGATATAGTTAAATTAGCAAGAAGAGAGGTCTCTAGTCAAAAGTATGAAGTTCTTGCATCAGATATAATTTATTCAGGTCATTTTACTGATTACTTCAACTTTGTAGACGATAATGATTTTGAAAAAATTGCAAAAAATAGATTAATAGGAGAATATCTAAATGAGTTTGGTTTATTAGGAGTCTACAATATTAAAATTGTTAGAGATAATGGTATTAATTATACAGATTTAGATATAAACGGAAAAATAACTTTAAGTAAAAAAGATATTGTTATTGAAACTAGTCTTCCAACATTAACAAGACTTGTAGGTTATTATGAATCCGAATTAAATAAAAACATTGATATTTTAAAGAAAGGTGTTGTATCAGGAAGAGTACTTTATAAAAATAGTTCGTTTTACTCTCTAAGTATAGATAAGGATAAAAAAGTTGGGACACTCACAACAATAGAGTTTTTGTCAGATTTAGATGACAAAAAGGAAAACAAAAAAAATACAACTCTGTTTATAATTGTTGACTAATTTAGTAATATGAGAGACTTTTTAAATTATGGTGACTCGCTTGATATTAGATTCTTGATTATTACTGTAATATTTATAATTATTTGGAAATTATTTATTGAAAATAAAATAAAAAAATGAAAGATCCTGTAAGATATTTTAGCTCAATTATATTGATAATTCTTCTAATAATGATGGTCATTAATATTATATCAATTTAACATTTAGATAATATAATCATTTTCAAAAATTATTACATTTCCAACTAACAATAAAACAATTAACAATGAAAAAAATTCTATTATTAATAATTACAATTTTTTCCTTTTCATACACTAACAGTCAAGTAGCAGTTACAAGAGTTCTTGATGTTAAAGAGGGGCAAATGGAAAAAATGATGGATGGTGTTGCTAAAAAAACTAAAATGTTTAATAGTAAACCTGGTGATGCAATGTGGTATACTTTTCAAATTATGAGTGGACCTAATGCACAAAATCTTTGGAGAGTTCAAATTGCAGAAAACATAGCAGAACTTGACAACGTTGATACTGCTGGTAATGAATATTGGCAAAAAACGGTTGGAGATCTTCATACATCTGGTGCAGTAAGAAGATGGGGTAAAGCTAATGGAGCTTCTTATGAACCTGATTCTAATGAATATAGACCATTATTTAGAGCTTTATTCTATAATTTTAAGCCAACTTTAGCTGACGATTTTTGGAAATTTAGAGGTAGACTAGCTAACGCTCACAAAGAAGCTAATACCAATATTAATATGACTTCTTGGTGGTGTAGTTCTGGATGTGATGGCTCAAATGCTGTTGTTTTCTACAGTTACAAAAATTATGCTGATCAAGCTTCAGGAAATGAAGATATCCAAAAAGCAATTGAGAAGTATAATGAACTATATGGAAATGATTCATACGAACAAGACTTAAATAAAATGGAAGAATCGCTTATGCCAAATGGTCAAAGACTTAGAGACCTAATGTTTCTTCCTGAGTTAAGCTCACCCCAAATTAATTAATAATCAAAAAAAAAATTATGAAAAATATAATATCAATTTTATTTCTATTTCTTACAATATCAATTAATAGCCAAACTGTAATGACTCGAACTATTGAAGTTAAAGATGGTCAAATGGAAAATTTTATTAAATGGGGTGGTAAAAAAACAAAAATGTTTAATAATGAAGAAGGTCGTTCTTCATTTTATACTTTCAACATTCTTACTGGTCCTAACGCTGGTAAAATATGGAGAGCTCAAGTAGGTGATATTGCATCTTTTGACAATGATTATCAAGATGAGCTTGACTATTGGGCTAAAAACGTTTCACAATATATTGAAAATGATCAAGCTAGTAGGACTGCAATGTGGACAAGAGTTGGATGGGCATCCTGGTCACCTGAAAATCCACCAAATGACTTGTTAAGAAGAGTGATATTCTACAAAGTTAAAGAAGGTAAAGGTCAAGACTTTTGGAGATTCAGAGAGAGACAAGTAATGGCAAGAGAAGCAATGGATGTGGAAATGTCAAGAACTACAGTATTAAATTGTACTTCTGGTTGTGATGGAAACTGGGTAGCTGTATTTTTTGATCATGCTAGTTTTGAAGATCAGCAATCTGATTATGGTGAGCCTCTTCAAGCATTAATTTCAAAATATGATGAAATGTTTGGGCCTAATTCCTATGATCAAGATAGCGCACGTGTTCAAGCAGCAGTTGAAGAAAGAAGAATTCGTCATATGAGACTAATTCCTGAACTAAGTTCAGATAATTAATAAGAATTAAAATTCTATTTAAATTTTAGGCCTCTTTTGAGGCCTTTTTTTATATTTAAATATGCTCAAAATTGCTTTCAACCAAAATTACATACACCCACTTGAAGAGAACCACAGGTTTCCAATGATTAAATATGAGCTTATTCCTGAACAGTTAATTAGAGAAAATACTTGTTCCTTTGATAATTTTTTTGAACCTGGAATTATTTCAGATAAAATTGTTTTAAAAACACATAAACAAGAATATTTCGAAAGATTAAAAAATCTTAAACTATCAAAAAAAGAGATAAGAGAGATTGGTTTTCCTCTCAGCAAAGAACTTATTGAAAGAGAAATGGTTATTGCCCAAGGTACAATTGAATGTGTACATTACTCAATTAAACATGGAATATCAATGAATATTGCAGGGGGAACTCATCATGCATTTTACAATCGAGGAGAAGCATTTTGCATGTTAAACGACCAAGCTGTTGCTGCAAACTATCTTATTAATAAAGAACTGGTAAAAAAGGTCATGATAATTGATCTTGATGTTCATCAAGGAAACGGTACTGCATCAATTTTCTCTAAAAACGATAAAGTATTCACAATATCTTTTCATGGAAAAAAAAACTACCCGTTTAGAAAAGAAAAAAGTGATATTGATCTGGAACTTGATGATAATACTGACGATCAATCCTATTTAAAGAAATTAAAAGATATTATACCTAATGCTATTGACAATTTTAAACCAGATTTTATTTTTTACTTATCAGGTGTTGATGTTCTTAGCAATGATAAATTAGGTAGGCTTGGTTTATCAATAAATGGATGTAAAGAAAGAGATAAATTTATTTTAGAATTGTGCAAAAAAAACTCAATACCTGTTCAAGTATCTATGGGTGGTGGATATTCAGAGGTTCTAAAGAATATAATTGAAGCACACTCCAATACTTTTAGATTGGCACAAGAAATTTATTTTTAATAAATTGAAATAAATAATTATGTTAAAAAAACCACTTTTACTTTCGATATTAGCTCTTATATTATCATGTTCAAATTCTATAGAATTAGGTGGAATATTAGATGAGGTTGAAGTTATAAGAGATAATTATGGAATAAACCATATCTATGCAAATAACCAAAATGATCTTTTCTTTATGCAGGGATATTTGGCTGCAAAAGACAGATTATTTCAATTTGAAATATGGAGAAGACAAGCTACAGGAACTGTTTCAGAAATATTTGGTGTAGATGAAATTGAGAGAGATATAGGAACAAGATTATTCAAGTTTAGAGGAGATATCAAAGATGAATTAAATCATTATCATGAAGATGGTTTTGAAATAGTCTCTTCATTTGTGTCCGGAGTAAACAAGTACATTGAAGAGGTTAATGCTAATCCTGATTTATTACCCATTGAATTTGATATTTTAGATATTAAACCAGAATCTTGGACCAATGAAGTTGTTATCTCAAGACATCAGGGACTTCTAGGAAATATTCAAGAAGAGTTAAACATAGGTAGAGCAGTTTCCCTAATCGGGGAAGATCTAGTTAAAGATTTACTGTGGTTTCACCCTAAAGAGCCATCACTAAAACTACCTGATGATATTACTTATGAGGACTTAAAACAAGATATCTTGAGATTATATGACGCATATAGAGACCCTATTGAATTTAAAGAAAAATACATATTAGAAAAATACAGAAATGAAGATAAGGTTGTAGATATTTTTCAAGAAGATATGATAAATGATAAATACTCTATTGGAAGTAATAACTGGGCAATATCAGCTGAAAAATCTGTGTCAAACTCTCCTATTTTAGCTAATGATCCACATAGGTCTCTATCAAATCCTTCCTTAAGATATATGGCACATCTGGTAGCACCAGGATGGAACGTCATCGGAGGAGGTGAACCGGAAATACCAGGAATTTCAATTGGACACAATGGCATTGGAGCATGGGGCTTAACAGTTTTTAGGACTGATGCAGAGGACTTATATATTTATGATCTTAACCCTAGAAACTCTTACCAATATTTTTATAATGGTCAGTGGAATGAGTTTGAGATCATAGAAGAGAAAATTAGAGTCAAAGGAACTGAGGAAGTTGATGTTAATCTTTTTTATTCAGTTCATGGTCCAGTAACCTTTATAGATACTAAAAGAAATAAAGCTTATGCAGTCAAAAATGGATGGTCAGAAATTGGAGGGTCACCTTACTTAGCATCTCTTAGAATAGATCAAGCTAAATCTTGGGATGAATTTAGAGAGGCCTGTACTTATTTTAATATTCCAGGGGAGAATATGGTCTGGGCTGATAAGTATGGAGATATAGGATGGCAAGCTGTTGGAATAGCTCCAATTAGAAAAACTCATAGTGGAATGGTTCCAGTTAGTGGTGAAGGTAGTTATAAGTGGGAAGGGTATCTGCCAATAAAAGAAAAACCTAACCTATATAATCCAGAAATAGGATATATATCTACAGCAAATCAAAATGTAACAACTGATGATTATAATAAATGGGAGGCTATAGGATTTGACTGGGCAGACCCTTATAGAGGTGAGAGAATAACTAGAGTTATTGAGAGTAAAGAGAAATTTAATATAAAAGAAATGCTTGAACTACAAGTTGATTATTATTCGATTCCTTCTGAACAAATCATAAATCTTTCAACTGGACTTATCTTTAATAATATCGAATACTTTTCTATGCTTGAGAAATGGGATAAAAAACTATCAAAATCATCAATTGAGGCTGGAATATATATTGAATGGCAGAATCAGCTAATTCAAGAAATAAATAAGAAATTCATACCAGAAAAGGTGAAAAACTACATTTCAATGCAGCTTTTCACAGTAATTGATAAAATTTCTAAAATGAATGCTAAAGATAGAAAAGAACTTTTGAACCAAACCTTTAATTCTTCTATAGATAATTTAAAAGAAAAATTTGGAGAAAATCCTGATAATTGGGTTTATGGTCAGAAAGATTTCAAACATGTCAAAATATATCACCCATTAGAAAAAGTTGTAAATGATTCGATTAGGGAAATCATTGGATTAAAATCATATCCAAGAGGAGGTGATGGATATACACCAGGATCAACTTCTAACTCGTTTAATCAAAGATCAGGGGGTAGTTTTAGAGTAATGATTGATACTGGAAATTGGGACAATAGCTTTGCAACAAATTCTCCTGGTCAATCAGGAGATCCTGACAGTAAATTTTATGACAATTTATACGAAGATTGGGCAAATGATATATACTTTCCACTTTTGTTTTCAAAGTCCAAAATTCTTTTAAACCTTAGCGATAGAACAGTATTTAAACCAAAGAATTAATCTTTGTAGATTTTAATTGTAATTTTACCCTCATTATCAATATGAGCCCTATACATTCCTGCTGTGTTAAATTCCATTGCAACATTTCCATTCTTATCAAGACCAATTACTCCACCATCTCCTCCTGTAGATTTAACTTTATCTAGAGATTTTTTTGATGCAACTTTAATGTTTTCATTTTTATAAATTATTTGAGCAGCTATATCATAAGCAACAACATTTCTTATAAAATGCTCACCCCATCCTGTTGCAGAAATTCCACAACATTCATTATTTGCATAGTTTCCTGCTCCTATTATTGGCACATCCCCTATCCTTCCCCAAATTTTGTTTGTAGTACCACCAGTTGATGTTCCCGCAGATATATTTCCATTTATATCAATAGCAACTGAACCTACAGTTCCATATTTAGAGTCTTTTATAAAAGGATCTTTAAATGAAACATTTTTATCCTTTAGTCTTCTCAGTGACTTTAGCCTCCTTTCAGTTATAAAGTATGAGTTTGCAACAGTATCAATTCCCTTCTCAATAGCAAAGTCATCAGCACCTTTTGAAGATAACAAAACATGAGGAGACATTTCCATTACAGCAATTGCAGCAGATATTGGATTTTTAATATAGCTAGATCCTGCTATTGCCCCAGCATTAAGACTCTCACCATCCATAAATGATGCATCAAGACTTACCCTTTCATCATTAGTTAAAACAGCACCAACGCCTGCATTAAAAAGGGGTGAATCTTCCATAACTCTTATTGCTCTTTCTACTGCATCTTTACTCGATCCACCATTTTTTAAAATTTCATATCCAGCCGTTACAGCTTCTTCTAATTTAATTATATAAGAATTCTCTAATTCTTGAGTCATGTTCTCTTTAAGAATAGTTCCAGCTCCACCATGAATTACGATTCCTATTTTATTTTCACTTGACTCAATTGAGCATGATGTTAATAAAAGAAAATATAGAAATATGAATAGTTTTTTCATAAAAATGTATTTATCCAAAATATACTTATATTATGTTATAAATCAATACAATTATGAAAAACTTTGCTTTAATAATCTCTTTGATATTATTTATAAATTCTCATGCCCAGATAGACAATATCGCAGAAAAACTAGGTTATGAAAAAGATGCTAAACTATTAATTATTCATGGAGATGACATAGGGGTATCTCATTCAGTTAATATTGCATCTTTTGATGGTTACAAGAATAATGCAATTAATTCAGGGAGTGCAATGATTCCATCACCATGGATTAAAGAGGTTGCTGTATTTCACAAAGAAAATCCAAATTATGATATAGGATTACATTTAACATTAACAGCTGAATGGAAAAATTACAAATGGAATGGAGTCTCATCATCTAACGAAATAAGTTCTCTTTTAAATGAAGATAATGAATTCTATGACAATACAAGTGATGTTAACATTAACGCTAATCCAGATGAAGTTAGGAAAGAACTTCAAGCGCAAATTGATTTTTCTAGACAGATTGGTTTAAATCCTACTCATATTGATACTCATATGGGTGCACTTGCAGTAAATAAAAACCTTTGGAGAGTATATATCGAAGTTGGGCATAAAAACAAACTTGTCTCTATGGTAACCAAATCAAGGGCTTTAAATCTATTTGATGATAATTTTCCAATGCCTGATTATATAGTTCCAGTAAATGACATCTACATGCTATACCCAGGTGCAGATAGAACTTTTTTAGAAGCAGCTTATGGAGAAGAGCTAGCTAGTTCAGTTATAGTTGACGATAATTATAAATATGAAGATTGGTATAAATTATATTCAAACAAAATTAAATCTTTACAACCAGGTCTAAACGTGTTTCTTCTCCATCTAGGATATGATAACGAAGAACTTAAGGGTGTAACCATAGACCATCCAGAATATGGTTCACTTTGGCGACAGCTTGACTATGATGTATTTAACTCTAAAGAGATAAAAAAGCTATTAAAGGACGAAGGAATAAAACTTGTTAATTGGGGAGAAATTCGTAAAATTATCTACAATAAATAAAATTATTTTATAAATTTATATATAACCCAAATATTAAAAAAATGGAAAAAAATATTTCTAAGGTAAGAGCTCACGATGCATTAGTAGGTTTACTTTATTTAACTGGAGTTGGTTTAAGTTATTTAACAGGAAATTTTGACTTTTTATGGATAGTAATTGGTACAGGATTACTTCAAATAGTAAGTCCATTTACTAAATTTTGTCCTGTATATTTTATACTAAATAAAATTATGCCAAACTCTGATCCAATTCAAAACGGAAAATAGTTTTTTAAGACATATTTTACTTACTTTTGCGCATTAATGAAAATTAGCTTTTCAAAGTATAATGGTGCTGGTAATGACTTTGTTATTATAGATAATAGAGAAATTAATCTCTGTTTAACAAAATCTCAAATTTATAAGCTTTGCAATAGAAATATTGGTATAGGAGCGGATGGTTTGATATTGATAAAAAAATCAGTTAAAACAGATTTTGAAATTCTTCATTATACTTCAGATGGTAATCTAGGATCTCTTTGTGGAAATGGATCTAGATGCGCAATTCTTCATGCTTACAGAAATAATATAATTAATAAAAAAACGGTCTTTGAAGCTTTTGACGGAATTCATAAAGCAGAAGTGATTAGTGATGAGTTAATTACCATGCAAATGAAATTAAATTCTAGCATTATTGAAAATGAATATGGAATTTGGATGGATACTGGATCACCTCATCTTGTCGTTGAATCAATAAATACAGATGAATTAGATGTAAAGAATGCTGGAAGATCTATTAGATATAATGATTATTATAAAAAAGAAGGCGTAAATGTAAATTTTGTTGAGCGAGTTTCAGATAAGGTATTTAAAATAAGAACTTATGAGAGAGGAGTTGAAGATGAAACAAGAGCATGCGGTACTGGATCGACTGCATCAGCTATCTGCATGAACTATACTGGTAAAACTACAAGCAATAAAATAAAAATGAAATGTTTAGGTGGAGATCTAGAAGTTAAGTTTTTAAAGACTGGTAAAAAGTTTTCAGAAATTAATATTACAGGTCCAGCTAAATTAGTTTTTGAAGGTATTATTGATATCTAGAAAACAAATCTACATAAAAGAACTCCAATTAAAATACCTTCAAGCCAGGTCAGAATTAATATTTGATATCTAGTGAGGTTAAATTCTTTAGTTACCTTTTCAATCATTTTTTCATGCCACTTAAAAAGCTTTTTCATTACTAAATTTAATTATTTTTTGAATGCCAATATGCTATTGATATTAATAAGCCCTGAAAAGGCAATCTATATATTGATTGGCTTTTTGTAACACCTAGTAGAGATTGTGACAATTCACTCTGAACTAAGTGAATATTTGCAGGGAATACAAGTATTAAAAGAATAATAAGACCAATAGCTCCTGTTTTTCTAGTTTTTTTTGATAATAACATTATACCTAGAACAACTTCAGCAATACCAGTTAAATAGACAAATTCAAGATGAAAAGTTAAGTAATTAGGCATTATAGCAAGAAAAAAATCAGGATCAATAAAATGTCTTACACCAACATATGCGTATGCGATTGACATAAAGTATATTGTTATGAGCTTAAAATATCTCATTAACCTTAAACAATTAAACTAATATTTGTCGAAAATAGCTTTACTGATATTGAAAGTAAAATAATCCCAAAAACTCTCCTAATGATTGCAATTCCATTTTTTCCTAAAAGTCTTTCGATTTTATTAGAAGATTTTAGTATTAAATAAACAAAAATTGAATTTATGATAATTGCGATTATTACATTTATAAGCTCATACTCAGCTCTAAGAGACAACAAAGTTGTTAAAGTACCTGCTCCAGCAATTATAGGAAAAGCAATTGGAACAATTGATGCAGTTTCAGGTGCATCTCCCTGAAAAATAGTAACACCAAGGACCATTTCGAGTGCAATAAAAAAGATAACAATCGAACCAGCAACTGCAAATGAATTAATATCAATTCCAATTAGGTTTAGAATTTCTTCACCAATAAATAGAAATCCAATCATGATTATCATTGAAACTATAGTTGCTTTCTCTGATTCAATCTTACCAACCTTTTCCCTTAATGAAATAACTATTGGAGTAGCACCTATTATATCAATAATAGCAAATAAAATCATGCTAGCTGTAAAGATCTCTTTAAAATTCATAGTTTTTTTGTATAAATATAATCATATGATTAATAGATATAATTTTCATTTACCCATAGTTTTTACACATAAAATTATGTTAAAAGATATATTAAATAAAAGTTAAACAAGATTTAATGTGTTAGGTTTATATTTAAAAATTGAACATTTGCTGCTTAATCTAAATAAAGCATAAATATGTTAATTAATTTTTTAAAATATTCGTTTATAAGCTTTGCACTAACATCTAACTTAAGTGAGATGAATATTGTTGAAACTGCTGTTTCTAACGATAATTTCTCTACCCTTGTTGCTGCAGTTCAAGCTGGTGAATTGGTTGATGCTCTTTCTTCAGAAGGACCATTTACAGTATTTGCACCTACTAATGATGGTTTCAACAAATTACCTGAAGGTACTATTGAAACATTATTAAAACCAGAGAATAAAGAAACTTTACAATCAATTCTTACCTACCACGTTGTTGCTGGAAGATTTATGGCTGCTGATGTAGTCAATGCTATCAATGAAAACGGTGGAGAGTTTAGTGTTACAACTTTACAAGGTAACAATCTAACCCTGAAGTTATGGGAAGGCAATGTATATGTTAAAGATGTCAATGGTAACAAAGCTAAAGTTGTAATTGCAGATGTAGATGCTTCTAATGGAGTTATACACGCAATTGATAATGTAGTGCTTCCAGAATAATTGAGTGTAATTATTTTGTTTGGATGAAAGAGCTCTCAGGAGCTCTTTCTATAATATTAAAAAGGCTCCATATGGAGCCTTTTTTTATTAGATT
>JBELLF010000009.1:0-26521 GCA_042088875.1 Candidatus Marisimplicoccus framensis | reverse complement strand
CACGCATGGGGTGCGTGGGGTCGCAGGTTCAAATCCTGTCATCCCGACTTTTTTTGGTTTATTGTATATTTAATCAATGGAAATTAGCAAAAAATTAATATCAAAGAAAAAACCTTTCTATCCTATATCTGAAGAGCTTAAATTTTTTTTAAAGCAACATGACAGATGGATGGAAGATGTTATTTCATATGATGATTTATTAAGATATTCAGATTCTATAAGTCTATATGATAAAAAGAATAATGACACTTTGTGGGTTAGGCTTATTTTCAACGAAAGTGAGAGACAAGAGATAGATAAAAACTTGAAAATTATATATACACTTCTTCATTCTGATGGAAATGCCTCATCAATTCCTTATCTTAATGTAGATTCTGTTGACTATTGCACATTTGGAAATTCTAAACCATTTAGAGTAAAAATTAGAAATATAGTTAATGATAATTTCACATACTTCTATGTAAAAAAAACAGATGCTTCAAGAGTCTATGGAATAGAATTTGAACATATGTTATCACCAAGAAACCTTAACTTTTTGGTCAATAACTCATCTTTAATTGAAGAACATATAGCAGGAATACCAGGAGATATTTTCATACAAGATTATCTACCTAAATGTACAGAACTTCAAAAGTCTCAAATTGCAAAAGAATATGTAAAATTCAATGAAAGATGTATGATAAGACTACTTGGAGATATGAGATCATATAATTACGTGGTAATACCTATTCATGACTTTGATCAAGTTATATATAAAATAAGAGCTATTGATTTTGATCAACAATGCTTTGAGGGTAAATTTTCAGTTTATAGACCACAATTTTTTAAAGAGAATAAACCAATGATGGATATTGTCAGAGATAAATTAAAAACTGACTCAATTATC
Source organism: Candidatus Marisimplicoccus framensis (assembly GCA_042088875.1). Classification (GTDB taxonomy): domain Bacteria; phylum Bacteroidota; class Bacteroidia; order Flavobacteriales; family Flavobacteriaceae; genus Marisimplicoccus; species Marisimplicoccus framensis_A. The sequence goes on along the minus strand of JBELLF010000009.1, from coordinate 25,635 downwards.
CAGTATAAAATTGAAGAAAGATCAACTATTTCAAGAAGACTAATTGTTTCAGATGAAAGAATTAAGCTTTTAATCAGTATAATGAAAAGAGATACTGTTAGTAAAAAAGAAAATGTTAAGAATTTAAAACAAGAAATATATAAGTTCACTCAAGAAGAATACTTTAAAAAATGTAAATCTATGGGAGAGCTAATGGAAAAAACATTGGATTATCTAAAAAGAAATTATCAAAACGTTAGTTTAATAGACTTGATTTAAAAAAAACTTTATCGAGTGATTAAATTATTTTAAATTAGAATTATGAAAAATACTACCCTATTATTTTCAATTATTATTTTAAGTATATCTTATGCTTGCTCTCAACAAGAGAATACCCCCCCTATTCAAGATTTTGACCAAAACTCATTTGAATTAGTTAAAATTGTTGATGGAATTGATATTCCATGGGGACTTGCATTCACTAATGAATCATCATTTTTAGTTACGGACAAGAAAGGAATTTTATATCACGTTGTAGATGGTAAGAAAAAGATAATTCAAGGTATTCCTAAAATTGTTTTTTCAAGACAAGGTGGTCTATTAGATGTAGCAGTAGACAAAAACTTTAGTTCCAATAAAATAATTTATTTAACAGCAAGTGTTTCTGATTCAGGAAATGGCTCAAATACATCATTATATTCAGCTAAATTTAACGGAGAAAAATTAATCGAACTAAAACAGCTTTATAAAGCATCGCCAGACTCTGAAGAGGAAAGACATTTTGGTGGAAGTATTTTATTAAAAAATCAACATGTTTATTTTACAATAGGTGATAGAGGTAATAGAGATATTAACCCACAAGCTTTAAATTTAGATGGAGGAAAAGTCTACAGATTGAACTTAGATGGTTCTATTCCTAAAGATAATCCATTCTTTGATCTAGAAAATTCAAAGAAGGCTATATGGAGCTATGGTCATAGAAATCCTCAAGGTATTGTGAGTGGATTTAACAGTGATGAAATTTGGATTCATGAACATGGTCCTAGAGGTGGAGATGAAATAAATATTATTAAAGATCCTAAACCTAACGAAGATCCTGTAAGAAATAGAAATTATGGTTGGCCAAAAGCAACGTATGGTATTAACTATAGTGGTAGTGAGATAACTAAAAATAAAACCTTAAATGGGGTTACTGACCCATTTTATTATTGGACTCCTTCTATTGCTCCCTCAGGGATTGTAATGATTGAAAATTCTCAAATTTATCCCGATTGGAATAATTCATTATTAGTAGGATCATTGAGTTTTCGATATCTTGAAAGATTAGAATTTGATAATTCTGGAATAATTATAAGAGAAAAACTTTTTCCTAGAATTGGTAGAGTTAGAGACGTAAATCTCAGCCCTGATGGGTATCTCTATATTAGTGTAGAAGGTGAGGGTATCTTTAAAATTTTACCAAAGTAAATTCAATGAGTGAATTTTTCATTAAACTAAAATCTGTAATTGATAAATCATACTTTAAGTATTTAATTATATTTTTTGCATTCATACTTTGGATGACTTTTCTAGATACAAATTCACTTCTTATTCATGCTGAATTAAATAGAGAAATTAAAAAGCTAAAAAAGAGAAAAGACGCACTAACAGAAGAAATTGTAAAAGATCAAGAGTTATTAAATAGACTTGAAAATTTAGATAGTTTAGAACAATATGGAAGAGAAAAATATAATTTAAAAAAACAGAAAGAGGATATATTTATAATAGAATATAAATCAGAAAATGAGTAATAATGGCAAAAATAATTTCAATAGCTAATCAAAAAGGTGGAGTTGGTAAAACAACTACTTCAGTTAATCTTGCTGCTTCTTTAGGTGTTCTTGAAATGAAAGTTTTAATCATTGATGCAGACCCTCAAGCAAATGCGTCTTCTGGACTTGGATTTGATCCAAGTGAAAAAGGTTATTCTCTTTATCAAGTTTTTTCTGAATCTGTAGAAATTAACGATTTAATAAAAAAAACTAATTCTCCTAATCTTGATATAATTCAATCAAGTATAGATCTAGTTGGTGTTGAAATAGAATTGGTTAATGTTGAAAATAGAGAATATAAACTAAAAGATCAAATTGAAAGTATTAAAGCTAATTATGACTTTATTTTAATTGATTGTGCTCCTTCCCTAGGATTAATTACACTTAATGCACTAACATGCTCTGATTCAGTGTTAATTCCAATTCAATGTGAATATTTTGCCCTTGAAGGTTTAGGTAAGCTTCTCAACACAATTAAAAGTGTACAAAAAGTACATAATCAAGAACTAGATATTGAAGGAATTCTTTTGACTATGTATGACTCTAGATTAAGACTTTCAAATCAAGTTGTAGATGAAGTAAAAAAACATTTTGGAGATATAGTATTTAAAACAATTATTCAAAGGAATATAAAACTAGGCGAAGCTCCTGGTTTTGGAAAAGATATCATAACTTACGATGTAACTTCTAAGGGAACGAAAAACTATCTTTCTCTTGCTGACGAAATAATTAAAATGAATATAAATGTCTGATAAAAAGCAGAAGAGAGTTTTAGGAAGAGGCCTTGATGCTCTTCTAGGTAGCTCAAGTGACGATGAGAACAACTTAAAACCCCTTGATAATATTAATTCATTTGAAATCGATATTAATAAGATAGAAGTTAATCCAAATCAACCGAGATCCAATTTTGATAGTTCTGAACTGAATAGTCTTAAAAATTCTATAAAAGAAATTGGGATCATTCAGCCAATTACTGTAAGGAAGATAGATTCATCTAAATATGAGATTATATCAGGAGAGAGAAGATTTAGAGCAACAAAAAAAGCAGGCTTAACTTCAATTCCTTGTTATATTAGAGGAGTTGAAAGTGAATCGGATATTCTTAAGATGTCATTAGTTGAGAATGTCCAGAGAGTAGATCTAGATCCAATTGAGATTGGATTAAGCTATGAGAGATTAGTTGATGAGTATAAGCTTGATATTGATTCTATTTCAGGAATAGTTGGCAAAGATCGATCAACAATTTCCAACTATATTAGATTACTTAAACTTGACCCAATCATTCAATCAGGAATAAGAGACAGGTTCTTAACAATGGGCCATGGAAGGGCTCTTATTAATATTGATGATAAAAAAATTCAATTAGAAATTTATGAGCAAGTAATATCAAAAAATTTATCTGTAAGACAAACTGAAAAAATTGTAAGAGAACTGAATATTAAAAAAATTAATTCGAATATAAGTTCTGATGTTTCTAAAATCTATATTGATGCAACCAATAAATTTGAAAAAATTTTTGGGTCAAAAATAAAACTTAAAGAAGATTCAACTGGTAAAGTTTCATTATCAACTACTTTTAAAAGTATTAATGATCTATACTCAATTCTAAAAAAATTATCAAATTGAGAAATTTTTTTTTATTAATATTAATTTTATTTTCATTTTATTCTTATTCCCAATATGAAACAGATTCAATATATGTTAGTCCAAGAAAACAAAGATTAATAAATGATCCTTTGACTCCATCAAAAGCTGCATTTTATTCTTCAGTAATCCCTGGGCTGGGTCAAATTTATACAAGAAGATATTGGATGGTTCCAATTATATATGGTGGATTAGGAACATCAGCATATTATTTCAATTACAATCAAAAAGAAATGAATAAATATAGAACGGCTTATAAGAGAAGACTAGCTGGATATTTTGATGATGAATATATTGACATAATTCCTGAAAATGAGAAATTATTAGAGGGTATGAAGTTTCACAGGAGGTATAAAGATTTTGCGTTTATGTTTTTAGTAGGTACTTATGTTCTAAATATCATTGATGCAAATGTAGGAGCTCATTTACTTCAATTTAATGTAAGTGAGGATCTATCTATTAGACCATTTATTGAAAATAATTATTTTGATTTTTCTCAAAATGCAGGAATTAAACTAAAAATTAATTTAGACTAGAATGAGTTTTATTGAGTGGTTTTATTTTTTCTTGATTTACAATGGGTTAATCTTCGCTGGATCTCATAAGCTATTTAGACTAGCTGGAGTTCCAGGCTGGCACGCAATTATTCCGTTCCATAATATCATTAAACATTTAGATATTATTAAAAGACCAAGATGGTGGATAATACTTATTTTTATACCAGTAATTAATCTTCTTATGATACCCGTAGTTTGGGTGGAATTTATTAAAAGGTTTAACCATAACTCCAAGATTGACAGAATACTAGTTATACTAACTCTTGGTTTTTATTTTTTTTACATAAGCTATGTTAGTAGCAAAACAAAATTAGTTAAAGAGATTTCTTTCTCTGGATTTGAAAGATCCATTGGCTCATTCATTTTTGCTATAGTTATAGCAACAATTGTACATAATTATTTTTTTCAACCTTTTGTAATACCAACTGGATCGTTAGAGAAGACTTTAAGAGTAGGTGATTTTTTATTAGTAAGTAAGTTTCATTATGGCGCCAGAGTTCCCTCGACTGTTGTTACTCTTCCTATGGTTCATGATACTATACCAATTATTAAAACTAGATCATATTTAAAAAGTCCACAATTACCATATATTAGAATTCCTGGATTTCAAGAAATAAAGAATAATGATATTGTAGTTTTTAATTGGCCTGCAGATACTGTGAGAAAATTTTTTGTCAAGGAAAAAGGAGTTTTTAAACCAAGAGATAAAAAATCAAATTACGTAAAAAGAGCACTTGGCATTCCAGGAGATACAATTGAAATTAAAGATGGAATAATTTTTATAAATGGTAAAAAAAATGTCTTACCAGATAGAGCTAAACCGATTTTTACATATATCATAAAGTCTGATAAAGGAGTTTCATCAAACAAACTAAAAGAAATAGGAATTGAGGGTTTTATTAGAAAATTTATTATTAAAAATTTAACTCCAAGATCATATGAAGAAATATCAAATTATATTCTAAGTATCTCCAATACAAATGATAATGAATATTTGATATATACGGATGACTCTGGAATTCCTATAAGCATTATTAGGGATAACAATATAATTATTAGTGAATTAATCGATAGCTCAAGAGAGATTAGTTTAACATATGAGGATGCTTTTAAAATTGAAAATTCTAATCTATTTGACACTATTTACAGAGCAACTCAAAGTAAAGGAGTATCTAATTTAAATTTCTTTCCTAATAACAACAATTTTAAATGGAATAACGACTTTCTAGGCCCAATTTATATTCCAAAAAAAGGAGACCAAATTGATCTAAGTTTAGATAATCTCCCACTTTATAAAAAAATAATAAAAGATTATGAATTTAATGATATTGAGATCTCAAATGGCAGAATTATTATAAACAGTAAAGAACAAGACTCATACACATTTAAACAAGATTATTATTGGATGATGGGAGACAATAGATATAACTCAGAAGATTCAAGAGTATGGGGTTTTGTTCCGTTTGATCATGTTTTAGGTAAACCAGTTTTTATTTGGATGAGTATTGATGGACTATTTAATGGGATTCAAAACTGGAAATTTAGATGGGATCGAATATTTACAACTATTGGGCTAGATGGAAAACCAAAGTCTTATCTCGCACATTTTTTAGTATTCATAATCTTATGGCAACTATATATTTTTATTAAAAGAAGAAAATCTAAAAGTTAATCATTATTAGAATTTTTAAATAAAAAATCCTTCTCATTCTTACTTAAACTTTCGTATCCAGATTTACTTATTTTATCCAAAATATTGTCAATCTTTTTTTGATTATCTCTGTTTTCTCTTGGTTTATACACAAAATTATTAATCAAGTTAACAATTGAGTCAAATGTTGAGCCCCATAAATTAAAGTTCTTCGCATAGTAATAACCATAAAAAGCACCACCCAAATGTGCAATATTTCCACCAGCATTGCTAAAGGGTATCTGTATTAAACTTAATAAAACATAGAAAAGACCTAAATATTTTAATTTAATATCAAAAAAAATAAGGTTTACTCTAGTATTCGGCATATATGAACAAGCGAAAATAAGTAGGGCGTAGACAGCAGCTGATGATCCTATCAAAGGTGAAAAGGCATTTTTAAATACTGGGAAAATATTATATGAAATCACAAAGAATAGACCTCCCATAAGTGCACCATAAAAATATATTTCTATTAATTTTTTATTTGTTAGAAAATTTAAAAAATGTTTGCAAACAAAAAAAAGAATCAACATATTCCAGAATATGTGAAAAAAATCAATATGAAAAAAAGAATATGATATAAGGGTCCAAGGACTTCTAATAACATCTCCCGCTCCTGGGTGAAGATCAAAGTAATAGATGAGGGAAAATTGTTTTAAGTTGAATAGAAATAAAAATGTATTTACAACTAGTGGAAGTAAAAAAACAATAATATTGATTATTATAATTTTTTTATAAAAAGGTTGATTTAAAAAATATCTAAACCCTAATTCCATCTCTTATTATTAAACTGATTTTTTTTCCAGTACCACATCATTATAAATCCAGTAATTGCTCCACCAATGTGAGCAAAGTGAGCAATTGGGCCAACTGAATATGATGTAAATCCAAAGAAAAGGTCAAATAAAATTAAAAGAGGTACTAAATATTTAGCTTTAATAGGTATTGGTGGAAAAAGAAGCATTAATTGAACATTTGGAAATAACATAGCAAATCCAACTAGTATACCATAAAGAGCTCCTGATGCACCTACCATAACTGCCTTATATGACTGAATTCCAGAAGTAAGTTTCGCTTCTCCTAATATCTGTATCAAACTAGTATTTAGTCTACCTGTTTCGAAAAAACTATTTATTTCATTTTTTGTTAAGCCATTATCAATTAATAATTGTGTTACAGATAAAACATCATAATGATATACTAGAGTTTGAATAAGAACTGCACCAAAACCAGCAGACAAATAGAAGAAAATAAATTTTTGTTTTCCCCACATTTGTTCTAGTGGAGTACCAAACATCCATAAACCAAACATATTAAATAAAATATGAGTTGTGTCTCCATGCATAAACATATGAGAAAGAGGTTGCCAAAGAAAAAAAGTTGAATTTTTTGGATAGTGCATAGCAAATAGATCATACATCAACTCGCCAAAAACCATTGATGCAATATAAAAAATCACATTAATTATGATCAAATGTTTTACTATCTCACTTACCCTACCCATTAAATTTGTTTTCTATATCGTTTTTATTTAAAGTAATAAATATTTGCTTATTATCAGGTGACAGATTAGGTTCTTTACATGAAAATAAATGATTTACAATATATTCCTGCTCATCTAAATTAAGTTTTTGACCTGATTTGATTGATGTAATTTTTGAAAGTCTCTTTGCAAAGAAATCAGATGCACTAAAATCATTAGAAGTATTAAAGTCCTCATTGAGAATATTTTCAATAATTTCTTCAACATTATTTTTTTCTATTCCATATGGAATGGACTCAATAAGCATTAATTTATTCTTAACATTTATATCGAAACCGATTGATTTAAATTCATCGATAATTATATTATATAATAGTAATTGTTTTTTTGTCAAACTTAACTCAATTGGAAAAACTAACTTTTGAGAATTGACAGAGTTCTCAAAAATTGATTTTAAAAAAGATTCATACAATATTCTCTGATGAGCTAAATTTTGATTTATTATTATAAGAGATGACTTATTAGTACTTACAATAAATTTATTCAAAATCTGGAAAATCTTTAAATCTTGATTATTATCGTCCTCCAAGATTAATTTATTATCAGGAGCTATTTCATCATTAATGATTATACTAACTTTATCATCATTAAAAATCTTAAAGGGATTAAAATCAGAATTAATCTCGATGTTAGGAATAGTTGGCTGTAACTTAACTTGATCATAGGAAATATCCATTGAAGGATCCTTGTCAAAGTCAAGTACAGGACTAACCTGATATATACCAAGGCAATGTTTAACCGAAGAATTTATTATTGAATATAAATTTTGATCATCATCAAATTTTATTTCTGTTTTGTTTGGATGGACATTAACATCTATTTTGGTTGGATCTATTTCGATAAATAGAAAATATCCAGGGTGATATCCATCATTTAGCAAACCCTCGAATGATGCAGAAATTGAATGACTAATAAATTGACTTTTAATAAACCTATTATTTACAAAAACAAACTGATTACTCCTTGATTTTTTTGAAAATTCAGGCTTTAAAACAAAACCAGAAATATTAGCAATTTGGGTACTTTCGTTAATAGGAATTAAATTTTCTCTGATTTTTTCTCCAAATATTGATATAATTCTTTTGTTTAATGACTCCTGTTTTAGATAAAAAACCTCCTCTTCATTATTGATAAACGAAAATTCAATTTCTGGATGTGAAATTGCCAACCTATGAAAAACATCAAGAATATGCCTAAGTTCAACAAAATCTGATTTTAAGAAGTTTCTTCGTGCTGGTACGTTATAGAAAATATTCTTTATTTTAATTGAGGTACCTTCTTGAATATTTGAGTCCTTTTCCCTTAAAAAATCGCCACCATTAATTTCAATAAAATGACCATTTTGATCTTCATTAATTGATTCCATTTCTAACATTGAAACTGACGAAATAGCAGCTAATGCTTCTCCACGAAACCCCATGGATGAAATAGAAAAAATATCTTCTATTTTATTAATTTTGGATGTCGCATGTTTTATAAATGATAAATGCATATCATTTCTTGACATTCCTTTTCCATTATCAATCACCTGAATTAGATTTTTTCCAGCATCTTTAATTATAATCTGAATTCTTGTTGAACTTGCATCAATAGAATTTTCTAATAGTTCCTTTAATACAGAAGATGGCCTTTGAACTACTTCACCTGCAGCAATTTTATTTGAAACATCACTTGGTAAAATTTTTATTATATCTGACATTAATTAGTAAAGAAAATATTTATATCAAAATCAATAATGTATAAAAATAGCAAAACAAGGAAAAGAACTGTTAATATTAATGTCATGTTAATACCCCTGTTTTTCTTATTACGCATTTTATACCTTTGGTCAGCCCAATGCTTTCCGATATCGTTTGAGTTATATGATTCTCTGTAAACAGAAAACCTAGATTCAAAACTTGGCGCAACATCATCTTTACCTTTGTAGAAACGTGGAGTATAATTAAATTTTCTGTTTTTATTTAACTTAAAGAAGTTAACTTTCATTGATTAAGTTTTATCATTTTAAGAGCAGCAATTGCAGAGTCTTCACCCTTATTATACTTACCACCACTCCTATCATTAGATTGGCTTATATTATCATCTGTCGATACACATAAAATTATAGGTATATTAGATATAATATTTAAATCTTTAATACCATTTAAAACAGAATTCGACACAAATTCAAAGTGTCTTGTTTCTCCTTGAATTATACATCCGATTGCTATAATTGCATCGAAATTTTTGTTTATAAGATTTTTGCATGCGAATATTAACTCAAAGCTACCAGGAACAATAATTTTAGAAATATTTTTTTCATGAATACCATTTTTTGTTAATATATCTTTTGCTCCATTGAATAGTTTCAAAGTAATTTCATTATGCCATTCTGAAACAACACAGGCTATTTTTAATTTATCAGGATTTAATACATTAAAATCTTTATTAAAATTATCAAATTGTTTAGTTGACATTTTAATAGTTTATGTTTTCAATTCTACCAAGTTGGACTTCTACTAAACTAGATTCGTATGAGTCTGGAAATTCTTCTTTGATTCTATTTAAGTAGCTTATTGCAGACTTATATTCTCCTAGTTCAGAGCCTATTAGCGCGGCTTTAAACAGATATTTTGGAGTTGTGTAAATATTTTCATTGTGCTTAAATGCCTTTTGATAATATTCATATGCTTTTTTTGGTTGATTCAACTCAGAAAAACAATCTCCAATAGTTCCAAGAGAAATCGACTTTAAAAGTATATCATCCGAATTAAATTTTTCAAGATAAATTATAGCTTTGTCATATTCTTTGAGATTCAAATAAGACATACCAATAGAGTAGTTTGCAAGATTTGAAGCTTTTGTTCCAGAATATTCGTCTACTATATCAAGAAATCCATATTTACCTTGAGCTCCATTTAAAGCTAGATTAAAAAGCGAATCTGATTCGTTTGAAACAAGCGCCAATTCAAAAAAATATTGTGCTTGATTTAGCTCACTTATAGCTTCTGTTTCTTTAGGCTCAATAATAAATCTCTGATATCCTAAATAAGACAGAACAGACAATGAAATTAATGCAATGACAGAAAAAATTTTATTCTGATTCTTTAGTATCCATTGTTCAGATTTACTAGCAGTATAATCCAAAGAATCAAATACTTCAGCAGTTTGACTTTTTTCACCTTGACTTTCAGTTTTATTTCTACTTTTTTTATAACCTCTTCTGTTGAATGTTGCCATAATAATTTTTTGAATCCCAAAATTAATGTTTTATTTTGAAACTAATTATGTTTTTAAACTCACTTAAAATTGATAACTATAAAAATCTAGACAAATTAAAGTTTAGTTTTAGTAAAAAGATCAATTGTTTTATTGGCAAGAATGGTATTGGAAAGACCAATATTATTGATTCAATATATCATTTAGCATTTACTAAAAGCTATTTTAATCCTTCAACTTCACAAAATGTGAGAATTGGTCAAGATTATTTTTCAATTAATGGCAATTTTGAAATTAATAAAAGAAGTGAGAATATTCATTGTTATTTCAAAAATGCAGAAAAGAAGATTATTAAAAGAAATAGCAAGTTATATAAAAGAATTTCAGATCATATAGGATTAGTAAATTTAATTATTATTTCACCCCACGATAGAAACCTTATTACAGAAGGAAGTGAAATGAGAAGAAAGTTTATAGATTCTGTAATAGGTCAGGTTGATAAAATATATCTTCAAAGAGTAATAGATTATAGCAAGGTAATTAATCAAAGAAATTCCTTATTGAAATACTTTTTTATCAATAGAAAATTTGACAAGGATACCATTGATTCATATGACCAACAAATAATTAGTCTTGGAACTCCAATTTTTAAAGAAAGAACTAACTTTCTTAAAACTTTTATACCAATATTTAAAAAATATTACTCTGATATAAGTTCTGGAAATGAGTCTGTTGATATAAATTTTAAAAGTGATTTAAATTTTGGAAGTTTTTCAGAAATTTTAAGTGAAAGTCTATCAAAAGATAGATTTTTACAATATACGTCCAAAGGAATACATAGAGATGATCTAAATTTCATAATTGAAAATAATAAGATAAAAAACTTTGGAAGTCAGGGACAACAAAAGTCATTTTTAATTGCATTAAAGCTCGCCCAATTTGATTATTATAGAACAAAATTTGGAAATTCACCAATTGTATTACTCGATGATATTTTTGATAAACTTGACCAAGAAAGAGTGAGACAAATTGTGCAAATACTTGAAAAGAAAGATTTTAGTCAGATATTTATAACAGACACTCATATTGATAGAGTAAAAGATGCTTTATCTGGACTAAAAAATAAAGAAGAAATTTTTGATTTAGAAAAAATACAATCAAATGTCTAAAAGAGGAGAGATTAAAAATATTTCAAAAGTTTTAGAGGATTTTGTTTCTCAAAAACACTACAGAGCAGGAATTGACAATCTTAGAGTTCAAGAAGCATGGGTTAAGACAATGGGTGAAAACATTCAGAAATATACTTATAACGTAAAGTATAAAAAGGGTATACTTTTCATTAAACTTAAGTCTTCAGTACTTAAAGAAGAATTAATTTTTGAGAAGAATAAAGTAATTAAACTTATAAATCAGGAATTAGGGAAAGAATATGTTAAAGAATTAGTTCTTAACTAAAAATTTCGCTGTCGCTAAAGTGAAAGCTTATTTCGATAACAGCGTTCACATCACTATCTGAGCCATGTACTGCATTTTCTCCTTTAGATTTAGCATATCTTTTTCTAATCGTGCCCTCATCAGCCTCTGCTGGATCAGTTGAACCAATAAGTTTTCTAAAGTCATCAACTGCATTATCTTTTTCTAATGCTGCTGCAACTATTGGACCTCTTGTCATGAACTGAATTAAATCTTTAAAAAATGGCTTATCTGAGTGAATTGAATAGAATTCTTCAGCTTCTTTCTTAGTCATTTTCTTGTATTTAAGTGCAATTATTTTAAAACCAGCCTCTTCAATCATGTTTAGAATTGGAAGCATATACCCTTGCTCAATAGAGTCGGGCTTAAGCATAGTAAATGTTCTATTTGAAATCATTCGGCAAATTTAATAATATCTAACATTAATCAAAGTTTTAGTAATTACTTTATTTTAATTTTCAATATAATATTATATTAGCTCACTCATGGATAAGACGATTCTTGAAAGTATTAAAAATATTCTATCTACAAATAAGAAAATCATTTTAATACCTCATAGTAGTCCTGATGCAGATGCACTTGGAAGTTGTCTTGCCTTGTTTCATTTTTTTAAAAATGAACATAGTGTATATATTATTTCACCAAATGAATTTACTGAGATACTTGACTTTCTTCCTGGTTCAGAAAATATAATAGTTTACGAATCTCAAAAAGAGGAATCAGATACTTTATTTGATGAGGCTGAAATTATTTTTACACTAGATTTTAATAGTTTAGGAAGAGCTAAAAATGTTTCATATAAAATATCTAAATCATCCGCAAAAGTTATTATGATTGATCATCATGAAAATCCAGGTGATTATGCTGACTTTATGATTTCTAATTCTGAGATGAGTTCAACAAGTGAGATGATTTATGATTTCATTGCTTATTTAGATTCGAATAAAATTGATAATAACATTGCAACATGTCTTTATACTGGAATAGTTGCAGACACTGGTTCTTTTCGTTTTCCATCAACAACTTCAAGAACACTACTTGTTGGCTCCAAATTAATTGATCATGGAGTAAATGTTACTCACATTTTTGAAAAATTACATAATAATTTTCAATTTGATAGACTTAAACTCCTTGGAACCACATTAAACAACTTTAAAAGAGTTGATAATTTACCTGTATTGTACACTTTAATAACTGACGAAGATCAAAAGTCTAGTAATTTTAAGAAAGGAGATAGTGAAGGTTTTGTAAATTTTGGACTTAGTGTTGAAGGAATTTTGTGCTCTGTATTATTTATAGAAAAAAAAGAGGATGAATTAATTAAAATTTCATTTAGGTCTAAAGGTGATTTTAAAGTTAATATATTTGCTTCAAGATATTTTAATGGTGGAGGCCATATTTATGCTGCTGGTGGAATCTCAAAATTAAATTTAATAGATACTGAAAAGAAATTTATCAGTGATATTAAACAATACTTAAAAGAATATTATGATTAAAAAATCTATCATATTTATAACGTCAATACTAATCTTAAACTCATGTAATATGAATAATTACTCTGAATTAAATGAAGGAATATATGCAAGCTTAGATACCTCAAAAGGTAATATAATACTAAAGTTATTTTTTAAGCAGACACCAATAACAGTATCTAATTTTGTTGCATTATCTGAAGGAAATCATCCTGCAGCAGATGAACAATTTTTTGGAAAACCATATTATGATGGTCTAAAATTTCATAGAGTAATTGATAATTTTATGATTCAAGGTGGTGACCCTACTGGAACTGGCTCTGGCGGACCTGGCTTTCAGTTTGATGATGAATTTAGTGAAGAATTAAAACATACAGGCCCAGGTATTCTATCGATGGCTAATGCTGGACCTGGAACAAACGGAAGCCAATTCTTTATAACCCATGTAGAAACTCCATGGCTTGATGGTAAGCATTCTGTCTTTGGTAAGGTTTATTCTGGCCAAGATGTTGTTGATAAAATTGCCCAAGATGATCTTATTAAAAGTGTGAAGATCATACGAATTGGTAAAGATGCTGAAGAATTTAATGCGCCTAAGATATTTGAAGACTATATAACAAATAAGAGTCAAGCAGATATTTTAAGAGCTGAAGAAGAAGCTAAACTTCTAAATGATTTAACTTCGGGAATGATTGAAACTGAAAGTGGATTAAAATATAAAGTTTTCAAAAAAGGAAGTGGACCTAATGCAAAGATCGATGATGTCCTTTCAGTACATTACTCTCTTAAACTTGTTGACGGATCAGAAATTGATTCATCTTTTACTAGAGGAGAGCCAATTGAGTTTACGTGTGGAGTTGGACAAGTTATAAAAGGGTGGGATGAAGCTATGCAACTACTTAATAAAGGCTCAAAAGCTACGCTTGTGGTTCCTAGTGAACTTGGTTATGGAACAACTGGTGCAGGGAATGGAGTTATTCCTCCGAATGCAACATTAATTTTTGAAGTTGAATTAGTTGACATAAAATAATGAAATTAAAAAGTATTTTTGCTGTTGCTCTAATACCTCAAATACTATTAATTAATTTTATTAAAAATAATCCATCAATCATCGATGATTATTATTCATATTATTTATACAATTATATTCTCAAAATAAATTCATTTGTATATTCTAATATAAACATACCTGTAGGCGAAATTTTATATTTCTTTCTTCTTATTATTCTTATTTATCTTGTCTATAGAGTTTTTTCATTCAAACTAAATGATTTTGTTAACCTTCTGGCATTTATTTCATTTGTTTACTTTATTTTTTATTCTTTTTGGGGATTAAATTATTTCAAAACCTCAATATCAGATGAATTAGTTATTAAAAATGATTATGAGTTTGAAGAGTTAGATAATACCTTGAATATAATTATTACAAAGATAAATGAAGAAGCTACATTAATTAAAGATCATAACGAATTAGATTTTTTTGAAGTTACTAAAATGACTAACTTAAATGTGAAACAGTCTTTAGTTCCTGGCATTCTTCTTTTTCAAACAGTTGGTGGACACTTTATTCCATTTACATCAGAATCTGTTGTAAATACATATATTCCCAAGGTTGATTTACCTGTAGTTATTTTTCATGAATATGCTCATCAAATGGGATTTGCAGATGAAGCTGAAGCAAGTTTTATTGGATTTGTAAGAGCAGTTGAAAGCAATAATGAAAATGTTCGATATTCAGGCTATTTCAATGCACTTTTAAATCTTCTAAACGAAATTAATAAGAATCACAAAGAAAAATTAGAAGATTACACCTCAAAGCTCAATCCGAGAGTTATAACTGATATTAATTATAATATGGAATTCTGGAGTAAATATCATAATAACTTTTTTAATAGAATTTCAGGCTATTTGTATGACTTTTATTTAAAATCGAATAAGCAAGAATATGGTATTCTATCTTACAATAAAGTTTCCAATTTTATTATTGATTATTATCAAAGAGAAGTATTATCAGATTTTTTTAATTGATTTACTGTATTAATAAACTTTCCTTAAATTATTTGCTTTAAATCAAGAATTATTATTTGTAAATTTAAATAGAAAATTTACAGTTGTTAGTCGAAAATAAAATACTTCCTAAAGAAATAACAGAATTATTTGATGATGTTATAAATAGTAGTTATCAAAAAATAATATCTAAAGAAAAAAAAATAATTCATGAATCTTTAGTTATTGCATTTAATGGCCATGATGGTCAGGTTAGAAAGTCTGGAGAAGCATATATTCATCACCCTCTTGAGGTTGCAAAAATTGTTGCTAAAGATATTGGATTAGATTATATATCTATCGCTTCAGCTATTCTTCATGATACTGTTGAGGATACCGAAGTAACACTTGAAGATTTAGATGAAAACGTTGGAACTGATATATCTAAGATCGTTGATGGATTAACTAAGATTTCAACTCTAAAGAAAAACGAAGATTATTCTATTCAAGCTGAAAATTATCGCAAATTGTTACTTACCCTTCATAATGATATAAGGGTAATATTAATTAAGATTGCTGATCGACTTCATAATATGCGAACAATTGATTACCTATCAAAAGAAAAGCAAGATCAGATGGCATCAGAGTCATT
Organism: Candidatus Marisimplicoccus framensis; assembly: GCA_042088875.1. GTDB lineage: Bacteria > Bacteroidota > Bacteroidia > Flavobacteriales > Flavobacteriaceae > Marisimplicoccus > Marisimplicoccus framensis_A. Next base: position 9,627 of record JBELLF010000009.1, on the reverse strand, counting down.
ATATATTTATGCTCCACTTGCACATAGAGTTGGACTTTATAATATCAAAAATGAGCTTGAGAATTTAAGTTTAAGGATTCTTGAGCCCAAAGAATACAACTTAATTAATAATAAGATTGATAAAGATTTAATAAATCAGGAAAAATATGTAAAATCATTTGAGGAACTAATTAACGAGAGTCTTGAAGATCAAAAAATTAAATATCAGATCAAGGGAAGGCATAAATCTATATATTCAATTTATAATAAGATAAAGAATAAAAATATATCATTTGAAGAGGTTTTTGATCGATTTGCAATAAGGATTATATATAAATCAACAACAAAAAATGAAAAATTTGTAGCATGGAAAATATATTCTATAATAACTGATCATTACACACCCAACCCGACTAGATTAAGAGATTGGATTACTCTTCCGAAAAATAATGGATATGAAGCTCTTCATCTCACAGTAGTTGGTCCAAAAAATAAATGGGTTGAGATTCAGATTAGATCAGAGAGAATGGATGAAATTGCTGAAAAAGGTTACGCTGCTCATTATAGCTACAAACATAATGAATCTAAAAAAACTGAGGTTGATCTTTGGCTTAATAAACTTCAAGATGTCTTAAATAATGATACAGATCATGCAATTGATTTTGTTGAAGATTTTAAACTAAATTTTTATTCAAAAGAAATCTATGTTTTTACTCCAAAAGGAGATTTAAAGTCTTTAAAAAGTGGGTCATCTGCATTAGATTTTGCTTTTGATGTTCATACTGATATTGGAATTAAAACAAGAGGTGCAAGAGTTAACGGTAAATTAGTACCCCTAAGCCATACTCTAAAAAGTGGTGATCAAGTTGAGATTATAACCTCCGAAAATGTAAAGCCAAATAGAAACTGGTTAAATTTTGTTGAAACTTCAAAAGCAATATCAAAAATAAAGTCTTCATTAAATGATGAAAAGAAAAAAATTGCTTTAGATGGTAAGGAAATTCTTGAAAGAAAACTTAAACAATTTAAGATTAAGTTAAATGATAAAGTATCTGGACAAATGATGAAATTCTTTAAAATTAATGCAAGTAACGATCTTTTTTATAATGTTGCTACAGGAGATATAGATAATAAAAGAATTAAAAATTTTGCTAATGATTATAATAGTTATCTAGGCTATTTTAGAAGGAAAATTACTGGAATATCATCTGAAGTTAAAAAAAATAAAGATTATGAAGATTTAATCAATTTTGATAAGCTGGTCTTTGGTAAAGAAAAAGAAATGCTGAAATATTCAATGGCTCCTTGCTGTAGTCCAATACCTGGAGATAGCGTATTTGGATTCATATCAGTCAAAGATGGTATTAAAGTACATTCTAAAAGTTGTCCAAACTCAATAGCTTTAATGTCTAATTATTCTTACAGAATTATTTCTGCAACATGGATTGATTCAGAAAGTAATGAATTTAATGCCAAAATTGAGATTACAGGAATTGATGACATTGGGCTTGTGAATGAGATAACCTCACTTATTTCAAATTCAATGAATGTTAATATGAATAGAATTTCCTTTGAGACTGATGATGGGACTTTTTCGGGAGTTATAAGTGTAGAAGTAAAAAATAAAGTAATTTTGAATAAGTTACTTAAGAGACTAATTGCTATAAAAGGTATAGAAAAAGTTTCACGTAAATAATAATTATGATTTTTAATAAAAAAAAGAATAATAACGAGGTTACTGATGTTTTTACAAAATTTTTAACTAAACATAATCATCGAAAAACTCCAGAGAGATATAGTATTCTTAATGAAATTTATTCAATAGATACCCATTTTGATATTGACTCACTTTACGAAAAAATGAATAAAAAAAAATATAGAGTTAGTAGAGCAACTTTATACAATACAATTGAGCTTTTACTTGAAAGTGGTCTAGTAAGAAAACATCAATTTGGTGAAACACACTCTCAGTATGAGAAATGTTATTTTAATAATCAGCACGATCATTTAATAATTACTGATACTGGAGAAGTTAAAGAATTCTGTGATCCAAGAATTCAATCAATTAAAAATAATATTGAAGAAATATTTAATGTTGATATTAAGGATCATTCACTATATTTATACGCCACAAGTAAAAAGAAAAAATAGTTAATATATGTCTTTAGATCTATTGCTGGGTCTTCAATGGGGAGATGAAGGTAAAGGAAAAATAGTTGATGCTATAACTTCTAATTATGATATTATTGCTAGATTCCAAGGTGGACCCAATGCTGGACACACTATAGAATTTGATGGAAACAAACATGTCCTCCATACAATTCCATCAGGTATCTTTAACAAAGATTCTATTAATATTATTGGAAATGGAGTTGTTATAGATCCAGGAATTTTCCTTAAAGAAATCGAAGGTCTTAATAAATATAAAATTGATTTAAAAAAAAATTTGTTTATATCTAAAAGAGCTCATATAATATTACCTACTCACAAAATTATAGATGCAACTTCTGAAGCATCAAAAGGAAAAAAAAAGATTGGTTCTACACTTAAAGGAATAGGACCTACTTATATGGATAAAACAGGAAGAAATGGTATAAGAGTTGGTGATATTATTGATGATTCATGGCAATTTAAATATGATAGCCTTAAAGAAAAGCATCTTAAAATTATTTCAAATTTTAATCAATCTGTTGAAATAAGCTTAGATAAGTTGGAGAAAGATTTTTTTAAGGGTATTGAATGTTTAAAGTCTTTCAATCTTATTGAAAGTGAATCCTATCTTAATTACTCTCTTGAACAAGGAAAAAAAATATTAGCTGAAGGCGCCCAAGGCTCATTATTAGATATAGACTTTGGAACATATCCATATGTAACTTCTTCTAATACAACTGCAGCTGGTGCTTGTTCTGGTCTAGGTATACCACCAAATAAGATTAAAAATATTATTGGAATATTTAAAGCATATTCTACCAGAGTTGGATCTGGACCATTTCCTACTGAATTATTTGATTCAACTGGAGAGAGGATTAGAGAGGTTGGACATGAGTATGGAGCAACAACTGGTAGAGATCGTAGATGTGGGTGGTTGGATCTTGTTGCGTTAAAATATTCAATTCAAATTAATGGGGTTACCGAATTAAACATTATGAAATCAGATGTATTAAGTTCGATTGGTAAATTAAAAGTTTGTACATCATACTTAATTAATAATCAAGAGATTAAATACTTCCCATACGATATAGAATCTAAAAAAGTTATTCCACAATATATAGAATTCGATGGATGGGATCAAGATATTACTCAAATGAAAAATGAATCTGAACTTCCTAAAGAACTTAAAGAATATATTAGTTTTATTGAATCCTATGTAAAAGTTCCTATTAACTTAATCTCAGTTGGACCAGACCGAACTGAAACTATTTATAGAGATTAATGAGACTAAATATAATTCTGATTTATTTTTTTGTTTCTGCCTCATTATTTAGCCAAGAACAAAGAACTATTGAAATTATTCAAGCTGGTAAGTCAATTCGAAACTCTATAGAATATCCTGATGCAAATATCCTTCAAAGGGATAAAGATATCAGAGTTATTTTATTTCATGATGGAGCTAGGATAGAGTCAGATGTTTCATACTATTATTTTAATGAAAATTCATTTAAAGCAAATGGGGAAGTAAATTTTAACCAAGGAGATTCATTATTATTGACATCAGATTTTCTTGAATATGATGGAAAGACAAAAAAAGCAATTGCATACGGAAACGTTAAACTCACAAGACCAGATATGATGTTGGAAACTGATACTCTATATCTTGATAGGCAAAAGAATATTGCATTTTATAATTCTAAAGGTAAGATAGTTGATAATGATAATTTTCTGGAAAGTAATTCAGGGACTTATTATATGGGACCTAAGAAATATATTTTTAAGTCTAATGTAACAATTGATAATCCAGAATATAATGTAAATTCTGAGGAGTTAGAATATTTCACTGAAAGTAATTTAGCTTTCTTTAACGATAAAACTCTGATAACTGGTACTGATTATAAAATACTTTGTAGAAATGGATTCTATGATACTAATCTTCAAAAAGGATATTTTAGAGAAGATGCTACGATTAATTATGACGGAAAAATTATTAATGGAGATAGTATATTTTTTGAAAATGAAAAATCATATGCATCCGCCTCATATAATATTAAAATCAATGATACTATAAATAAATCAATAATTACAGGTCATTATGGAGAGATTTTTAGAGATAAAGACTCTGCTATTATTACTAAAAATGCATTAGCAGTTAATATAATTAAAAATGATTCACTTTATATTCACTCTGATACAATTACAATTACAGGTGATAACGAAAAAAAGATTTTAAAAGGTTATTATGATGTAAGATTTCTTAAATCAGATGTTAGGGGTTTATCTGACTCAATACATTTTAACCAAGAAACTGGATTAATTAAATTATTAAAAAAACCTAAAAGTTCAAGATTCCTTAAGACATTAACTGATGAAGAGAAAAATAAACTTAATCCAATTATTTGGTTTGGGGGGAATCAAATAACAGGCGATCAAATATTTTTAAAATCAAATGTAAATACGGAAGAATTAGATTCTTTAATTATTACAGGTAATGTATTTATGAGTCAAAAAGACTCTTTGTATAGTAATCGGTTTAATCAAATAAAAGGAGAAAAATTAGATGGATTTTTTTCAGATGGAAAATTAAATAACGTTTACGTTGTTAAGAATAGTACTTTACTTTATTATATGTATTCAGATGATGATGAATTAATTGGCTTAAACAAAACTTTAGCAAGCTCAATTTTAATCAAATTTTTAGAGAATGAAATTTCTGAAGTATCATTTTATAGAACACCTGATGGTAATGTATTGTCTGAAAATAAAATTCTTACTAATGAAATGAAACTGCCTGGATTTATTTGGAGAGAAAATGAAATGCCAAATAAAATATCTGATTTATTCAGTGAGAGTGACAAAGAACTTGAAATTGTTGAAATAGATTAATCTAGCTTGTTAATTATTTTGTTGAAAATAAATTAGCATTCATTAAAATATGACTTAAGTAGTTGTGTACTTTAGAACAAAATAATTTACTTGAGTAATCAGAGTAGTTCTATTATTAAGTTTGAAGAAATGTTAAAAACAAATAGTGTTTTTTACTTTGATTCAAACGACTTCATAAATATTTCTCATCACTATATTGATCAAGCTAACTATAAGTTAGCTGATCAAGCTGTAAAAATGGGTCTAAATCAACATCCCAATAATGTAGATCTAATGTTACTTAACTCCGAGTTATTAATTTTTAACTCAAAATATGATGCCGCGAATGAAATTTTAAACTTTGTTCAAAAGATAGAACCTGAAAATAGAGAGGTTTATCTTCAAAAAGCTACAATTTATTCAAAAAATAATCTTAGTGAAGAAGCAATTGAAATTCTTAAAAACGCTCTTTCATTTATTGATGATAAGATTGATATCTGGAATATGATTGCCATGGAATTTTTATTGATTGAAGATTTTGAATCTGCAATACCTTTTTTCAAAAAGTGCTTAGATTTTGATGAAGAAGATTATCAATCCCTTTATAATTTGATTTTTTGTTATGAAAATTTAGGATTAATAGATGAAGCAATAAGTGAACTTAGTGATGTTCTTGAAAAAAGACCATATTCAAAAATTGCATGGTATCAGCTTGGAAAAATATATAAAAAGAAAGGGAGATTAAAAGAAGCTATTTCAGCATTTGACTTTGCTATTATATCTGATGATCAATTTTTATCTGCATATATTGAAAAAGCTAAAATTCTTGAAAAAGTAAAGAAATATAATGAAGCACTTGAAAATTATAAAATATCAATCCAATTAAGTGAACCTAGTTCGTTTATTTTCTTTAGAATATCAAAATGCTATAAAAAATTGAATAATAAAAAATTATTTATTGAATTTATTAAAAAAGCATTAAGGGAAGAATCCGGTAATGAGAAGGCATGGATTTATTTAATCAAATTCTATCTAAAGAAAAATAATATAAGACAATCAAAATATCTAGCTAAAAAAGCTTTAGACAACAATCATAATAGTATAAAAATATTAAAGCTTAATGCACTAATAAATATATCTGTTGGAAATAAAATTGAGGCTATTAGATATTATAAAGAAATCATTGATATTCAGGAAAACCAGTCTTGGCAAATTTGGAAGAGTTTATTAAAATGTGTTTTAGAAATTGAAGATTGGTCTGAATTGTTGAAACTAAGTTTAAAAGCAAAGAAATATTTTCCAAAAAAATCTTTTCTTGATTTTACAATTAGTGGGTGCCTTTTAAAAGACGGGAAATTAAACGAAGCAATATATTTCTATCAAAATGGAAGTAAATCCTCTAAAATTCCTACTGAACTTAGAAAATCTTTTCCTGAATTTAAAGATAATAAGATACTACTTGTCTGATTTTTCATATATTAATTTATTATGAAAAAATATATATTTCTTTTTATAAAAGGACTTGCTATGGGTGCAGTAAATAAAATTCCCGGAGTATCTGGTGGTACTGTAGCTTTTATTACAGGAATTTATGAAGATCTTATAAATTCTATTAAAAAAATAAATTTTAAGTCTTTTAAAATCTTGTATAAAAAGGGATTTAAAGATTTTTATGAAGAAATCAACGGTAGATTTCTAACAATTGTTTTTTCAGGTGTTATTGCAAGTTTTTTTAGTGTTTCACTTATATTAGATAGATTAATACAAGAATATGAGCTATATGTATTTGGACTATTTTTTGGAATGATTGTTGGTTCATTCTATGTAATTTATTATCAACTAGAAAGGTTAAATATTAAAAAATTTATTGGTATTTTAATTGGACTATCAATAGGTCTAATAATTAGTTTTGTTGAAAATTTTGATGTAACAGATTCAAATCTTATAATTTTCATTTCAGGAATGATTGCAATATCAGGAATGATTTTACCAGGTCTTTCAGGATCATATCTTCTCTTGCTAATGGGAAATTATACTCTCATAATGGTTGACTCAGTAAATGCATTATACTTTACTTTAACTGATATATTATCATTTAACTTTGATTTTATTTATGATGCTGGCAGGATCTATCTATTAAAAGTTATTTTATTTTTTACACTAGGATCAATTTGCGGTTTAATTTTTCTATCAAATATCTTAAGTACCCTTTTAAATAGATTTAAATCAATTACAATATCAATTATTGTTGGATTTATTGCAGGATCCCTTAGAGGAGTATGGCCATGGAAAATAGAAGCCTTAGACGGAAAAATTTCATTATTTTTTCCTAATTTTTTATTAGCAGAAACCTGGCTAACACTATTTTATATTTTTATTGGTATTTTGTTTGTAGTTTTATTAGAAAGATTTGCAAACAAACATTGAAAGAGATAAAAAGATTTGGTTTAATAGGCAGGAATATTGATTATTCCTTTTCAAGAAGCTACTTTACTCATAAATTTAATTCTAGTGAAATTCTATCAAATTGCGAGTACATAAACTTTGATATTAAAACTATATATAACGTAGAAACTGTTTTTGATCAAAAAAATCTTTTTGGACTAAATGTGACTATACCTTATAAGCAAGATATCATTAATTATCTTGATGGACTTGATAATTTAGCAAATGAAATTGGAGCGGTAAATACAATATGCTTTGAAAATCAAAAAAAAATTGGATATAACACTGATATTATAGGTTTTAAAAAAACTTTAGAAATAAATAATATAGATAATTTTGATAGGGTACTTATTCTTGGAACAGGAGGTGCATCCAAGACAGTAGAATATTTCTGTAAAAAAAATAATCTTTCTTATAGAATTGTTTCTAGACACAAAAAAAAGAATTATTTATCGTACAATGAAATTAACAAAGATATACTAAGCAGTACTGTTCTAATTGTTAACTGCACTCCTCTTGGCACTTTTCCTAATGTTGATTCTTCACCTAATTTACCGTATAATTTTATAAATGATAAAAGTATATTTTTTGACTTAGTATATAATCCTGAAGAAACTCTATTTATGAAAAAAGGTAAAAAAATTGGATGTAAAACAATAAATGGATATCAAATGTTAAAATTGCAAGCTGATGAGTCATGGGACCTTTGGCAAAAATCAATAAAATAGAATTATATTTTTTTTGTTACTTTTATTGTTTAATAGCTAAAAATGAAAGACTCAGATTCAATATCAAAAAAGTCTTCATCGGATTCTGAAAATCTAGTTAATAAAATAGTTCCTGAAATGCCTAAAGATAAAAGGACTAAGGCATATAAAGAATGGGTGAAAAAATATGGTCAAATAGGTTCAGAGTCCAATGAAATTCCCGAAGCGCCTAAAGATAAAAGGACTAAGGCATATAAAGAATGGTTAAAACTATATGGAAATCAAGAGATCTCCTCTATAAAATCAGAAAAAAAAGCAAAAGTTAAAGATTCAAAAGCTAAATCAAAAAAATCTGATTTAAATGATCTAGTATCATCTTTTGTTGAAATTATTGGATCTAATGATTGGTTTAACAAAAGAAAAGATATAGAAGAATTAAGATCAAAAATTAATACCATTATAAAATCATCTGAGTCAGACACAGATGATTTCAAAAAATCTAAATCCTCATTTTTTCAAACATTAAAAACATATTCATATAATAAGAAAAAATATTTCAAAGATCTAAGTTCAAACCAAAAAGAAAATCTAAAGAAAAGGCAAGAACTAATTGAAAAGATTAAAAATCTTATTGTAGTAGATGAAAATCCAAATAAATTATACTCTAAATTTAGAATACTAAAAGAAGAATGGCATAATACAGGAAAAGTTCCATTTACTGAAAGAAATAATATTTGGGAAAACTATAGACATCACGTAAATAAATTCTATGACTTCCTTCATTTAAATAGGGATCTAAGAGAATTAGACTTTAAAAATAACTACGAGGAAAAAGTCAAAATTATTGAAAGAGCTGAAGAGCTTGATAAATCAGATGATCTTGTAAAAGCATCAAGAGATTTAAATGATCTTCATAGACTTTGGAAAAATGAACTCGGTCCTGTATCTAAAGAATATAGTGATGATTTATGGAAAAGGTTTCAAATAGCTTCTCAAAAAATACATTTTAAAAGACAAAGTTTTCAAAAGGATATCTCAAATATTCAACAAGAAAATTATAAAAAGAAAGGACTTGTTATTGATAAGATGAGAGATTTAATTAAGTCTGTACCCGGTTCTCATTCAGATTGGCAAAATAAAATTAGTGAATTTGATAAACTAAAAAATGAATTCCAAAGTATTAAAAATCTTCAAAGAAATAAAAATAAAAAATGTTGGAATGAATTTAGATTAGTAACAAAAGAATTTAATACTCTCAAAAATAATTTTTATAAAAATCAGAAAAAAGAGCTAAAGAATACTATAGAAATGAAGAAAGCTCTTATAACTGAAGTGAAAAAAATTATTGAAGATAACAAGATTGCTGAAAATTCTAGTAGAATAAAATCAATTCAAGAAGAGTGGAAAAAAATTGGTTATTTACCGAGAAAAATTTCAAATTCACTATGGGATGAATTTCGTCCTTTAATCAATAGATTTT
>JBELLF010000062.1:0-4401 GCA_042088875.1 Candidatus Marisimplicoccus framensis | reverse complement strand
ATCTTAGAGATAAAATTGAGCTCCTCAAAAAGAAATTAAAATAAAAAAGGTGCACTTATGTGCACCTAATTTTTTGGATTATTAAAAATATTTAGCCAATATTAATTACCCTGTTTGGCTTAGATATACTTTCTTTCCTTTTTGGTAGTTTAATTTTTAGAATACCATTTTTATAATTAGCCTTGATCTTGTCTTGATCTACCGAATCTGGAACTCTAAATGATCTTTGAAAAGATGAGAAATTAAATTCATTTAATCTCATTTTATCATTTTCCATAGTATTTGAAGTTTCAGATGAAATAACTAATACCTTATCATTTAATTCAATAGTGAAATCTTCCTTTTTCATTCCTGGTACTGCAAGGTCAATCTCAAAAGAATCATTGTTTTCTAAAGAATTTACTGATGGTACAGAATGACTTCTATTTAAAAAATTCATACCAAAATCATCATTAAAGAATTCATTAATTAATGATGGAAAAACGTTGTTATTGTTATATTTTACTATTCTCATAATTTTTTTTTTAGTTAAACAATTTGAATTATAAATTCATTATGTAATAGTCAAAAAGAATACCAAGCCATAAATAATGACAATTTGGCAACAAAATATTAGAAATTAGTGACTTTATGTCAGTTTAAAGCAGCTTGGACTTTATTTGCGGCTTCATCAAAAGCAATTGCAGACAGGACATTTAATCCTGAACCATCAATAATCTCTTTTGCTTTATCAGAATTAGTTCCTTGAAGCCTAACTATTATAGGTATATCAATATTACCAAGATTTGTATATGCAGAAACTATACCCTCAGCTACACGGTCACACCTTACTATCCCACCAAATATATTAACCAGTATTGCTTTTACATTTGAATCTTGCAAAATTAATCTGAATGCTTTTTCAACCCTGCTTGAATCAGCAGTTCCACCAACATCAAGAAAATTAGCAGGCTCACCTCCAGCAAGTTTAATCAAATCCATTGTTGCCATTGCCAAGCCAGCTCCATTTACCATACATCCAACATTACCGTCTAAGTCAACATAATTTAGCCCAGACTCTCTAGCCTCAACTTCAACAGGATTTTCTTCACTAAGGTCTCGCATTGATTCATATTCGGAGTGTCTAAAAAGAGCATTTTCATCAATAGTTACTTTAGAATCTACAGCTATAATTTTATCATCAGCTGCCTTGAGGACAGGATTAATTTCAAAAAGTGATGCATCTGACCCAGTGTATGCATTGTAAAGATTTGTAACAAATTTCACCATGTTTTTAAAAGCATGACCTTTTAGACCAAGATTAAATGCAATTTTTCTAGCTTGAAAAGGAAGAATTCCAGAACCAGGGTCAATTTCTTCATTAAATATTAGATCTGGAGTATTTTCAGCAACTGCCTCAATATCTACTCCACCTTCGGTTGAGTATACAATCATATTTTTTGAAGATGATCTATTTAGTAAAACTGACATATAGAACTCTTTTCTATCACCCTCACCATCATAATATACATCTTCAGCAATTAAAACTTTATTTACTAACTTACCTTCTTTGGAAGTTTGTGGAGTTACAAGATTCATTCCAATTATTTCTGAAGAAATAGATCTTACCTCATCCAAAGATTTAGCAATTTTTACTCCTCCACCCTTTCCTCTTCCACCTGCATGAATTTGAGCTTTCACAACAAAAATTTCTGTTCCTGTTTGATTTGAAAGTTTTTTTGCGCACTCAACAGCCTCATCTGGATTATTTGCCACAAAGCCTCTTTGTATTGAAACATTAAATTTTTCTAATAATTGTTTTCCTTGATATTCATGTAAATTCATGGCGACAAATATAAATACAAAACTAAAGATATTTGAATTATTTAAAATCAGAATTATATTTATCGCTTAAAACAAAAAATGGATATTAAAATACTTAAAGAGGCAGCTTTAAAATTTGGAACTCCAATTTATTTGTATGACCTAAAAATCATTGAAAATCAATTTGACAAATTAAACAAAGAGTTAAGTGTTTTAGAAAACTACAAAATTCATTTTGCAGCCAAGTCTCTATCTAATATTTCAATTTTAAAGTTTATTAAGAAAATGGGAGCTGGTCTTGACGCAGTTTCAATTGAGGAAGTTATGATTGGCCTGAAATGTGGTTTCAATAAAGATGAAATTCTATATACTCCAAATGGTGTTAGTTTTGAAGAGATAAAGCAGGCATTCAAGCTTGGAGTTAAAATAAATCTTGATAGCATAGAATCTGTAAAAGATTTTGTAAATGACTTTGGCAATCAATCAATAACTGTTAGGATAAACCCAGGGATTTATGCCGGAGGAAATGATAATGTTAGCGTAGGACACTCTAAATCAAAGTTTGGAATTCCTGAAGAAAGAATAGATGAATTGCTGGATATGGAGAAAAAAGATAAAATTAAGATTACAGGTCTTCATATTCACACCGGAAGTGATATAACTAAAAATAATCAATTTAAGGAAGGGATCAAGAAGATTTTCTCCATTGCTAGAGACTTCAAAAACATTGAGAGTATTGATTTAGGTGGTGGGATAAAAATTCCATACTTTAAAGATGATACTTCAACTAATCTAAATGATTATGTAAAAGAGGTTTTAAAGGAACTAAAAAAGTTTGAATTAGAATTTAAAAAAAAATTAAAACTAATATTTGAACCAGGTAAGTTTCTTGTAAGTGATTGTGGGTTTTTTATAACTAAAGTGAACTACATTAAGTCTACAAAAACTAAAGATTTCCTCCAAGTAGATTCTGGCCTTAATCATTTACTTCGACCTACTCTATATGGGTCTCATCATGAAATTATAAACCTCTCTAATCCAGCAGGTAAAAAAAAAGAATACGATGTTGTAGGTTATATTTGTGAGAAAGACACCTTTGCTGAAAAAAGAAAAATACCAAAAACTTCTGTAGGCGATTTAATATGTTTTAAAAACGCTGGAGCATATGGGTTTGAAATGTCTAGTAATTATAATAGTAGACTTAAACCTGCTGAAGTTTGTATTTATAATAATAAAATTCTTAAAATAAGAGAGGCTCAATCTCTAAATGACCTTTTAATAGGACAAATAGATATATTCTAATTTTTGTTCTACTTTCGTTAAAATTTTGCGAATATATCTCCCTACAAAAATTAAATATGAGCTTTAAAAAGATTTTATTCTCAGTTAGTATTTTACTTTCAAATACATTATATCAGCAAGAGATTCAACCGAGACTAGATCTAAATGCTCAACAAGCTTGGGAATATTTTGGAAATAAAAGTACAATTAGGCCTCAAATCATAAAAGTTCAAGGCTCTCAATATTACAACGATGAATTTGAACTTTCAGATTTAAAATATTTTGGTAACAAATTGGAGTCAATCGGGTATATGAGGTATGACCCTTATAATGATGTAATTGAGATGGCAAGTACACCAGATTTAGAAAGATCTGAAATTATATTACTTAAAAACAGTGATGTAATTGCAACAATTAACAAAAAAGAATATGTATTTCTTGAATATGATGAGGAGGATATAAAAAACAAGAAGGGTTACATGATAAGATTATATAATGGAAATAATTATAGTTTATATCAAAAAAGGGTAAAAATATTCAAAGAAGCTGAAAAGACAAAAGCTGGAATTACTGAATCGCAACCACCAAGATATGTTAGTAAAACTGATTTTTACATTCAAACAAGAGATCAAAAACCACAACTTATTAAAGTTTCTAAAAAAAGATTAATTGATTTTTTTAAAAATCAAGGTGAGATAAAAGAATTTATAAATAAAAATAAATTAAAAGTAAGGGAAATTGAATCCATTATTTCAATTATTGAATTTGCAAATAAAACATCCAATTAATAATATATCCATAAATTTTAATACTAATTATTATAAAATAATTAATAAATTAACATTTTTTTAACTAAAAACATATTTTTTTTAATTTTTTTGGTTTTAAGGGTCTAAATGTTGTTTTAATCGAAATCATTGATGTATATTAGCATTTACGAAAAATTTAATTATTTATTAACTAATTATTATTATTAACTAAACTTAAGTTTATGAAAACTTTATTCAGATTACTTTTGGTTTTCTTGCTGACTGCTCAGGTAGCTTTAGCACAGAGAACAATATCTGGAGTTGTTTCTGATTCTGATGGTATTCCACTTCCTGGAGCTACCGTTTTAATCCAAGGAACATCTACCGGGGTAACAACTGATTTTGATGGGAACTTTTCTATATCTGCAGATAATGGAGATGTTCTTGTTGTTAGTTTTGTTGGTTATGAAAACTCACTAGTAACTGTTGGTTCTGGGAGTACTTATAACTTTTCATTACAGTCTGACAACGAATTAGAAGAAGTTGTAGTAACTGCACTAGGTCTAGA
>JBELLF010000061.1:0-4437 GCA_042088875.1 Candidatus Marisimplicoccus framensis | reverse complement strand
AGTTATCTATCTCTGTTGAAGTTGCATAGTTTCTTTCCTTTTTATGAGTATACATGTTTAAAAGAAGTGACTTTAACTCTTCATTTTCTATAAGGTTAAATGTACCATTTGCAATTAACTGATTAAAAATACCATCTTGAGGAAAAAAAGAAGTTCCAATTTGAATTTGAAGAAGTATTTCTGCTACCTCGCGATCAGAAAGCAGTGTATGATTATTATTTATATCATCTAAAAGTTTAATCAAATTCTTATCAGATTTATCTAGGCCTTCAAGGATTATTTCTATTTGGTTGATATCACCTTCTAATGTTTTAGTTAGATCAGTTAGTAAATAGTTCTTCTCTTGTTTAGTAATATTAACCTGTCTTCTTTGTTCAAGATAAAATGATAGTAGTACACTTAGAATAATTACAATTGCCTGTACAATATTATTTCTAAGAAATGATTTAAATGTATTGGTTGTTTTGGTCATATTTAAAAATAAAAGTTTATTTATATATAGATAAATCTAAATTTAATGAATCAAAATATTTAAACCTATTTAGACAAATTGAAAGAATTGTATCTCTTAGTGAATTTGTTATTCTTTCAGGGAAATATTTAACTGCAATATATGCTTGAAAGGTCTCTGCAACATCTTCTGAATCTGGATTATTTTTTGCATAAGTTGATAGATAATTTCCATCTAGGTTAACAGCATCAGTCCAACCTTGTTGACTATAAACATATGGATCAATTGATAAATGTACAGCTTCATGGATAAATAATTCTTCAGTTCTATCTCCATCTAGCCTTGTCTCTACAATATTATTCAACCAATCAGTATGAAATGTAATATTTGCATAAGATAGATCATTAGATCTTTGCGCAGAAGCAACTTCCTCACCCTTTAAAAATTCAATTGACTTAATATTTTTTCTTAATTCTTTTCCAAGTTGTCCCATCAATGGTGCATACTTTTGTTTTATTGCAAGTGATTCATCTTGATTAAATTCAGTATATATTTCAAAATCTACAGATAATCCATCACCAAAATTTACTTTATATACATGAGCTGGATAATCAATAAAATCAGGGATGGCTTTGTCATAAAACATTCTAGTTTCAGTTCCTTGGTATATTGATGTTGAATAAACTGTATAATCTGAAGATTTTATTAAATCTGGAAGATCCCACATAGTCCCTGCAAAAGGAGGATCTGAAATCTCTATCTGATTAAAAATGTATACTCCATCTTCTGCTCCTTGAGCCTGAATCAAATCTAGTTGATCTTGAAGCTCGGTAAGCTGGTTTGTTAAATTTTTGTTTTCAGAATCAAGTAATAAATTTTGCTCATTTAACACTTCAATCTGATTAAGGTAATTTACAATTTCAACATCGAGTTCATTTAGCTGATTAGCTAAATCTTCTATTTGTAATTGAGAGCCACCTAGCTGATTAGTTAAATCATTATTTTGATTAGTTAACTCGTTAATTTGACTATTAAATTCGTTAATCTGGGAATTTAACTGAGAAATATTAGTTTGAAGATCAAGTATTGTTTGATTAAGCTGATTTATCTCATCTTTAGAACATGAGTTAATAACTAGAAAGAAAATAAAAAGTAAAAATTTATAATTTTTCATATTGTATTATCATTTCGCCTGGATTGTGTGGAGGAATATAATAAGAGAACCCATGCTTATTACATATTTGATTAATTATTTTCTTTTGCATAACTGGTGAATTTCCTGTTATTACTTTAAGACTTACACTACCCTTAATTGAATTTAAAAGCATGTACTCTTCAATTAATTCAAGTCCCTCTGGATGAGTTTTTCCATGTAAATCAATCTCCATCTTTCATTTCTTTTTTTATTTGGTTTAATTTCATCAGTGCCTCAACTGGGCTAATATTATCAATATCCAAGTCTTCAATAATTTTTCTTATCACTTGCATTTTGGGATCTTCAATATCAAAAAAACTAAGCTGAAGGTTATCATCGCTTTTCTCTACTTTTAAATTCTTAGGCCTGCTAGTCTCCATAAGTTTTAATTTATTCTCTGCAGAATTAAGTACAAGTTTTGGCATTCCAGCCATTTTAGCTACATGTATTCCAAAACTATGATTACTTCCTCCTTTAACAAGTTTTCTTAAAAAAATTACATCATCTTTTGTCTCTTTTACACTAACATTAAAATTTTTTATTCCATTGTATATAGACTCCATTTCATTTAGATCATGGTAATGAGTTGCAAAAAGAACATGAGGTTTTGATTTATTTTCATGTAAAAACTCAGCTATTGCCCAGGCTATAGAGATTCCGTCATAGGTACTTGTACCCCTTCCAATTTCATCAAGTAGGATTAGACTGTTTTCTGTTAGATTATTTAAAATTGATGCTGTTTCATTCATTTCAACCATAAAGGTTGACTCACCCAAAGAGATATTATCACTTGCACCAACTCTTGTGAAAATTCTATCAACAAGGGAGAATATCATCTCTTGTGCAGGGACAAAACTGCCAATTTGAGCTAGAATGGTAATTAAAGCTGTTTGTCTTAAAATTGCAGATTTACCAGACATATTTGGACCAGTAATCATTATAATTTGCTGATCAGTATCAAGAAATATATCGTTAGGAATATATCTTTCTCCAGTAGGAAGATTTGCTTCAATTACAGGATGTCTTCCTGCAATAATTTCAATTTTTTTTGTACTTGTTATCTTAGGACAACAATATTTATATCTAACTGCTCTTTTTGAGAAAGAGTTTAAAATATCAATTACAGAAATTTTATCTGAAACTAATTTTAATGTTGATAGACTATCTTGAAGTTTATCTAGCAATTTTAAAAATAACTTAAGCTCAAGATCTTTAATTTTCTCATCTGCATTTATTATTTTTTCCTCATACTCTTTTAATTCCTGTGTAATATATCTTTCCGCATTAACAAGAGTTTGCTTTCTTATCCAGTCCTCTGGAACTTTATCTTTATGGGTATTTCTTACCTCAATGTAATATCCAAAGACATTATTAAATGAGATTTTTAATGACGGTATATTAGTTTTTTTAGTCTCCCTTTCCAGGATTTGATTAAGATATTCCTTACCTGAAGATCTTATCTCCCTTAAACCATCAAGCTCTTTTGAGAATCCATCTTTAATAAAATCTCCTTTCAATATGGAAACAGGAGAATCATCCTTTAGAGTCTTAGATATTGCTCCTATTATACTCTTAGAATTAGGTAATGATTTCCCGTAATTTTTTAAAACACCACTGTAAACTAATAGAGAATCTTTAATTAAATCTACATTTTCTAATGAACTTTTTAAATTAACTAGCTCTCTTGGTGAAATTTTATATGTAGCGATTTTTGACATTAATCTTTCTATATCTGAAATATTATTTAGGTTAATATCAAGCAGTCTACTTATTTCATCATCACTCATTATTGATTGAACAATTTCTTGTCTTTTCTTTATCTCTTTTTTATCAATTAATGGAAAAGCAATCCAACTTTTAAGTTTTCTTGAACCCATACTAGTTATTGTCTCATCAATTGTGTCAGAAAGATTAAAACCATTTATTGAGTTTGAATTAAACAACTCAAGGTTTTTCATAGTAAATCTATCCATCCATACATATGACTCTGGAAATATCCTTTGAAGAGTTGAGATATGAGTAAGATTATTATGCTCTGTATCATCTAAATAATGAATTATAGATCCTGCAGCTACAATACCTAGCTTAATATCCTCAACACCAAAACCTTTCAAACTTTTTGTATTAAAATGATCAAGCAACTTATTTTCTGAATATGAGTTGTCGTAAACCCAATCATCTAAGGGATAAACGTTGTATGAGTTTCCTAATAACTCAAAAAATTTATTTTTTGATGGTTTTGAAACCAATATTTCATTAGGAGAAAAGTTTGAAATTAGTTGATCAATTAATTTTAAATCACCTTGTGATACATAAAAGTCACCAGTTGATACATCAAGAAATGAAATTCCAAATTCATTTTTTTCTATGTGGACCGAAGCTAAATAATTATTTTTCTTCTGATCAAGTACTCCATCATTAATTGCTATTCCTGGAGTAACTATTTCTGTAACTCCTCTTTTGACAATTTTTTTTGTAAGCTTTGGATCTTCCAATTGATCGCAAACTGCAACTCTATTACCTGCCTTGACTAATTTAGGAAGATAGTTTCCAATTGAGTGATGAGGAAATCCAGCTAGCTCAACCTCACTACTTGAACCTGCTCCTCTTTTTGTTAAGACTATACCTAAAATCTTTGATGCTAATATTGCATCTTCGCCAAAAGTTTCATAAAAATCACCTACTCTAAACAAAAGTATAGTATCAGGATATTTAGATTTAATATCATTATACTGCTTCATCAAAGGTGTGATTTTACTCGTTTTAGTCACTGTTTTGTATTTATGCTAAT
>JBELLF010000060.1:0-4485 GCA_042088875.1 Candidatus Marisimplicoccus framensis | reverse complement strand
ATTAGTTTTTTCATTTACAGAAATTGATATTTCATTATTTGAGAGAAAGCAGAAATTAATCTTTTTTAAAGCAGCTAATTCTTTAATTTTTTTTGAGTCACATAAAACAGTTATTGTGTCAAAATATTTAGAATATTTAATTTGAAGTCCAATTGATTCTAAATTTCTTTTTATGTAAACTGCCTTCAGGTGAATTGATTTTGAAATCTCTTTTAAGCCTTCAGGACCATGGTAAACTGCATACATTCCAGCCATTACTGCTAACAGAACTTGTGCAGTACAAATATTTGATGTTGCCCTATCTCTTTTAATATGTTGTTCTCTAGTTTGAAGAGCCATCCTAAGTGAATAATCACCATCTAGGTCCTTAGTTACGCCAATAATTCTTCCTGGTATATTTCTTTTGTAAATTTCTTTTGTTGCAAAAAAAGCAGCATGAGGACCTCCATAACCAAGAGGTATTCCAAATCTTTGAGTTGTTCCAACAATAACATCAATTTTGTCAGTATTAGGAGGTTCAATTAAGACAATTGACATTAAATCAACAGCTATTATTACTTTAAGATTTTCATTGTTAATTGATTCTAAGAAACTATCTATTTCCTCTAGTTTTCCATCCTTTCCTGGATATTGAATAATACATCCAAAAAACTCATTTTCATTTAATTCTTTTATATCACCAACTACTAATTCAATATCAAGTGGTTTAGCTCTTGTTGAAAGAACAGCAAGAGTTTGAGGAAATATGTTATGGTCAACATAAAACTTATTTTGATTTGTTGATCTCTGATCTTTTGATCTATTATTATACATCATTATCATGGCTTCAGCGGCTGAAGTACCTTCATCCAAAAGTGAGGCGTTTGCTATTTCCATTTTAGTAATATCGCAAACCATTGTTTGGAAATTTAATAAAGCTTCAAGTCTTCCCTGAGCAATTTCAGGTTGATAGGGGGTGTAAGCTGTATACCATCCTGGATTTTCCAAAATATTTCTTTGAATAACAGAGGGGGTAAATGTGTCATGATAACCAAGTCCAATGTAAGTTTTAAACTTCTGATTTAAAGATGATAATTTTTTTATCTCTTTTAAAAATTCCATTTCGGAAATACCCTCTGGAATACTTAAATCATTTTTTAATCTAATCTTTTCTGGAATAGTTTGCTCAAGAAGTTGTTCAACAGATTTGACACCTATTGTATCTAGAATTGTTTTTAACTCAGAAGAGTTTGGGCCAATATGTCTTCGAGTAAAATTTTCTTTAAACATCAAAAGTTTTAAGCAAAAATATGTATTATTGGAAATAATAATAATAATGTTCATTAAATGTTAAAACTTTTTTTTTATACACTATTAGTTTTTCTTCAATCAAATGTTATTCAAGATATTAATAAAGATCAAGTAAGTAATCTGATCAAGGATAAAGTAATGGTAATTGATCTTAGGACTGAAAAGGAATTTGAAAATGGTAAAATAGAATCCTCTTTTAATATTGATTTTCAAAAGAGGGAGTTTATAGATAACCTAAATAAGCTTGATAAAGAAAAACCTTACATTATATATTGTATGTCAGGTAATAGAAGTTTAAAGGCTAGTCACGTAATGAAGTCTTTAGGTTTTAAAATGATATATCATTATAAAAAAGGGTATAAGGATTGGATTAAAGACTAGCTATTTTTCTTTAAATCTTTACTGCTTTCAATAACCTGGTCTTCTAAATCTTTTTTATAGGCCTTAACCTTATCGGCAACTTTAGAATCAAAGGATCCAATAATTTGAGCAGCAAGAATACCTGCATTTTTTGAACCATTTAAAGCTACAGTTGCAACTGGAACTCCTACAGGCATTTGAAGAATAGATAAAATTGAGTCCCAACCATCTATTGAATTTCTTGATTTTATTGGAACACCTATAACTGGCAAACTTGTAATTGAGGCTACCATTCCAGGGAGATGAGCTGCTCCTCCTGCTCCTGCAATAATAACTTTTATGCCTTTTTTTTCAGCATTAGAAGCATATTCAACCATTTTATTAGGTGTCCTATGAGCTGAAACTATATCATATTCAGTATTAATGTCAAATGATTTAAGAATTTCAATAGCTTCACTCATTATCTCAAAATCTGACTTACTACCCATTATAATTGCTACTTGACTCATTTTTTTGATGTAATAATTATTGTTTCTTTAATCACTTTTGCTAATTCTTTTGCTTTATCAATATTTTCATTTATCACGGTTACATGACCCATTTTTCTATTGAATCTGGTTTCAAATTTACCGTAAATATGTGGATTAACACCTTCAAGCCCAATAATTTGATCAAAATTCTTATAAATAACAGGGCCATTTGATCCTTTTTCACCTACTAAATTTACCATTACTGCAGCTTCTATAATCTTTGTGCTTCCTAGAGGCATATCAAGAATTGATCTTAAAAGTTGTTCAAATTGACTAGTGTATGATCCCTCTATTGAAAAATGATAACTGTTATGCGGTCTTGGAGCAACCTCATTAACTATAATTTCGTTTTCAGAAGTTAAAAACATTTCAACAGCTAATAACCCTGTAACTTTGAGTTTCTCTGCAACCTGAATTGCAAGCTCTTCAGCATCTGATTTTAAATCATTATTAATTTTTGCAGGTGATAAAATATACTCTAATTGGTTCGAATCACTATTGAACTCCATTTCAACTACAGGATAATTAATTAATTCACCAGATTTTCTTGAAGCTACCATTACAGAAAGTTCTTTTTTAATTGAAATTAATTCTTCTACTATACAGTGACAATCATCTATTTTTTCTAAATCTTTATTATTAGAAATTTTATTTACGCCGTATCCGTCGTATCCCATTCTAGATGCTTTCCAAATAAAAGGAAGTGAAATTTCACCTTTGCTAACACTCTCTTTCAACTCTTTTTTACCTTTGAAAATTTTATATGAGGAAGTAGGAATTTGGTTATTATTATAGAATTCTTTTTGTTTAGATTTGTCTTGAATTATTTTAATCACTTTAGATTGAGGTAAAACTTCCAAACTATTGGATTCAAGAAATTTTAATGCTTCAACATTTACATTTTCTATTTCAATTGTTAATATATCAACCATTTTACCAAAATTGACAACTGTATCAAAGTCCATTAAATCACCTTGAAAAAATTTTGAACAAAGTTTGCTAGATGGGCAATTCTCATTGGAATCTAAAATATATACTTGAAGTCCCCATTTATTTGCTACGTCAAGAACCATTTTTCCGAGTTGACCTCCTCCAAGTATACCAATTATTCTATTCTCCTTAAACATCTTTCAAAAATAAGCATTCCTTTAATTACAATAAACAATCCCAAACATTTTAAATATCTTTGTGCCTATGTTTAATATTGTGATTTTTGGTAAACCAGGATCTGGTAAAGGAACCCAGGCTGATTTTTTAAAAGATAAATATGATTTATATCATATATCTACGGGTGATTTATTTAGAAAAAATATTTTAAATAAAACTGATCTGGGTATTGAAGCAAAGTCATTTCTTGACAATGGAGATCTTGTCCCTGATATTGTTACAATTAAAATGCTTGAAAATGAAGTTTTAGCAAATAAGGATGCTAATGGTTTTATTTTTGATGGTTTTCCAAGAACACATAATCAGGCTGAATCCCTCGATATTTTTCTTGAATCTATTAATCAGAAGATAAATGCAACTATTGCTCTAGAAGTTGGCGAAGATGAGCTAATAACTAGGTTATTAGATCGAGGTAAAACTACTAATAGGTCTGATGATCAGGATATTGAAAAAATTAAAAATAGATTTAACGAGTATAACAATAAGACATCTATTCTAATTAATTTTTATCAAAAACAATCAAAGTTTTTCTCAGTTAATGGACACGGAAGTGTTGATGATATTACTTTAAGATTATTTAACCTTGTTGATAGTTTAATTTAGTCTCTTATGATAGTCGATAATTTTGTTGATTATGTCAAGCTTACTGTTAATTCAGGTAAAGGTGGAAAAGGTTCTACTCATTTGAGAAGGGAAAAGTTTGTTCCAAAGGGAGGGCCAGATGGTGGTGATGGTGGTAGGGGTGGTAATATTATTTTAAAAGGTAATAATAACTTATGGACTCTTCAAAGTTTTAGGTATAAGAAACATTTTAAAGCAGGAAATGGAGGAGATGGAAGTGGCTCAAGAAAATCTGGAAGTAACGGAGAGGATGTTGTAATAGATGTTCCACTTGGAACTGTAATTAAGGAATTCGAGACCGAAAAAGTTATTTGCGAGATAAATGATTCCTCAGATATAATTCTCTTAAAAGGTGGTAAAGGTGGACGTGGCAACTTTCATTTTAAGACCCCAACTAATCAAACTCCTAGATATTCTCAAAGTGGACTCCCAGGAAAGGAACTGAAAATAATTTTAGAGCTCAAAGTTTTAGCAGATGTTGGATTAGTTGGATATCCTAATGCTGGAAAGTCAACAC
>JBELLF010000059.1:0-4494 GCA_042088875.1 Candidatus Marisimplicoccus framensis | reverse complement strand
TTACATCAATTAAGTTTTTTGAGAAATATAATATAGATAGGTCTTCGCCCATAATCGATATTGGTGGTGGTGAAAGTAAGTTTGTGGACTATCTAATTATAAACGAATACAAGAATATATCCGTGCTTGATATTTCTAAGAATGCTATTAACAAAGTTAAAGATAGACTAGGAAAAGATTCTGATAATGTAAATTGGATAGTTAGTGATATAAATGATTTTTATCCAAAAATTCAATATTCTTTTTGGCATGATCGAGCTGTATTTCATTTTTTAACTGATAAAACAGAAATCAAAAGATATGTCAAAATGGTTAATGAATTTTCTAAAAATTTTGTTGTTGGTGCTTTCTCAAAATCAGGACCAATAAAATGTAGTGGTTTAAATATCTCTCAGTATGATAAAGACTCTCTTGAAAAATTATTTTGTGATGGAGATCTATCAATTAATGATTATGAATATATTAATCACACAACTCCTTTTGAAACCTTACAAAATTTTATATTTTGTGGTTTCTCGTCAAAATAAACTAATTTATATAAACAATGGAATACAATAAACTACCTGGTACAAATATTGAAATAAGTAAAATTTGTCTTGGTACAATGACATGGGGTAGACAAAATTCTGAGTCTGAAGCTTTTGAACAAATGGATTATAGTTTAGATCACGGTGTAAACTTTTTTGATACTGCCGAATTATATCCAGTTCCTGCCACTCCCGAAAGATATGCTGATACTGAAAGAATTATTGGGAATTGGTTATCACAAAGAAATAATAGAGAAAAAATCATATTAGCTTCAAAAATTGCTGGACCCGGAGACTACACTGCTCATATTAGAAAAACAGGATTTAAAGGAGGTTCAATTGAAGATGCAGTAAATGGAAGTTTAAAAAGACTTAAAACTGATTACTTGGATTTATATCAACTTCACTGGCCAGAAAGAATGACAAACTTTTTTGGAAAAAGAGGCTTTACATATGCTAATGATGGATGGGAAGATAACTTTCAAGAGATTTTAGAGAAACTAAAAAAACTAGTTGATGAGGGAAAAGTAAGATATGTTGGTTTATCAAATGAAAATCCTTGGGGGTTCATGAAGTTTATTGAATACTCTAAAATTGGGTTACCTAAAATGATAACTATTCAAAATCCTTATTCTCTTTTAAATAGACTTTTTGAAGTTGGTAATGCAGAAATATGTAAAAGAGAAAACGTTGGGTTATTAGCATATTCACCTCTTGGGTTTGGGGTACTTTCTGGAAAATACAGAAATGGTAAAATGCCAGAGAACAGCAGGCTTAAGTTATTTCCTAATTTAGCAAGATTTAGTAACGAGAATTGTGCTAAGGCGATTGATATGTATTATGAAATATCACAAAAACATAATATGACTTTAGCAGAAATGTCCCTAGCATTTGTTAATGATAGACCATTTGTTACTAGTAATATAATCGGGGCTACATCTATGAATCAGTTGAAAGAAAACATAAACAGCATTAACATCAAACTTTCTGATGAAATTATTTCAGAGATCAATTTAGTAAATGAAAAAATACCAAATCCAGCCCCATAGTTTTTAAGATTTAGTAATCTCTGTTTTCAAAATTATCATTCTTTGGATTAGGTCCAAATTGATTTTCTCCTTGCTCTCCTTCAGTTGCAAAAAGAACTATAAGCCATATCGCACCGATTATTGGGATTAATGCAAGTAAATAATACCATCCTGTTTTACCTATATCATGAAGTCTTCTAATTGCTACAGCTAAACTTGGAATAAATACTGCAAGACCATATCCTATATAAATAGGTCCATATCCGATTGACCATGAAGTCCCAAGCATATTGTCTAACAATAGGCAAAAAATTGAAATAAGAGAATTGATAAAAACAAACATCCAGTACTCCATTCTTCTGGACCTTCCATTGAAATCAAAATAAGAATTAATGACTTTTAAATACCATTCCATAATCAAATATAAAAATCTAATCATAAATAAAAATAAATTAACTAATGGTTAACGTAGAATATTTATTTTTCCTATTATTGAAATTAAATAGCTTCTGTGATCAATACTTTAAAAAAACATTTATACAACCCTATTAGAAATCAAATAAAATTTTTTAAAGAGTTTGTTTTTGGATTACCAGTTTTGTTTTTTTTTAAAAAGATAGAGTCTGAAAGAGAAGATAACCTTAAAAAAAATACTTCATTATTATTTATTGGAAGCGGTAAAAGTGCTTTAGAAATAAAAAAACATAATATTTACAACCTTGACATATTAGCTGTAAATAATTCATATAAAGCTGTTAAAGAAAGAAAAATTGATTATTATTTATGTTCAACTGATTTTCCAAAATCAAAAAAGCCTAATAAAAATATATATAAAAACTTAGTGACAAAGTATGACTACAGGTATAAAACTCTTGCCTATGCTAAGTATAAGAAGTTTCCTTTTAGACCAATAATAGGAAAGACAATTTTTCTTGATGGGTTAAATTGGGCTTTTACAAATGGATATAAAAATATTTTTTTATTGGGATTTGACCATGATTATAACCCAAACAGGGTCAAAAAATGGAATAATATTTATACAACTGATGAGAATAATCTAAAAAAACTATTCAATGAAAAAAATGATGAACCTGACACTTTCTATGGACAAGGAACTCCAGATCCTTTGAGACATGGCTCTGATAATCTTCAAAATTATTTCTACTTGGTTAATTCACATTCAAAGTTTTATGATTGTAACATTTATAACTTATCAACTAATAGAAAAGGTCTCTCAATATTTAAAAAAGCTAAAGAAATAATTTCCTAATTTTAATTCATGGATTATGGAAGATTAAAGCTCCTTTAATTTTTAGCAAATCGAACTGTGATTTATTTTTAAAATATTTTAAAAAAATATTGAGGGAGGACTTTATTGCAAAATATTAATTAGGAAGTTTACTAAAGTTTAAATCTTTGACTCCTTTTCTTACAGAGTTCATAAAGTCTTCTCCTGGATCTACTTTTTCTGTCCTGTAGTTATCATCCATTTCAAGCCAAAGTTCATGCCCTTCAAAATTTGTATACTCGTAATGGCCGATTAGATAGTCTATTGTTGGAAATTTATTTTTTAAGTATTTAACAAGTTTAATGTTTGCTTCAACTTGCATATCAGTTAAGGGTAATGTATCATTTCCTCCAACATTTTCAATACCAATAGAAGAGTGATTTAGGCCAATTACGTGTCTTGCCATATAGTTTTCAGGCATTAATCTATATATTGAACCATCTTGGTCTACTAAAAATTGTGAGGATACATTTAATCCACTAACATTTTCTAAATCTGGCCTCCAGGTAGGTAAATATGGGCTATTAAAAGCTTCAAAAGTTTTTTCCATTGTAGGAATAACTGTCCAGTGAAGAACTATAATTTTTGGAGTTATTAAAATAGTATCTCTCTCTAAATCATATCTCTGTTTAAAATATTCTTTGGTGAGATTAATCCTTTCTTGATTAAATATAATTGGTTTATCAATGATTTGAATTTGATCACCACATCCATTTAGAATGAGAAAAAATATAGATGTTAAGAATATCCTAAAGCACATTGGATTGATTTTTTAAGACAAATGACTATTTATATTTGTCTCATGGCTAATACAATTTCTAAATTTAATTTTTTAATTACAATTATATTTTTAAACTCATCAATGCTTATGGCACAAAAATATGAGACACAGGAATATCAAGTAGTAGATCGAATTGATAATGCTGAAATAAGATTTTACCCTAGTGCTGCTATGATAAAGGTTTCTGCCGAACAGAACAGAAATAATAATTTTGGCAAACTCTTTAGATATATTGCTGGTAACAATCAAGAAAACCAAGAGATTGCTATGACAACTCCTGTATATATGTATGATCAAAATAAAACTATGGAGTTTGTTCTTCCAAAAAAATACTTATCAGAGGGCCTTCCTATACCTAATGATAAAGACTTAGAAGCTTATGTTTCTAATCCAAAGTATTTTGCAGCAATTCAATATTCAGGGTACTCAAATGCTAATAAAATTCAAAAGCACAGTAATGAACTCAAATCTATTCTTGAGAATTACGGAATTGAAATAATTAGCGACTTTTATGTTCTTTCCTACGATGCCCCAACAAAACTCTACAATAGAAGAAATGAAATATTGTTTGAAATTAGTTACAAAGATTAAATCTTAATTATAGAAAATTCTAAAAAAAGAAATACTCAAATTTCCTTTTTATAAAAAAATCTTATTCCAAAATATCATTTTCATAAAAATGGAGTAATTCCTCATTTATTAAAATTATTTGGACATAGTATAATATAGATTTGGTTTGTTTAATCAAATAATATAAATATGAAACAATTTAAATTACGCTTATCTAGAGTCATAAGAGTTGGAGTTTTTTCATTGATTGCACTTTTATCTACGAATATTTCTTATTCACAAGACTTTGGTGCAGACCTT
>JBELLF010000058.1:0-4692 GCA_042088875.1 Candidatus Marisimplicoccus framensis | reverse complement strand
ATTCCTCCCTGAGCAGCAATTGAATGAGCTCGTCTTGGTGAATCTTGAAAACAGAATGATTTTACATTATAACCAAGTTCAGCCAGAGTAGCAGATGCAGATGCACCAGCAAGTCCAGTTCCAACAACAATAACATCAATATTTCTTTTATTAGAAGGGCTAACAAGGTTGATCTTTCCTTTGTGATTTGTCCATTTACTATCTAATGGACCTCTTGGTATTTTTGAATTTAATTTGCTCATGCTGTAATATTATGGAATATAGCTATAAATATGAACCCTGCAGGTATTATTACTGAAAACAGAAAAGTACCTTTTTGAATTAAATTATAATACTTGGAATCAACTCCAACTGTTTTAAAAGAAGAACTAAAACCATGCAGTAGATGTAATGCTAAAAAAATAAAAGATAAAGAATAAATAGAAGTTCTTATGGGACTTTCAAATTTGTGAACTAACTCTTCAAAATATCTATTAGGATCTTCTGGAAGTACTTCAACATATTTATAATTCATTTCAGGAATCCAAAAATCTATAAAATGCATTACTAAAAAAACTAGGATAACTCCACCGCTAAAAATCATATTCCTTGAAATCCATGAAGAATTTGAGCTACCAGAAAACTTTGAATAATTCTTTTTTCTTGATTTTGCATTTAAAATTTCAAGATAAAAGCCCATTACAAAATGAAAAATAACTCCAAATATTAATATTGGCTGAAGAACAAATTGCACTAATGGATTTGTTCCCATAAAATGAGAGAGCATGTTAAATATATCTTCACTAAATACAGAAGTTACATTAATTAAAAAGTGTTGCGTTAAAAACACTACCAGGAAGAGACCTGAAAGGGCCATCAATATTTTTCTTCCAATTGAGGAGCTAAATAATTTCATCTAGATTATTTCTAAAACAAAATTAATGCATAAACGTTTAAATAACTACTGAATTTGGAATTCCTTTTCTAAATTATCCTTATCTGTAATAATCAAAACCTTATATAGACCCTTTTCTAAATATTCATTTTTATGTATTAAATCATAACTAATAAAGTTGAATCCCTTATCTAGTTTACCTTCACTTTTATAAACGTTATTTCCGTTAGAGTCATTAATTGAAATATTATAGCTAGTAGACAAAGATGAAAATAATGTAATATCAAGCTTTGGATTAAAAGCTTGGCTCAAAATACTTCTTTTAATACCCCAGGAACTTGACTTTTTAATGTTATTCAGTGGGTATACATATATAGAAGAATCAAGTATTTCATCGGATAAATCTTGAATTTTCTTAATATCAGCTAAATAAATTGATCTTCCATGTGTACCAACCAATAAGTGTTTTTCATCAGTCTGAATAACTAAATCATGAACAGCTGCAGATGTAAGGCCGTTACTAAATGGCTCCCATGTATTTCCTTGGTCAAATGAGACATATACTCCATGGTCATTACCGATATATAAAATGTTTTTATTTACATTATCCTCTATTACAACATTTATAGGAGAATCTGGAAGATTTGAACTTATAGACTCCCAAGTTTTTCCAAAATTCTTACTTTTAAAAATATAAGGTGAGAAATTATCCCATCTATAACCGTCTAAAGAAGCGTAAATAACTTTCTCATCATGATTTGAAGCATAAACTTTACTTACCCATAAATCTTTAGGCAAGCTATTAGATATATTCTTCCAGGTTTTTCCGCCATTTTGTGTAACATGAATAAGACCATCATCACTTCCAACATAGATTAAACCTTTAGTAATTGGCGATTCTGAAATTGTAGTAATTGTCCCATATGGTACATTTCCTTTTTTGCCGCCTTTGGTTAAATCTTCCGATATATTTTCCCAATCATCCCCTTGATTAATTGACTTATGTAAAAAATTTGAACCAATATAAAGTATGTCTTGATTATGAGGTGATAATAAAATAGGGGTCTGCCAGTTAAATCTGAAAGGGGACTGACCCAGTTCATGGCTGGGTTTAATAGACTTTCTTTTACCAGAGTCTAGATCTAACCTAGCATAAAAACCAAATTGAGATCCTGTAAAGACAATATTTGGATTTCTATTATCTATTTGGATTTCCATTCCGTCTCCACCTAGAATACCTTTCCATGGATATTGACCTGTCATATTCCATCTTTTATTCTCAACTGAGTTATGAGGGCCCATCCATACCCCATTGTCTTGAAGTCCACCATAAACATTATATGGCTTTTGGTAGTCTACATTTATTGCATAAAATTGTCCAACTTCAGTAGAATTATTCTTTATCCAATTCTCTCCATCATCATATGTAATATTCACTCCTCCATCATTACCGTTTATTAAATGACCTGGTTTTTCTGGATTTATCCACAGGTCATGATGATCAGCATGTACATTTTCCTTTCCTATTCTATAAAAGGTTTTTCCTCCATCATCAGAAGATAAAATTGGAACCCCATAAGTGTATATTTTTTCACTATTATTTGGGTCAACATGAATTTTACCAAAGTAGTACCCATAGGTATTGTAAACTCCATCTAAATATGTATTATGAGTTTTAAACCATTTTTTCCCTCCATCATCACTTCTATATACTTCTGCTCCAATTATTGGAGTGTCAAATAACTCAGAATTTGCATTTACTAGATATCTGTACAAGTCTTCAGGCTGAAGTTTTCCATCATTAACATCTTTTTTAATTGCCTCAGGTTTATACTTAGATGGAAATCGATTAGATCTTAAAAAAGCTTTAAGATCATCAGCACTTATCTTGTTAAAGTTTTCTAGTGTCATGCCAATGAAGGATTCTTTAGTTAAACCTTGATCTTCTTCTTTTTCAGTTGATTCTCTAAAGTTCTGATTATCAACAACTGCGTAAACTATATTTTTGTCAAAAACTGCTAATCCAATCCTTCCTATTCCCGATCCAGTTGGAAAACCAGATTCATCACTAGATATTAAGCTCCAATTATCTCCTCCATCAATGCTTTTATATATACCTGAACTATCCCCATCTTCGTCAAAGCTCCAAGCCTTTCTATCTTTTTCCCAAGATGTTGCATACATAACATTAAAGTTTCCTGGAGTATCAGACATATCAATAATTCCACTTATATCATTAACATATAATGTCTTCTTCCAGCTTTCCCCACCATCTTTTGTTACATATACACCTCTATTAATGTTTTTCGAATATAAATGTCCAGTAACTCCAATTACTACATGATCAGAATTTTCTGGATTTATTAAAATTTTTCCAATATGATGACTATCATGCAAACCAACATTTTTCCAGTTTGAACCATCAGCATTTGTCTTTAAAATTCCTATCCCAGAATATGAGGATCTTGAAGAATTATTCTCTCCTGTTCCAACCCATAATATACCATTTCCCCAGTCCATTGCAATTTCTCCAATATTTTGAGTTGGCCACTCATCAGAAATTGATTGAAATGAAGTTCCATTATTGTCTGTATACCAGACTCCCCCTGAGGCATATGCAACATAGAACTTTGTCGGATCCTGAGGATTGACCTCCAGCGCAACAACTCTTCCGCTCATAATTGTTGGACCTATATTTTTAAATTCAATGTTTTTTACCCTAGATGATTGGACTAAAACCTCCTTATCCTTGTAGGCCTTAATTATACTTTCTGCATCTGTTGGGTTTGGTTGAGAAAATAGAACAAAAGAACTAATTAAGCTAAATGAAATTGACAAAAACTTTTTCATAATTTTTAATTTTACCTTTAATTTAAAAACATTATATTAAAAAAATAGTTAATTGATAAAAATAAAATGAGATATATTCCACTGAGTAATTCAATATATAAAAGGAACAGAAGGAATTTCATGAATGAAATGAAGGGCAATTCTATGGCTGTCTTCAACTCTAATGATATATATCCAGTAAGTGCTGATTCCGAACTACCTTTTGAACAACATAGAGATATTTTCCATCTTACAGGTATTGATCAAGAAGAAACTATTTTATTACTATATCCTCCATCAAAAGATGATAAGACAAGGGAAATACTTTTTATAAGAAAATCAGACAATCATACTAAAGTTTGGGAAGGTGAGAAATTAAGTAAAAAACAAGCAAATGAACTGTCTGGTATTGATAGCATATTCTTTGTAGATGATTTCAAAGATGTACTTAATTCAATCGCAACTAAAGTTGATACTTTTTATATAAATAAAAATGAGCACTACAGAGCAAATTCTCCAGTTGAAACTAGAGAAGATAGATTTATTTCATGGCTCTTAAAAAATTACCCTGCTCACAATGTTGCAAAAAGTAATCCTATTCTTCAAAGACAAAGATCTATAAAGCATCCTGATGAAATTGATCAAATAAAAAAAGCATGTGATATTACAAGGAAAGGGTTTAACAGAGTCTTAAAATTTATTAAACCTGATGTTTGGGAATATGAAATTCAAGCAGAGTTTATTCATGAATTTATTAATAATTCATCTAAAGGTTTTGCATATTCTCCAATAATTGCCAGCGGAAATAACAATAATGTACTTCACTATATAAAAAATAACAAGCAATGTAAAAGTGGGGAATTAATATTAATGGATGTTGGAGCAGAATATGGAAATTATTCTAGTGATATGACCAGAACTGTTCCTGTATCAGGAAAATTTTCAAAAAGACAAAAGGAAATATACAATTCCGTGTTAAGAGTTAAGAA
>JBELLF010000008.1:0-28390 GCA_042088875.1 Candidatus Marisimplicoccus framensis | reverse complement strand
TTCTGGCTTGATATAAGTGAAAATGCAAAACTTAGAGTTAAGCAATGGTTTTTAATAAATAATTATTAAATTTCATTTGTAAAAAACTAAAGTTATGCCCTCAAAAAATAATTCAAGAAGAAAATTTATCAAAAACTCGGCTATTGCTTCATCTTTATTTATAGTTCCAAGACATGTATTAGGTGGAGAAGGATTCACTGCACCAAGTGATAAAGTAAATATTGCTGGTGTAGGACTCCATGGTCAAGGTCAATTTGATGTTAGTAGAACAGCAGAAAGTAAATATGCAAATATCGTTGCATTGTGTGACGCTCATCCGAATGCAAATGGCGCTCTCGCAATAAGAAATAAGTTCCCTGACGCAGAGTTTTATATTGATTATAGAGAAATGATTGATAAGAATAAAGATATAGATGCTGTAATTGTAACTACACCTGATCATACACATGCTAATATTGCAGAGTTTGCAATGTTAAGAAATAAACATGTGTATGTACAAAAACCTCTAGCTCATAATGTTAAGGAGGCAAGATATTTAACTTTATTAGCCAAAAAACAAAAAGTTGTGACTCAGATGGGAAATCAAGGTTCATCTAATCCTGATCAAAAAATTATTCAGAAATGGATTAAAGATGGTAAAATTGGGAAAGTTGATAGTGTTGATGGTTGGACTGATAGACCAGTATGGCCTCAAGGGAATAATTTATCTAATCCAGATAATTCAAAAAAACCTGAAGGAATGGATTGGGATTTATGGGTTGGTCCAGAAAAAAATAATGGTTATATACCAGGCCTTCACGCGTTTGATTGGAGAGGATATTGGGACTATGGAACAGGCTCACTCGGAGACATGGGATGTCACTTAATGGATGTTCCTATTAAAGCACTTGGCTTATATGATCCCTACAGTGTAGAGGCGAGTATCTCTAGGCTACCATATGTAAGGTCCTATACACCTGCTGATGTATCGAGCTCCTCTGTTCCAGCTAGCTCAATTGTAACATATAGATTTAATCCATCTAAATTAAATGACTCAAAGGTAAAATTTACTTGGATGGATGGTGGTTTAAGACCATCACAGCCTGAACAAATTAAAGAGGATATTGGTGTAGGAGGAATACTTATATATGGAGAAAAAGGTATTATATCATGTAATGATTATGGTACTAGAGCGAAGTTGTATATTGATGGTGAAGTAGTTGAAACAGGTCAGTTTGATGGAATACCATCAAATTCATTTAATCATTACACATCTTGGGTAGAAGCTATGGTAGACGGCTATGGCAGTGATAAACATAAAAATCTAAATTCCGGATTTGATGTTGCTGGCCCTATTTCTGAGGTTGTTCTTCTTGGTAACGTTGCTGTTAGAAGTGGATTGTTAAAAAGGTCACCAAGAAGTAATGTGTTTATTGGTAGAAAAAGACTTGATTACGATAGTAAAAACATGGTTATTACAAACTTTGATCAAGCTAATCAATTTCTCACAAGAGAGTACAGAAAAGGTTGGGAACTTAATATTTAATTAATAATAGATATTTTAACTCTTCTATTTTTTTTCCTTACGCTTATAGGGCTGTTTGGATACTTTGGCGAAGCTTCACCGTATGCTCTTGTTTCTAGCCTATCATAATTGATTCCTTTACTGATAAGCGATTCTTTGACACTTTTTGATCTACTCTTTGAAAGAATCATATTATAATCAAATTCACCCTCAAAAGATGTGTAACCATCTATATAAATTTTAATATGTTGGTACTCTTTAAGTAATTCACTAAGATTAAGTAACTTGATTTTCTGATCTTCGTTTATAAAAAAGCTGTCAAAACCAAAGAAAATTTCTGAATTATTATTTAAAAAATTGGATAGAGAAATCGGAAGTTTAGGACATCCACCAAAATCGTTATCTCCCGCCTCATTTGGACAATTATCATTAATGTTAGGTATACCATCATTATCAAGATCAGGTAATTTACACCCTCCATTAGATTCTGATCCAAACTCATTTGGACAATTATCTAAATCATCTGTTACTCCGTCTCCATCAGTGTCAGGACATGGTTGACCATTAAGTCCAGAACTATTAGGGCATGGATCATTAGGATCAGATACCCCATCTCCATCACTATCAGGACACCCTCCCATAGATATAGAGCCAGGTAAATTTGGGCACTGATCATCTTCATCTTTTATACCATCTCCATCACTATCAGGACACCCATTAAATTCAATTAATCCAGGAAGATCTGGACAGTAATCTTTTTTATCAGGTACTCCATCTCCATCTGAATCTCCTTTTCCAAAATTAAACTTAATACCAACAACATGTTGAAGATTGCTATAGGCATTTTTTTCATCCAAAGATTTATAGCTTAAACCAGTGTTTAAGGCAATATTTTTTGAAAGTTGGAAGTTAATACCTGCTCCAAAAGATGGACCATAAGAAGTATTTAATGATCCGAATGAAACATCATTATCACCATAATTAGAAAGACCATAACCTGCAAAAATATATGGATCAGTATCCATTCCAAGTATTTTAGATTCATTTGGAACAGTATATTTAATTATTCCATCAATTGAATAATAATAAAGGTCTTGATTTGATATTCTAACGTCATTTTCAGAATAGTTAATCCCAAGCGAAAAGTTTTCAAAAACATATCTCGATAAACTTAATGAAGTTAATCTATAGTTTGTACTTTCTGAACTTTCAGGGTCTATAGAATTAAATCCAACACCAAATAACCATGGATTCTCTTCGGTTTGACTGTAAACTGATAGTGAGAAGCAAAATATTAATCCTAATGCAGCTAAATGGTTTTTCATAAGTATTAAAATATGAAAAAATTTTGTTAATACATAAGTTTGAATTATAATTATGAAAATTTAAAACATGAGTAATAAAATATCAGTTTTAGTTATTGGGTGCGGAAATATGGGAGCCTCTCATGCTAATGCATACCACAATCATCATGGTTTTGAAATATGTGGACTTGTTTCTAGAGGAAGAAGTAAAGAAGACTTAAATATATCTTTAGGCTCTAGTTATCCTTTGTTTTCCGACTTCAAAGAAGCAATTTTAAATACTAAACCTAATGCAGTATGCATATCTACTTATCCAGATACTCATGAAGAAATTTCATTATTTGCTCTTGATAATGACTGTCATATATTTTTAGAAAAACCAATTGCAGCTGATCTAATTGGTTCAAGAAAAGTTATTGAAAAAGCAAAGGAGAAAAACAAGAAGTTAGTTGTAGGTTATATATTAAGACACCATCCTATATGGAAAGAGTTTATTAAAGAATCAAAAAAACTTGGCAAACCACTTGCAATGAGAATGAATCTAAATCAACAAAGCTCAGGAGACACATGGAATGTTCATAAAAGTCTTCTTGCATCGTTAAGTCCTATTGTTGATTGTGGTGTTCACTATTTAGATGTTATGTGTCAAATGACAGAGTCAAAACCTTTAAGTGTGTCAGCTATCGGTGTTAGATTATCCGATGAAGTACCTAATGATAACTACAACTATGGTCAACTGCAAATTAGATTTGAAGATGGATCTGTAGGATGGTATGAAGCTGGATGGGGTCCAATGATTAGTGAGACAGCTTTCTTTGTAAAAGATGTAATTGGTCCTAAAGGATCAGTTTCTATAGTATCTAATGATGATATATTTGAAAAAGATTCTGATAATTTAGAAAACCATACTAAAAATAATTGCTTAAAAATTCATAGCTCCGAATTAGACGAAAATCATAAGTTCGTATCGCCTAATAAAAAGATTGTATATGATGAAGATCCATCACATCAAGATTTATGTGACAATGAACAAGAGTTTTTCTATAATTCTATAGTTAATGATAAAGATCTAAAATCTCACATGGAAGATGCATATAAAAGTTTGCAGATTGCTCTTGCATGTGATGAAGCAGTAAAAAACTCTAATACTGTTTTCTTAGATTAAAATAATCTTTGTTTAATTTCTATTACAATAACAATAGCAAATATCAATGCTAATGTTCCTATAAAAATTCCTCCTACACCCATTTATTGTTTTTCATCAAATTTAATCTTTTTTTTAAATATTTTTCTTTTAAATGTATTATTTATAAAGTGTACCATATTTATATATTATATTTATTATTTATTATTTAAATAATATCTAAATTGTATTAATATTACTATTTTATTATTTAATATTTAAAAAAAAATAATTATATTTATTTTATAAATGTATAATTAATACAAGTATTTATAAGACAATGATTATTTCTTATTTTCAAACATCTAATAATTTAGAAGCTAAGAGCTTTTCTAAAAAAGAAAATGTATATGTTGATTTATGTTCAAGTGTAATTCCTTTTTCAAAGAGAGAGAAAGGCTCATTATTATTTGCTTTAATTAAACAGAAACAAATATCTAAAGTAATTGTTCCAAGTATATCAGTTCTTGGTAGAAATCAAATTGACGTACTTAACACAATTGATTTTTTTATTCAAAATGATGTTTCTTTAATATCTCAACTCGAAAGACTTGAGACAACTGATGATTATGGACGAATTAAGCCTGACACTATATTATTCCTTAATTTATTTAGATCACTTGCAAATATGGAATATCAAAATAGGGTTGAGTCTCATCGCTTCGGTGTACAACAAGCTAAAGAATTAGGAAGATATAAGGGTGTAGGAGGAAGACAATTGGAATCAGTTGGGGAGTTTTTCGATAAACCTAAAAACATTAATATTCTAAGACATCTTAAACGTGGTGAAAGTATTAGAAGAACAGCAAAACTTGTTGGCTCTTCCACAGGTCTTGTTCAAAAAGTGAAGCGATGGGCAATAGATCATAATAAACTTGAGCTTTAGTAAATTATTATTCTTTTATTAACGTAAAAATCAATAGGTTTTTCTATATTAACTTTAATTAAATCAATTTATTATGAAAAAAATATTTATACTATTAGCATTAGGACTTTTTATTTCATGTTCTAATGTGCAACATCCTGAATATCAGGCAAATGTTGAAATTACAAAAAAATGGATTGAAGTTTTTGAAACACAAAATTTTGATTTATTAACTGAAATTGTATCAGAAGATGTAACTGCTACTGCTCCAATTTATGGTATGGGACAAATTGGCTATGATACATACATGAATGATATTGGTAAATTTTACACCGACAATTTTTCAAATGTAAAATTTAACAACCCAGTTTTTTTACCTGGAGTCGATAATGAAACTTTAGTTCCAAACGGTGGTGTAAGAATTTATGGAGAGTGGTCAGGGACAAGCAATGAATCTGGAAAAGATTTTTCTCTAATGGCATACCATTGGTTTGAATTTGAGGATGGTAAAATAATTTCTACTGGAGATTATTTTGATGCAACCGGCATGATACTAGCTGTTGCTCCTGATCAAGAGTAATTTCTTAAATTTTACAAATCTAAAAACCTTTTCATTGAAAAATGAAAAGGTTTTTTTAAATAATTGAACCCATACTACCTCCATCAAATCTAATTGATGCTCCATTTGTTCTTGAAGATAATGGACTTGATAAGTATAAAATTGTATTAGCAACTTGACTAACAGTTAAGAATCTTGATATTAATGAGGAGTCTCTAACATTTTCAAAAAAGCTTTCTTCTACTTCCTCTTTTGTTTAGTTTTCTCTTTTTGCAGTTTCTGTTAGAAATTCTTTTGATCCTTCAGATAATGTAGATCCTGAGACTATAGTATTTACTGTAACATTCAATTTATCTTTTATTTTTACCACTTATCTAGACCAAGAAGTTTCTTACCTAAAAGAGATAATTCAGCAGTTTTATAATTTTTTTGTTCCCAATTTCTTGGATCGCCAGGAAAGGCATAGCCCTCAGGTGCAACTCTATTCTTCCATGAATTAACCCTCCATTGAACAAGATCATCATCATCTTCTTGAGCAGGTATCATTGAAATATATTGAGCAATTCTAACTTTATCTTTTGAATTATTAGCCCTAATTCCGTGCGGTTGTGTACTATTAAAAATTAATAGATCGCCTGCTTCAAGAGATACCTTGACGAGTTTATCTTCAAGCCCTTTAATATCTGGTATAAATTTATCTCTAGCCTCTGGCTGAGAAAGTTTCCAAGTTTCATAGTTTTTATATAACCAAGGAATACATTGAAATCCTCCCATATTTTGATCAGTTTGATCTGACAATGCTAAAACGCCTTGAACATTTTGGGGTTTTGTGTCAGGGTCATAATCCCAATGTATAAATCCTTTATATTCAAATCCCGGGCTTATTGGAAAATTAAGATTAGCCCTATCAATAGTTACCCATAGTTTTTCTGTTCCCCATATATCAACAAATGCATCATATACCTTTTTGTATTGTCTGTTGTTCCATAGGTATTGATTGTTATATACTTCAACCATTCCAGTACCAGCAAGTTCTTTCATTTGCATTTCTGCCCTAGCGTCAGCATACCAGGTTGAAGGATCCTTAGGGTCCTTGTCATCAAATTCCCAAATAAATTCTGCAGTTTCTATGGCTTGTTCTCTTGGCACAGCATTTTTTATAACTATATATCCATTATCTCTCCAAAATTTCCAATCTTCAATTGATAGAACTCTTAGAGAATCTTCAGTAGCTTC
Source organism: Candidatus Marisimplicoccus framensis (assembly GCA_042088875.1). Classification (GTDB taxonomy): domain Bacteria; phylum Bacteroidota; class Bacteroidia; order Flavobacteriales; family Flavobacteriaceae; genus Marisimplicoccus; species Marisimplicoccus framensis_A. Next base: position 21,739 of record JBELLF010000008.1, on the reverse strand, counting down.
GGTCCTTAGCTTTTTAATAGAACTTTTAGCTGTTGATGGGTTGCCTGGAATTTCTTTATGATCATTATTAGGAATCATACTCATGTATGTAGTTTTTTACTAATTTAAAAAAAAACAAAATGAATTTCTTTAAATTTGATATATGTCCAAGTTTGATCGTAGAAATTTCATTAGAACAACATCTTTAACTGCAGCTTTTGCATCATCCTATGTTTTCTCATCAACTAATTCAAGAAAAAATGAACAAATGTATATGGGTGATTTTAGTGCTCCTAAATTAAATAAAATAAAAGCTGCATTCCTTGGAGTAGGATATAGGGGTAAAGGTCATCTTAAGCTTTTTGCTTCTCTTGCGGGGACTGAAGTAGTAGGTATATCGGATCTATATGAAGAAAATATTTTAAAATCAAATAAGATTTTAGAGAGCATGAACATTTCAACAGATTCAATTAAAACTTATTGGGGAGATGATAAAAAGTGGAAAAAAATGCTAAGTGAAGTAATGCCTGATATAGTCTTCATTTCTACTGATTGGAATAGTCATGGTGAGATGGCTGTTGAAACTATGAAAAATCAAGCACATGCTTTCGTTGAAGTACCACTTGCAATGACAATAAAAGAATTATGGGATATTGTTGATACTTCTGAAAAGTATAAAAAGCATTGTATGATGATGGAAAATGTTAACTATGGAAGAGAAGAGTTGATGTTTTTGAATTTAATTAGAAATGGACAATTAGGAGATCTTCTTCATGGTGAGGCTGCCTACATTCATGATTTAAGATTTCAAATGAATGAAGAAACAAGAGGGACAGGATCCTGGAGAACTCTAGAGTATGAGAAAAGAAGAGGTAATTTGTATCCTACTCATGGACTTGGACCAGTATCACAGTATATGAATTTATTAAGATCTGAGGACACATTTAAAACATTAGTTTCTTTTTCTTCACCTGCTAAGGGTAGAAAAAAGTTTGGTAAAGAAAATTTTCCATCAAATCATAAATGGAATAATCTAAATTATCAAAATGGTGATATAAATACTTCAATTATTAAAACTTACCTCGGAAGAACAATATTGGTTCAATGGGATGAGACAAGTCCAAGGCCATACACAAGGCTAAATTTAATTCAGGGAACCAAAGGTATATTAGCAGGTGGGCCAACTAGAGCTGCATTTGATAAAGGATTTGAAAACTATACTAAAGATTCAAAAGAATGGGTTAAAGGTAAAGGAATAGATCGACTATATGAAAAATATGATCATCCTTTATATAAGAGATTAAATAATCATACAAAAAATACAGGTCACGGGGGAATGGATGGTATAATGATGTATAGAATTGTTGAATGTCTTAAAAATGGAATACCTCTGGATCAAAACGTATATGAAGGTTGTGCTTGGAGCTCATTAATTGAACTTACTTCAAACTCTGTTAATAATGATGGTGAGCCTCAATCTTTTCCTGATTTTACAAGAGGAGACTGGGTTAATACTAAAACATTTGATATTATTTCTTAATGTATAAAAAGATAATATCCAAAGCACCAGGAAGAGTATGCCTGTTTGGTGACCATCAAGATTATCTAGGATTACCAATAATAGCCACAACAATAAATAATGAAATTAAATTAGAGGCTACTCAAAATAATGATAGAAAATTTAAAATTATTAAAAAAGACCTAGGATCAACTGATGTTATACCAATTGACTTTGAATATGATTCAGATGAAAAAGATTTTTTCAAAATTGCTTTAAATGTTCTTAAAGATTTTGATTGTAAACCTGACATGGGATATGATATTAATATTACTAGTAAAATTCCAATAAATTCTGGTTTATCGAGCTCATCTGCATTAATTGTAGCATGGGTAAATTTTCTTCTTAATACATTTACAAACTATGAAGTAACTTCAAATTTATTAGCTGAAATCTCATATAGAATAGAGGTGCTGGAGGTAGGAGGTTCAGGTGGAAAAATGGATCAATACACTATTGCTAATGGAAAAACCATTTATTTAGATACTAAGACTGATAGTATTATACCTTTTAATCATAAATTATGTAATATGATTGTTGGTGTCTCAAATCAGAATAAGGATACACAAGGACTACTTAAGGAACTTAAAGAGAATGCATTAAAATCAATTCAAATTGTAAAAAAGCATTATGATGATTTCAGTTTTACAAATATTGATAATGTAGATTTAAATAAATGTTTATCATTTCTTGATGATAATTTAAAACCATTCTTTAGGGCTGCTTTAGGTAACTACAAAACCACTATAAAAGCAAAAAATGAATTCCAGAAAGATCAACTTGATATTAATAAGATTGCAGATTTAATAAATATTCACCATAGTTTTTTGAAAAATGATTTAAAAATTACTACTCCAGAAATTGATGATATGATAAATATTGCGACCGATAAAGGCTCAATTGGATCTAAAATTGTTGGTTCAGGTGGTGGAGGTTCTATTATATGTCTGTCAAAGGATCAATCTTGTTCACTTAAAATTGTAAATGAATTAAAAAAATATGGTGCTAAGGATGCCTTTATTGCTAATATGGGTAAGGGTCCAACTATCTCTTATGAATAATATTCCTTTAATTATAATGGCTGCAGGTGTATCATCTAGAATGAAAGCTTCTGATGTTAGCATTAATCTTTCAGAAGATCAGGTTTATCAATCTAACTCTCGAGTTAAGGGATTTATTCAGATAAATGAAAAAAATGAAACTTTGATTTACCATATTATCAAGAATTCAATTACTGCAGAAATTAAAGACTTTTATGTGATATTATCAGAAGACTCAATTGAATTTCAAAATTATCTTAAAAATATTGAAAATGAATTATCAATTAAAATAAGATTTGCATTTCAAGATTACTTCGGTAAATCAAAGCCAATGGGAACAGCAGATGCAATATATCAGGCTATGAATCAATTTCCTATTTTAAAATCATCAAGGTTTATAGTATGTAATTCTGATAATATATACTCGGTAAAAGCAATTAAAACTTTAAAACTAGAACTAACCAAGAACTCAATGATTGCATATAATTCCAAATGTCTTAATTTTAGTGAGGATAAAATATCCTCTTTTTCAATTTTAGAGATTAAAAATAAATTTTTAAATAAGATTATTGAAAAGCCTTCAATTAATCATATTAGAAATATTAATGAAGAAAAGTTTGTAAGCATGAATATTTTTTCATTTTTTGGAGACCAAGTATATAATTACTTAAGTAACTGTGAAGTTAATCAAGATAGGGGGGAAAAAGAGATTTCTACAGCTATACAAAATATGATAAATGATAGAAATGAATCTATGAAAGTATTTAAAATTTGTGAGCATGTTCCAGATCTAACATATAAAAATGATATAGAATTGATAAAAAATTTTTTAAAATAAAATTAACTTTCAACCTGACTCTAAGACTTTAGATCATATTATCTTTGTAGTAAGTTCATTAATATGAAAAGATTTATAATTACATCTATAATTGTACTAACCTCCTGTGATATAAGTTCACAAAGAGCAGTTGATAATCCCAAGCCAGTCAATCAAATAGATAATAATATCTATGATGGGATGAGTAGGGCCTACTTTGCATCTGGATGTTTTTGGTGTGTTGAAACAATTTATGAAAGTTTAAGTGGAGTTAAAGAAGTTTACTCAGGCTATACTGGTGGTTCAACAGTTAATCCAAATTATTATCAGGTTATTTCGGGTAAAACAGGACATGCTGAGGCTATAGAAATAATCTATGATAGTGAAATAATCTCTTTTGATACACTTTTAAAAGTCTTCTTTGATTCTCATGATCCAACAACACCAAATAGACAAGGTCCAGATTATGGAACTCAATACAGATCGATAGCGTTTTACTCAAATGTTGATGAAAGAAGTAAAATTAGAAACTACATTGATTTGTTATCTACAAATTCAATTTTTGGAAAAAAAATTATTACTGAGGTAAAAGAAATAAGTAAATTTTACTATGCAGAGGACTACCATCAAGACTTTGAAAAAAAGAATCCGTATAGTCCCTATATCCAAAGTGTTTCAATACCTAGATTTAATAGATTCAAGCAAAAAGCATCTAATTATGTTAAAATTATAGATGATCATTAGAATATTTTATACGTTGGTAATCAACTTGTTTCTAGTTTCATGTTCTAAAGAAAAGCAATTATCAGAAAAAGATTTATGGTATTCATTAAATATTGTTAATTATGAAATGACTCAGCAGATCTCATGCTTTTGTTTTCCATACGAATTTATTCTTCCTAAGTCTATTAAAGTTGAGAATGATAAAATTGTTTCAATTGATGGAAAAGATCCAATAGAAACAGTTGGCTATGAATCTTTTTATTCGATTAACTCTCTTTTTTATTTTATTGAAAGCAAGTTAAATGAAAACCCAGAATTCTATGAAATAAATTACAATAAACAATATGGTTATCCCGAGTCAATTTATTTTGATATCTCTAAGATGATTGCAGATGAGGAAATAGGTTATTATATTTCTGACTTTAAAATTTTAAATAATGATTAAAGTTAATATTGAGAAGAATAATAAAGATTTTCAAATACTTGAAAATAAAGAAGTGTTGATCAGAGGAATTAAGCCTAAGTGGTATTCAAGCCAAATAAACTTTTTTAATAACAGTAGAACTTATCAGATAAAAAAGAAAAGCTTTTGGAATTCATCTTATAATGTTTACCAGGGAAGTAAAATAGTTGGCGTGTTTAATTATAAATGGAAAACAGGAGGATACTCCCTTGTAATGAATGATTCAAAAAAAACATATTCATTAACTCAATCAAATACTGGTGGAATTTGGAGAATTGAAAAATTATATACTCTTTTAGAGGATGGTACAAAACCAGTCCTAACAATTAATTATTCATTTAAAAAATGGAAAGAAAATATAGAGATAGAAAAAATTGATTTAAGTGATTCAAGCTTAGACTTAATTATTTATGCTTTATTTATGATGAGGAGGTTGCAAACTGCAGAGTCAGCTGCTGCTTCACCAGGAGTTTATAGCTAAATGATTAATTCTTACATAGCTATTACAAAAACAAATTCTTTAAAGAAAAAATTTAATTTTTAATTACTAATATTGACATAAAATATTCTATGGCTATTAAAACTTTTAGAAGGGAAAATCAAGCAAATGGTAATTTTAATGGAGGTGAAATTCTTGAAAAAAAACCAATAGGATTTCCACAGGATGGAGGAACGTTAAGACCTTACTCAAACCTGTTTTACTGGGCTCACGCTTGGGCTCCAAAAAATGATAGTATTATAGGTCTTCATCCTCATAGAGGTTTTGAGATATGTAGCTTTGTCCTAAAGGGTAAAATTGAACATTATGATACTCTTTTGGACAATTGGATAACTCTTAAAAAAGGTGACGTTCAAGTAATTAAATCAGGTAAAGGGATATCTCATTCTGAAAAATTAAAAAAAGGTTCAGAAATATTTCAAATATGGTTTGATCCAAATCTTCATGAGTCATTATATGAGGAAGCAATTTATAGTGACTTCAAATCAGAAAACTTTTTAGTTAAAAAGGAGGATGGAAAAGAAATTAAAATTATTTCAGATGTTAATAATCAGTTACATTTAAAGTCTAAGTCAATTGAAATCTATCAGCACTCATTCTCTAAAGGTTTTTATGACCATAGGATAAATCAAGATAGATTCCACTCGATTTTTATAAATTCTGGTACACTTAAGATAAATGATGAAACTTATAATTCTGGAGATTTCTTAATAGTTGACACTGAGATTTCATTAAGTCTTGAAATAATGGATGATACTGAAGTTTTTGAAATTATTTCACTAATTGACTTACCATATAAAACATATGCTGAAATGCACAATATTAATTAACTATAACTAGTTTTATTATTCTGCCTGAAAATAATTCAAATAATTCTTCAACAGACTCTTCGGATTGAAAAGATATTCTAATAAATCCTTCCCCAAAGCTTAAATATGCTGATGTACTGCTATCTGAATTAAGAAATACCTGAGGAAGTTGACTCCATCTGTCAGGTCTTTCATCTTCATATGTTCTTTGAATATATGCAGTAATACTTGCATTATCATAAATTTCCTTGGTTATTTCAGGAACAGAAATTTCAAAGTTCCCATATTGTTCGTCATCACTAATTACATCCAACTTATTTGGAACTTCAATAAGTATAATATCATTTTGAACTCCGTTAACAATTGTTTCAGCCATTTGATTTCCATTTCCCGGTGCACATGAAATGAATAGAGTGGAAATAAATATAAAAAGTAAATTATTTTTCATATTTAAAATTAATAAAATTATTATTCTTTTTTTATGTGAAATATTAAGTTATTGTTATAAAATTAAAAAGCCTAACTCACTCGGTGTGTCAGGCTTTCTAATTCTCTAAACACGATTGAATTTTTTTTCAAATAATAGTTAATTTGGCTACTTTTTAATGTTTAGATCAATGTAAGTTTAATATCTGCTTACGCTTCAATCGCTACGGTTAATTTACCCGTGTTTTTTACTTACATTTTAGAAGTAAATAAATGTGCTGAACAAAAATTTCTACTAAATTATTAATAACTTTTTGCAATAAATTGATTATTAGTTATTTAATTCAAATTCTAGCTCTTACAACATGTGCAGCCACATGATTTTTTAAAGTTATATTTTGGGGTATTACAATTCAATAGTATAAATATTTAATTTATAAAGAACACAGCTAAAATTTCATCTAGATTAATTATTAATCTCATTATATATATATATTTTTGCAAGGATCGGGCAATTAGTTCAACTGAATAGAACAGAAGATTACGGCTCTTCAGATGGGGGTTTGAGTCCTCCATTGCCCTCTAAATTTTTATTTTGGATTTTTTAGGTATTTTATTTGGAGTTATTCTTCTCTCATATGGTGGAGATATACTTACAAAATCTTCTGTAGACTTATCAATAAAGTTCTCTATTCCTAAAATAATAATTGGTATGACTGTGGTTTCTTTTGCCACATCTGCACCTGAACTTATTGTCAGCTTGAATGCTACTCTAAATGGATTTTCAAATTTTGCTATAGGTAATGTAATAGGATCAAATATTGCTAATATTGGTCTTGTTCTAGGACTTATAACAATTATTTATCCTATTACTTTACATCAAAGATTTTACACTTCAGATTTTCCTATATTAATGCTTTCAACATTTTTATTTTACATTTTATTAGTAACTGGTAATAAAATATCTAGAGTTGAAGGTATTATACTTATTGCTTCGATTATTTTGATACTTATATATTTATTTTTATATCAAAAGAAAAGTATTTCTGAGTTTTCAGATGTAGGTAATACTTCAGAAATTTCTATTTCAAGATCAATTTTTTATATTTTATTTAGTGGATTACTGTTATGGCTTGGCTCCGAAACCCTAATAAAATCTGCAATTTATGTAGCGAACAAATACAATGTATCTGAGAGAGTAATTAGTGTAACAATGGTTGCAATTGGAACTAGTATACCTGAATTAGCTGCGTCTGTAATGGCTTCAATTAAAAAACAAAATGACCTTTCAATAGGAAATCTTATTGGATCTAATATATTTAATCTACTTGTTGTAATTGGAATTACATCTACTGTGATGCCAATTGAACAAATTGATTCTAAAATTATATTTAATGATATGTTGTGGGTAATTCTTTTCTCAGCTATAATTCTACCATTAGCTTATTTGAAAAGAAGAAATATTTTGACAAGAAAAAAAGGGATTATTCTGTTAATATTATATTTGATTTTCATAATCCCTTTTATCTTAAGATAATATTTAAGCGCTTTTAACAGTCTTTACGATTCTTGCTGCTACCTTGTATGGATCAGCATTAGAAGCTGGTCTTCTGTCTTCAAGCCAACCTTTCCAACCACTTTCAACTGTTGCAATAGGAATTCTAATGGAAGCACCTCTATCAGATATACCATAACTAAATTCATTAATTGACTGTGTTTCATGAAGTCCAGTTAACCTTTGATCATTAAATTCTCCATAAACTTCTATATGTTCTTTAGTAACGGGTCTAAAGGCTTCACAAATTTTTTCATATGTTGCTTGATCTCCACATGTTCTTAGAGTATTATTTGAAAAATTCGCATGCATTCCAGAACCATTCCAGTCACCTTTTATAGGTTTTGGATGATAATCAATGTAATAACCGTAATCTTCAGTTAATCTATCTAAAATATATCTAGCAACCCAAATTTGATCTCCAGCATTCTTTGCTCCTTTAGCAAAGATTTGAAATTCCCATTGACCAGATGCTACCTCTTGATTGATTCCTTCAAAATTCAATCCAGCTTCAAGACATAGATCAGAATGAATTTCTACAAGTTCTCTACCATGAGTATTTTTTCCACCAACTGAACAGTAGTACATACCTTGTGGACCAGGATAACCTCCCATAGGAAAGCCTAACGGAAGCTGAGTTTCTGTATCCATGATAAAATATTCCTGTTCAAAACCAAACCAAAAGTCGTTGTCATCATCGTCAATTGTAGATCTTGAGTTTGAGGGATGTGGAGTTCCATCGGGACTTAATACCTCATTCATTACTAGGAATCCATTTTCTCTTGAAGGGTCTGGATAAATAGCAACAGGTTTAAGAATACAATCAGAAGAATTTCCTTCTGCTTGAAGTGTTGAAGATCCATCAAAACTCCATTCTGGACAATCTTCAAGTTTACCACTAAAGTTACTTAATATTTTAGTTTTGCTTCTCATATTAGCCGTAGGTGTGTAACCATCTAGCCATATATATTCTAATTTAGATTTGCTCATAATAATTAATTTACATTTTAATACAATTTAATTTTTTTTGGTTTTCTTACTAACTAATGAAGGCCTTTTTTAATCAAATTTTATTAATATCTTATTTTAGAGTATAAATATTATTAAATACATATAAAGTTTAATAAATAATTGATAAAAATGTATTCCAGAAATCAATCTAATTCTCATATAATAAATTCATTTTCAGTAATAAAAACTTGAAATCTAATTTATATTAATTTGAAAATCTAAGCTTATTGGCTAATGGTAATTTATAAAAAACTTATTAAGATTTTTTTTTGATAACTTTGCTTTGAATAATGACCAATAGATATAAATTAAGAGGAGTTTCTTCTGACAAAGAAGATGTTCATAATGCAATAAAAAATCACGATAGAGGTCTATATCCAAATGCCTTTTGTAAAATTCTTCCTGATTTTATTTCAAATTCAGATGATCATGCATTAATTATCCATTCAGATGGTGCTGGAACCAAATCCTCTCTGGCATATATTTATTGGAAAGAAACAGGAGATATTTCTGTTTGGAAAGATATTGCTCAAGATTCCATTGTGATGAATCTTGATGATGTTGCTTGCGTTGGAGCAACTGATAATATTGTAATTTCTTCTACAATTGGAAGAAATAAAAACAAGATTCCAGGTGAGGTAATATCCAATATAATTTCAGGGACTGATGAAATATTAAATTATTATAAAGATTTAGGAATAAATATTCATAGCGGTGGAGGTGAAACTGCTGATGTCGGAGATCTTGTAAGAACAATAATAGTTGATTCTTGTATGACAGTTAGAATCAAAAAAAGTCAAATAATTGACAACTCAAATATAAAAGCAGGAAATGTAATTGTTGGATTATCTTCTTCAGGCATCTCATCTTATGATAAAGATTATAATTCAGGTATTGGAAGTAATGGACTTACATCTGCTAGACATGATGTTCTGTCTCAATACATCAAAGAAAAATATCCTGAGTCATTTGATAATGAGCTTCCTAACGAATTAGCCTATTGTGGATCTAAGAATTTAACAGATAAATTAGATGGGTTTAATATTGATATAGGAAAAATGCTTTTATCTCCAACAAGATCTTATACACCTCTTTTAAAGTTAATTTTTGATGAAATTGGAAGAAATAAAATAAATGGTATTATTCATTGTACTGGAGGTGGTCAAACAAAAATTTTACATTTTATCAAGAATTTACATGTATTAAAAAATAATCTTTTTGAAATTCCTCCAATTTTCAAGCTAATAATGAATGAGTCAAATACTGATCCTAAGGAGATGTATAAGGTTTTTAATATGGGGCATAGAATGGAGATATATTTAGATCCAGAAAATGCATCTAAAGTTATTGATATCTCAAAATCAGTTGGAATAGACGCTAAAATTATTGGTGAAGTAATTGAATCAGATGTTAAGAAGCTTAGTATTCAATCAGAATTAGGTAATTTTGATTATTAAAAAATCATTATGCTCACAGAGAAAATAGATATTATTAAAAAAAGATATGATGAGATATATCAAATGATTAGTGATCCTGAAATTATTGCCGATCAAAAAAAATATATTCAATTAAATAAAGAACTTAAGGAACTTAGCACTCTAGTAAATAAAGGAAAACAATATAAAGAGGCAATAAATCAAAAAGATGAAGCTGAGGATTATTTAAAATCTTCCGATGACAAAGATATGATTGAGATGGCTAAAGAACAATTGGAGATTTCAAAACAATCGATAGAAAAACTTGAGGATGAAATTAAAATTCTTCTAATTCCCAAAGATCCAGATGATGCAAAAAATGTTGTTATGGAAATTAGAGCAGGAACTGGTGGTGATGAAGCAAGTATTTTTGCAGGTGATCTATATAGGATGTATACAAAATTTGCACAAGAAAAAAAATGGAATCTAAGTATTGTTGATACTAGTGAGGGAACTGCCGGAGGATTCAAAGAAGTAATATTTGAAATAGCAGGCGAGGATGTATATGGTGAGTTAAAATACGAATCAGGGGTTCACAGAGTCCAAAGAGTACCTCAAACAGAGACCCAAGGAAGAGTTCATACATCTGCAGCAACTGTAATGGTTCTTCCTGAAGCTGAAGAATTTGACGTTGAGATTAATATGAGCGAAGTAAGAGTTGACTACTTCTGTTCATCTGGTCCTGGAGGTCAATCTGTCAATACTACATACTCTGCTGTTAGATTAACACATGAACCAACTGGAGTTGTTGCTCAATGTCAAGATCAAAAATCTCAACATAAAAATAAAGAAAAGGCCCTGAAAGTTTTAAGATCAAGACTTTATGAGATTGAGCTAAATAAAAGAATGGAATCTGATTCTAAAAAAAGAAATGAATTAGTAAAGTCTGGAGATAGATCAGCAAAAATTAGAACATATAATTATCCTCAAGGAAGAGTTACTGATCATAGAATTGGTTTAACACTTTATGACTTGCCAAAAATTTTAGATGGAGATGTATCCAAGCTAATTGATGAGATTAAATTGTATATAAATACTGAAAGACTTAAAGAAGCTGGAGAGGTATGATACAGAACAAAATACATGATCAAATAATTAAGAAGAAATCATTTCTTTGTATAGGCCTTGACATTGATAAAAATAAAATTCCTAAATCAATTTTAGAATTAGATGATCCTGTTTTTGAATTTGCAAAGAGAATTATTGACTCTACAAATGAATATGCGATTGCCTATAAACCAAATATTGCATTTTTTGAAGCTTATGGTGCAGAAGGTTTTAAATCTCTTAATAAAATTGCAAACTATCTTAATCAGAATTACCCTGAGTTATTTACTATAGCTGATGCTAAAAGAGGCGATATTGGAAATACTTCTAAAATGTATGCTAAAGCCTACTTAGAAGAACTTAATTTTGATTCGATAACTGTTTCACCATATATGGGTTCTGACTCTGTTGAACCTTTTTTAACTATTGAAGATAAGCTTGTCTTTCTTCTTGCTTTAACTTCAAATATTGGTTCAAAAGATTTTCAAGAACTTAATTTAGATGATAACAATAAGCTTTATCAAAAAGTAATTGAAACATCTAATACTTGGAAGAATAGTAGCAGAATTATGTATGTAGTTGGTGCAAAGAATAGTAAAGAGATCGGTAAAATAAGAGAAATTGTTCCTGATTCTTATCTTTTAATCCCTGGAGTTGGTATTCAAGGAGGGAATATGGCTGAAATCTGTAGGTATGGTTTAGATAAAAATTTAAAATTGATTATAAACTCTTCAAGATCAATTATTTATGCATCATCTAATGATGATTTTTCTGAATATGCAGCTAAAGAGGCAAAAAAAATAAAGGATGAAATGGAAGAGTATATTAATGCACTATAATTATGATTCACTACACTAAATTTCTATCTAAAAATAAAGACACAGATTGGATCACTTTTGTTCATGGTGCAGGAGGTAGCTCTACAATATGGTATAAGCAAATAAAATATTTTTCCAAAAAATATAATTTATTACTAATTGATTTAAGAGGTCATGGAAAATCAAAATTAATTCCACTTAATCCGTTTAAGAAAAAATATACATTTAACTCAATTACAAATGATATTCTTGAGGTTATAAATGCTGAAAAAATTAAAAAATCTCATTTTGTTGGTATCTCTTTAGGATCAATTCTAATTAGAAATTTTGCTGAAAGAAATCCTTCAAAAGTTAAAAGTTTAATAATGGGTGGAGCCATAATGAAATTAAATCTAAGATCAAAAGTGCTTATGTTTCTTGGTAACTCATCAAAATCAATTCTTCCATACATGTGGATATATAAACTTTTTGCATTTATTATAATGCCAAATAACAATCACAAAGAATCTAGAAATTTATTTGTAAAGGAAGCAAAAAAGCTTTATCAAAAAGAATTTAAAAGATGGTTTCAATTAACTAATGAATTAGTCCCATTATTGAAATTTTTTAGACAAATTGAGATACAAATTCCAACTTATTATATAATGGGTGATCAGGACTACATGTTCTTGCCTTCTGTCAAGGAATTAGTAAAAAACCATAAGAATTCTAAACTTTTTGTTATACCCAATTGTGGTCACGTGGTTAATGTCGAAAAACCGGAAATTTTTAATTTGAAGATGTTTGAGTTTTTAGATAAGAGTAGCTAATCTATATTTTTTTCCTTTTCTGAAGCCCAATCATTATATTCACCAGGTTGATATATTTCATAATTTAATTCATCCTTACTTTTCCTAACCATTTTTCTAACATCTTCTAATAGAAGCTTTGAATCATAAACAATACCATCCTTTATTGTATATTTTACACCTCCAACTCTTTCAACTTGATTATTCTCGTTAAGTTTTATAGCTCCAGTACCATATAAAACCTTAAGATTTTCAAGTGGATTTTCCTCAACTAGCAAAAGATCAGCTTTTTTACCTATTTCTATTGAACCAATTTCGTTATCCATATCTAGTGCTTCTGCACCTTTTAATGTAGCTGACATAATAACTTCTAGCGGATGGAATCCTGCCTCTCTTAATAACTCTAATTCTCTTATGTAAGAAAATCCATAGAGTTGAAAAATGAACCCAGAGTCTGACCCAACAGTTACTCTACCCCCTCTATTCTTATATTCGTTAACAAAACTCATCCATAGATTAAAATTCTTTTTCCAGGCAACCTCTTGTTCTGTACCCCAAAAATGCCAATAGGAACCATGAGATATTCTGCTAGGTTGATAAAACTCCCATAAACTTGGTAAAGTATATTCTTCATGCCATTCAGCTCTTCTAGCTCTTTGAAGGTCTCTACTAGCCTCATAAATATTAAAAGTTGGATCTAGTGTAAAATCTAGTTCAATTAATTCGTTCATTACATTATTCCAATGTTCTGAGCCAGGTTTTGCAGCCTGATCCCAAAGTCTACCAGCTTCTTCAAACCTATGTTGCTCATTAGAATAATTATAATAATAAGGATAATTCTGTACTATTTTATCATTAAAGAGAGCTTCTGGCAAACCATACCAATGTTCCATTGATGTTAGTCCAGCTCTAGCTGAATTCAACACATTCCATCTTACTACATTTAGTTGTGCATGATGCATAGCTGAGCCAAGCCCTAATAAATTATTTTCATCTAGAGCTGCAATCATTAAGTCAGGCTCAGCTCCAAAAAACTTAATACCATCTGCACCTTTCTTAGCGTTAAACCTTACCCATTCTCTAGCTTGATCTGGATTACTTATCTCATTAGTGTAACCTGAACCAAAACCTGAATAAATAACGAGTCTTGGAGCTATAATTTCATTTTCGATACTCTTATTTTTTAAATTTAGACTAAAATCAATACCTCTTCCACCTGGTTCTCTAACAGTTGTAACACCATGTGCTAACCAAAGTTTAAAAACATAATCAGGTTCAGCACCTTGAGGAACACCTCCAATATGTCCATGCATATCTATAAATCCGGGAAGTACATACATACCAGTCGCATCAATTTCACGTCCACCTTTTTGTAGTTTAGGTCTTCTTTGCTCATTAATTTTAACTCCAGGATAACCAACATTTTTGATAGACTTAATAATATTTTTCTCTATTACAATATCAACTGGTCCTAATGGTGGACTACCATTTCCATTAATTAAAGTTACTCCTCTTATAATCAGTTGATCAAAAGGTCCATCTGAAAGATTTTTTTCTTGAGAGCTTAGACTGAAAGAAAATAATACACTTAATGTAAATAATAGATATTTTTTCATTTTAATTCAATATTTTATTCATAGTTAGAAGGCCTAAATAGGCTAAGGCTATACATAAAGATACACTAATAAAAATGTATACAAATGAGTTTAATATTTCATTAGATTTAATAAAACTCAGACTCTCCATGGAAAATGCTGAGAATGTAGTCAAACCACCACATATACCAACAACAAGGAAGTAATAATAATCAGATTTTAACATATTGGAATTAATTAAATAACTTATAATTAGTCCAATTAAAAAACTACCAATTAAATTAACTGTTAATGTTGAATATGGAAAGGAATCACTTGGAAATAATCTATTTATAATTAATCTTATAGCAGATCCTAAGCCTCCTCCCAAAAAAACAAGAAATAACTCTTTCATTTTACCTAAAAAGATTACTGTAAGCAGCAATTATTGAAATAAAAACAATAAATACAATTAAGATTACATACGAATTCTTATAATAAACATTGTGAAGTCTTGAATCTTTGATATAAGAGTATCCAATTATCAGAGAAAATAATATTATGAATATTATAGCAAAAATTAGTTGTCCTTTAGTAAACATTAATTAAATTTATTTTAATCAAACTTTTCTAATATAAAATTAACAATTATGATAACTAATGCTATTGATGCAGTAAAAGAATTTAATGAAGCTTTTAAAATAAAATACTCAAAAAATCAAGAAGCAGATCTTGATGAATCTACAATTGAGCTAAGATATAGACTAATGCAAGAAGAAAATGATGAGTATTTAGAAGCAGCAAGAAAAAAGGATTTAGTTGAAATTGCAGATGCACTTGGAGATAAACTTTATATTCTCTGTGGAACAATACTTGCACATGGACTTCAAGATAAAATTGTAGAAGTATTTGATGAAATTCAAAGAAGTAATATGAGTAAGCTTAGTGCAGATGGAACACCTGTAATAAGGGAAGATGGAAAAATTTTAAAAGGACCCAATTATTTTAAACCAAATATAAAATCAATTCTAGAAAAGTAAACTAGTTAGTAATTTTATATCTCCAATTATGAGTATCATCAGAAATATTTTGTTGAATATTAATAATAGCAGTTTTAATTTTTGAAGCAAAGTCGTTTTCTAATTCTTCAAGTTGAAATTTCTCATCTTTACAACCAAATGAATTAATTGGAGCTATCACTGCAGCTGTTCCACATCCAAAAACTTCTTTTAGATTACCTAACTTAAACTCTGAAATCAGTTCTTTCACAGTTATATCTCTTTCTTCTACTTCAATCCCAATATCCTTAGCAACTTGTATTACACTTTTTCTTGTTACACCATCTAAAATTGTGTCACTTGTAAGTGGAGTAATAAGTTTATCATTAATTCTGAATACTACACTCATTGTTCCAACTTCCTCAATTTTTTGATGAGTGGAAGAATCAGTCCAGACTACTTGATCGAAACCTTTTGACATCGCAATAGATGTAGGGTAAAATGCAGCACCATAATTACCAGCTGCTTTTGCATAACCTGAACCACCAGGAGCAGCTCTACTATATTTATCTTCTACATAGACACTTATCGGTTTAGAATAATAAGAAGCACCAGGTGAGCAAATAATTAAAAATTTATACTGTTTTGATGGGCTAGCAGCAAGCATTTTTGATGATGAAAAAACAAAAGGCCTTATATATAAAGAAGATCCTAGTTTATTTGAAACCCAATCTCTCTCAAGACTTATTAATTTGTTCAAGCCATCAAAAAAATAATCCTCTGGTATAATTGGAATATGCATTCTTTCACAAGATGTTTTAAGTCTTTCATAATTATCTTTGGGTCTAAACAACCATAAATCCTCATTTTTATCCTTGTATCCTTTCATTCCCTCAAATATAGCTTGGCCATAATGGAAGACATGGGTAGAAGGATCAAGATTTATTGAACCATAGGGCTTAATTACTGGATCTTCCCATTTATCATTATCAAAATTACATTCAAACATATGATCCGTAAAAATTTCTCCAAATTTTATAGAAGAGAAGTTTACATCATCTATTTTTGTAACATTAGATTTAATAATTTTCATAGACTTCGAAGATAATTAAAAAATCAATATGAAGATATTAATTACAGGTGGTTCAGGGGCTTTAGGTAAAAAAATTGCAAATCTTGCATTCAAGAAAAAATACGAGGTTAATATTTTAACAAGAAATAAAAATTTAAAATCCAATAATTCACTCTTAAAATACTATTATTGGAATCCTAAAAAAGAAGATATTGATTTAGATTGTTTCAATGAAGTTGACTGTGTTATAAATCTTGCAGGTTTTTCTGTATTTAATCTATGGACAAAAGCCAATAAAACTAAAATATTTGACAGTAGAGTAGGGTCAACAAACTTTTTTTTAGATATTATTTTAAAAAAAAATATTAAAATTAGATCATTCGTTAATGCCTCTGCAATAGCTGCATATAGAGACTCTTCAGATTTTACATCTTCTGAAAATGATTCAATCAATAATCCTAATTCGTTTATTAATCAAGTTGTTGTAAAGTGGGAAGATGAAGTTAAAAAATTTGAAAGTAAACTTCCTGATATTTCATTTTCCATAATGAGAATAGGGCTTGTTTTATCAAAGTCAGGTGGACTATATAAAATATGTAAGATGTTATCAAAGTTTTTTATACTTTCTCCGATTGGTAGTGGTAATCAGTGGCAATCATGGATCCACGAAAAAGATGCTGCTAAAATTATTTTATTAAGCTGTGAGAATTCTTGGAGGGGAACTTATAATTTAGTTGCTCCAAATCCAGTTAAACAAAATGAGTTAATAAACAAAATTGCAATTTTCAATAAGTCAAGGGTTATATTTCCTAATATACCCTCATTTATAATTAAGTTATTATTTGGTAAAATGTCTGAGATTATTCTTTCTAGTCAAAAAGTAAAATCGGTTAAACTAAGTGAGTCCGATTTTTCATTTAAAAATATTGATGACGCTTTGAAAGACCTATCAAAAAATATATGACATTCTGACATAAAATCAAGATGGCAAAAAAATTGCTAGTAATAATATAAATTAGTTCATGAATAAAAAGAAAACTGAAAGTAAAACTACTAAATCAAGTGCTCCTAAGAAGAAAACACCTTCAGTTAAAGAGTTAAATCAAATTGTAAATAACGAGAAGGATAAATATGTAAGATTATTTGCTGAATTCGAAAACTATAAAAGGAGAACTGTAAAAGAAAGAATTGATTTGTTTAAAACAGCTGGTAAAGAAGTTCTATCTAGTATGATACCTATTGTTGAAGACTTTAAAAGAGCTTTAAATCAGAAGGATACAAATCAGGATAATACACAAGGTATTCAGTTAATCTACAATAAGCTAATAGAAACTCTAAAAAATCAAGGTCTTGAAGAACTGGAAGTTAAGATTGGAGATTCTTTTGACTCAGAAATTCATGAAGCAATTAGTCAAATTCCTGCTCAAAATAATGACCAAAAGGGAAAAATAATTGATATAATAGAAGGAGGCTATAAATTAGGTGAGCAGGTTATAAAATTCCCAAAAGTGGTTGTTGCTCAATAAAAAGTTATGAAAGAAGATTATTACGAAATTTTGGGTGTTTCAAAAAGTGCTTCTAATGCTGATATAAAAAAAGCATACAGAAAAAAAGCTATTCAATATCATCCCGATAAAAATCCTGGAGATAAAGCTGCAGAAGCAAATTTTAAAAAAGCTGCAGAAGCATACGAAGTTCTTAGTGACCCAAATAAGAAAGCTAAATACGACCAGTTTGGTCATAGTGCTTTTGATGGTGCAGGAGGATTTGGTGCAGGTGGCATGAACATGGATGATATCTTCAGTCAATTTGGAGATATTTTTGGTAGTGCATTTGGCTCATCTTTTGGTGGATTTGGCGGAGGAGGTCAAAGAGTTTCAAAAGGTTCAAATCTTAGAATAAAGGTAAAATTAACACTTGAAGAAATTGTGAATGGTGTTGAGAAGAGAATCAAGGTTAAAAGAAAAACTCTATCACCTGATTCTAAATTTTCAACATGTACAACATGTAATGGTTCCGGTCAGGTGTCTAGAATTACAAATACAATTTTAGGTAGAATGCAGTCTACTTCAATATGTCCTAACTGTAATGGTGCAGGTCAATCAATTATATCTAGAGGTGCAGGAACAGACTCTAATGGAATGCTTAATTCAGAAGAAACGGTTTCAATTAAAATTCCTCCAGGTGTTGAGGAAGGAATGCAACTTAAAGTATCAGCAAAAGGAAATGATTCTAATAACCCTAACGGTATTCCAGGAGACTTATTAGTATTAATAGAAGAATCAAATAATGACTTATTTACTAGAGATGGAAATCATCTTCACTATGATTTATATATAAGTATTTCAGAAGCTGCACTTGGTGTTTCAAAAGATATTCATTTAATTGATGGAAAAGTTAGAATTAAACTAGAATCAGGTATTCAGTCTGGAAAAACACTTAGATTAAGAAATAAAGGAGTCCCTGATCTTAACGGACATTCAAAAGGAGATTTATTAGTTCATGTAAACATTTGGACACCCAAGACCTTAAACAAAAGGCAAAAAGATTTCTTCAAAGAAATGCTGGATGATGATAATTTTTTACCAAACCCTCAAAAATCTGAAAAGTCCTTTTTTGAAAAAGTTAGAGACATGTTTGCATAAATAATTTTATCTTAGAACATCTAATAATCTTAAAATGAGCAAAATCCTTATAATTGAAGATGAGGAGCCTATTAGAAGAGTTCTAGTAAGAATTCTTTCAGATGAGGACTCTAATTTTGAAATTCATGAAGCATCCGATGGAAAAAAAGGTCTTGATCTTATCAAGAATGATTCTTTCGATCTTGTTCTATGTGACATAAAAATGCCAAAAATAGACGGTATTGAGCTACTTCAAAGAACTAGAAAGACTAATTTTACTATACCTTTTATTATGTTAACTGGTCATGGTAATATCGAAACTGCAGTTGAGTCTATGAAACTTGGAGCATATGATTTTATATCTAAACCTCCTGATTTAAATAGACTTATTAATTCTGTAAGAAATGCATTGGAAAAAAAAGAATTAATAGCTGAAAATAAAATCTTAAGAAAAAAAGTTGCCAAAAAATATGAGATAATTGGTGAGTCAAAGTCAATTATGGAAATACATTCAATGATTGATAAGGTTGCTAAGACTGAAGCAAGAGTATTGATAACTGGAGAGAGTGGAACTGGAAAGGAGCTTGTTGCTCATAATATTCATGAAAAAAGTAGTAGAGCTAAATCTGCATTTATTGAAGTAAATTGTGCTGCGATTCCATCAGAATTAATTGAAAGTGAACTTTTTGGTCATCTAAAAGGCTCTTTTACTTCTGCTGTCAAGGATAGAGAAGGTAAGTTTGAAGCTGCTAATAATGGAACTATATTTTTAGATGAAATAGGAGATATGAGTCTTGCTGCACAAGCTAAAGTTTTAAGAGCTTTAGAAGAAAAAAAAATTCAAAGAGTAGGAAGTCAAAAAGACATAATTGTTGATGTTAGAGTTTTAGCTGCAACAAATAAGGATTTAAAAAAAGAAATAGAGAGGGGTAATTTTAGAGAGGATTTATACCATAGATTAGCAGTTATTGTTATTAAAGTACCTGAATTGAGTAAGAGAAAGTCTGATATTCCAATTCTTATAGATCATTTTTCTAATATAATTTCAAATGAACAAGGAATTGAAACAAAGAAGTTTAGCAAAGACTCACTAAAACTCCTAGAAAATTATAACTGGTCAGGTAATGTAAGAGAATTAAGAAATGTAGTTGAGCGTTTAATTATTCTAGGAGGTGAAACTATTTCAAAAGATGATGTAAGTTTATTTGCTACAAAAAAATAATAATATGCGATTATTCATAATTTTAGTTTCACTACTTACATTAAATTCTATAAATTCTCAAACTACTCAAGCAAATTCTGTTTTTATTGAAAAAATATATGATGAAGCTCTATCTAATGGAAAATCTTATAAATGGCTTGATTATTTGTCTAACCAAATTGGTGGAAGACTCTCAGGATCTATTAATTACGAAAGATCTGTAAAATGGGGTAAAGAAGAGCTTGATCTTTTAGAACTTGATTCAGTATGGCTGCAACAAGTTATGGTTCCAAAATGGGTTAGAGGTGCTCCAGAATATGCTCATATAGAAACAAGACCAGGAAATAATATTTCTGTTCCAATTGCTGCATTAGGGGGTTCAATATCTACTCCTTCAATTGGAATTACTGCAAATGTAGTTGAAGTTAAAAGCTTTAAGGAGTTAAGAGATATTGGAAGAGACTCAGTTAGTGGAAAAATAGTTTTTTTTAATCGTCCAATGGATGTAACATTGATTAACACTTTTCAAGCATATGCTGGAAGTGTGAATCAACGGACACAAGGGGCTGTTCAAGCTGCTAAACTTGGAGCTGTAGGTGTTATTGTCAGATCAATGACTACAACTTTAGATAATTACCCTCATACAGGTTCTATGTATTATGAAGGCTTATCATTAAGTCAGAGAATACCCGCTGCTGCAATTAGTACTAATGGTGCAGAAATTTTAAGTTCTATGTTATCTTTAAATCCAAAAATAAAGTTCTTTTTCAGACAGAACTCTAGAAACTTTCCTGATGTGTTAACTCATACTGTAATTGGTGAAATTAAGGGGTCAGAAAAACCAGATGAAATAATTGTTGTAGGTGGACATCTTGACTCATGGGATCTGGGAGATGGAAGTCATGACGACGGTGCAGGAATTGTTCAATCAATGGAAGTGCTAAGAATTTTTAAATCTTTAAATTATATACCAAAGAGGACAATTAGAGTAGTTTTGTTTGCTAACGAAGAAAATGGACTAAGAGGAGGAAATAAATATGCTGAAGTTGCAAAACTCAAAAATGAAAAACATTTTTTTGCTATTGAATCTGATGCGGGAGGTTTTACTCCAAGAGGGATTAGTTTTGATACATCTGATAAGGAGTTTAAATCCCTAAAAAAGTTTGAGGAATATTTTAATGATTATGGGGTAAGTTTTCATAAAGGAGGAAGTGGAGCTGATATTGGACCTTTAAAAGATGGTAATATTATTTTAGCTGGAT
>JBELLF010000057.1:0-4822 GCA_042088875.1 Candidatus Marisimplicoccus framensis | reverse complement strand
TTTTCTAATTTAAATCTACTTACAGTCTTATCAAACATTTCAGGATTGGGTTTTCTTTAGTTTTAGTTATAGATTGTTAAATTAAATAAAGTCTAATATTAATTAAATTAAAACCTGTTACGTGATTTTAAAACAACTATTATCATAAGATTAATAAGGAAGATGAGCTGATAAAAAAAACTTGTCTCTAAATCATAAAGAGCATACCTAACATAAGTTTAAAATACATTCTAAGTAAAATTTTATTTAGAATAAATTAGATTACTTTTGCCTGCTATAATAATAGCAAAATGAGATCAATTAGAAATATTGCAATAATTGCACATGTTGATCATGGTAAAACAACCTTAGTTGATAAAATTATTGATTATTGTAAGGTATTTGATGATAGAAAAGAAAGAACAGAGTTACTCCTTGATAACAATGACTTAGAAAGAGAAAGAGGAATAACTATTCTCTCTAAAAATGTTTCTGTTGTTTACAACGATGTAAAGATTAATGTGATTGATACTCCAGGGCATGCAGATTTCGGTGGCGAAGTTGAAAGAGTATTAAAGATGGCTGATGGAGTTTTACTATTAGTTGATGCCTTTGAGGGTGCTATGCCACAGACCAGATTTGTTTTAGGAAAGGCTATTGAGCTTGGATTGAAACCTATTGTAGTTGTTAATAAAGTTGATAAAGAAAACTGTACTCCAGATATCGTTCAGGAAGCCATTTTTGATCTAATGATTAGTCTAGATGCAAATGAAGATCAGTTAGATTTTGTAACTCTTTTTGGATCTTCAAAAGAAGGTTGGATGAGTTTGGATTGGAAAGAAAAAAAAGATAGTATACAGCCACTTTTAGATGCCGTTATTAATTTTATTCCTGAGGCTCCATACAAAGAAGGTGATCCTCAAATGCAAATTACTTCCTTAGACTATTCAAAATTTGTTGGTAAAATCGCAATAGGTAGAATCTATAAAGGAGATCTTTTTGAAGGAAAGGATTACATACTTTGTAAAACGGGTGGAGTTAAAAAGAAAGTAAGAATTAAAGAACTTTATGTTTTTGAAGGAATGGGAAAAGTACAGGTTAATAAAGCAAGGTCAGGGGATATCTGTTCTATTGTTGGAATAGAAGATTTTGAAATAGGGGATACAATATCGGATCTTGAATCACCTCAAGAGCTTCCTAGAATTGCTATTGATAAACCTACAATGAGCATGTTGTTTACAATCAATAATTCTCCTTTTTTTGGAAGAGAGGGTAAATACGTTACTTCCAGACACATAAGAGATAGACTCTACAATGAGCTTGAAAGAAATTTAGCCCTCAAAGTTGAAGATGGTCCTACTGAAGATAAATTTAACGTATATGGCAGAGGAATACTTCACTTATCTGTTCTTATTGAAACAATGAGAAGGGAAGGGTTTGAGCTTCAGGTTGGAAAACCACAAGTAATTTATAAAGAAATTGATGGAGTTAAATGTGAGCCCATGGAAACACTTGTTATAGACGTTCCAACTGAGTTTTCTGGTAAGGCAATAGAGCTGGTTAGTCAAAGAAAAGGAGATATGCTAGTAATGGAACCAAAAGGTAGCCTCCAGCATCTTGAGTTTGACATACCTTCAAGGGGATTAATTGGTTTAAGAAATAATATTTTAACTGCTACTGCAGGTAATGCAGTAATGACTCACCGCTTTAGAGAGTATGGTCCTGTAAAAGGAAATATTCCTGAAAGAATAAAGGGCTCATTAATTTCGATGGAAGCTGGAATTGCTACCGCATTTTCTATCAACAAATTACAAGATAGGGGGAGATTTTTTATATCTCCTGGAGCAGAAATATATAAAGGACAGGTTATAGGTGAAAACACTCGAAATGATGACCTTAGTATCAATGTTATAAAAGGAAAAAAGCTAACAAATATGCGAACTCAAAGTACTGACGCTGCTGTTCAGATTGAGCCAAAGATTAATTTTTCATTGGAAGAGAGCATGGAATTTATTCAAGCTGATGAATATTTGGAAATAACTCCTGATTCTCTAAGAATGAGAAAGATTGGTTATGGAGAAAATAAAAGAGGATACTAATTAAGGTCAATAGGTATCACTTGATTACCTTCTTTTTGTTTTAAGCCTAAAGCTTTCCTAATATTTGAAGCTATTTGGTTGGTAAAAATCTGGGACTTTTCATTAATCTCACCCTTTGTTTTAATTCCTTTCCCAAAAACAATAAACCAAGTTTCATCTGAACCCTCTATGTTTGCGCCATGACTTCTCCATGTATCAATGGGTATTGTTCCCCTACCATGGTCTGTGGTTATATAGAAGGTTGTGTTATCACTATAATATTGACTGTTTTGAGTATAATTCCACAGTTCTGCAATTAATTGATCTGTGTTTTTTGCTGACCTTAAATAGGAGTCATATTCTCCATTATGAGCAAAATCATCAGTTTCTCCATAGGCAATATAGATAAAATCAGGTTCATGTTTTTTTATATATGTAAGAGCGTAATTATGAGTGAAGCTATCAAACCTAACGGAACCCCATGGACTAGGAATTTGTTGTTGCATCTGATTTAGAAGCTCTTCTTCTTGGGTTAAAGGAAAATCTATAGATGGTTCAAAACCAGAGTTTGTATATACTCCAGATCTTTCTTCATTAATTATATAGTCAAAAACATCCCAGCTAGAAAAAGCTGCTACCTTTTTATTATTATTTTTCTCTTTAAACTCCTCAAGTATAGTCTTGTTTAAGTTATTCTTTTTGGCATTACTTGTAATTCTTTCATCATCTTTGCTTCCAGTTAAAATTTCATTATAGCCAGGATAAGAGAACCTCCTTCTGTTTGTAATGTTTACATTACTACCTAGTTTTCTGTTACCAAATATTTGTCCTTTTAAAATAGCCTCTGTCCATATAAAAGGCATTAAAGCCTCTCTTCTTTTTTTGTGATTGTCTCTCCAAAATTCATTATTAAGCTGTCTTGGTTGTTTAACATAAGTTTTGTTTTTGATCAAAAGAGAGTCCGCTCCAGTAAATAGTTCTTGCCATCTTAAGCCATCCAGAGTTATTAAAAATACTTTTTGATTATTCTTTGTTTCTTGTGATAAACTGGATGAGACTATAAGAAATAAAGCAGTAGTCAAAATAAATTTTTTTAAAGAAAGTTGTGCAAAAAATTTATTCATATTATAAATTTATTTAAAAATTAAGCTATTTAAAACTAATTTAATTTTATATATAAAACAACAGAATTTATAGTACAAGTAATTAGTGAAAATATTTGAAATAAAAGTGGGCAACTAATTATCTTAATAATTGATCAATATCTATAAAATTATTAATTGACGCAATACAACCAGCTTTATTTAAAATATCACTTGAATTACTTGATGTCACACCAATTACATTAATGCCAGCATTAACTGCACCTTCAACACCTTCAATGGAATCCTCAAAAATTATACAATCATCCTTTTTTAAGTTAAATCCAATTATAGTTTTATCAAACATTTCAGGATTTGGTTTACCAAAACTTACTTCATCACCACAAATAATATTATCAAATAAATCATAAACACCCAATTCATTAAGAGTAAGAGTAACATTTTTTCTGATTGCATTACTGGCTAGACCTATTAGTATATCTTTTGATTTCAATTCAAATATGAATTCTAGAAATCCTTTAATTGGCTTAATATTTCCTTTGTATATTTTTCTGAAAATAATTTCTTTATCATCACTCATTTTTTTTAGCTCATCTACTGTGTAAATATTTCCATAAACAGCTTTCATTAAATCAAGTGTTCCACCTCCCTTATACTTTTTTAATTTTTCTGAAAAATCTTCAACTTTATTTTCTTCAAAAAATATTCGCCATGCTTCATGATGATATGGTAAACTATCAACTATAGTTCCATCCATATCAAATATTACTCCTTTTATCATTTTGTGTTTTTATAATTATACTTTACTTTAATTAAAAATATTAAAACCAATATGAACTCAAGAAGAAATTTTATTAAAAAATCATCATTAATTACTCTAGGAACACTTAATTATAATTTTTCCTCAGTAATAAAAAATATTAATGGTGTAGATATTTCAGTTATTACATATTCATTTAACCCAGGTGTAGAAGATATGAACGTAATTATTCAAAATTGTATTGATTCAGGCTCTGATAACATTGAACTTATGGGTAATCACATTGAAAGATCAATGGGAATGCCAAGATCAAGTAGATCTCATGCTGAATGGAGAGCTAGTATATCTATGAAAGAATTTAAGAATGTAAAAAAACAATTTCAAGATCAAGGGATTAATATCTTCGCCTATAAACCTTACTGTATGAATCCAAATAATAAAGACGAAGAAATTGAGTATGCTATGAAAGCAACAAAAGCTCTAGGTGCAGATTATGTTACCGCCGAACTTACTTCTGAGGAAAATACTAAGAGAATCTCTTATTATGCTGAAAAGAATAATGTAAATGTTGGTTATCATGCTCATCTTCAGGCATCTGATTTTGCATGGGATTTTGCATTAAATGATTCGAAAAATAATTTTATTAATCTTGATATTGGTCATTATATTGCAGCAGGAAAAAAAAATACTAAAGAAACATTACTAAAGTTCATAGAAAAAAATCATGCAAAAATATGCAGTCTTCACTTGAAAGATAGACAATATGCAAAAACTCTAAATGTTATTGCAACAGATAATCAAATTTGGGGTGAAGGTGACACTCCTATTACTGAAGTATTGAGACTAGTAAGAGATAATTCTTATAAATTTACTTCTACTATTGAGCTAGAATATAGAATTCC
>JBELLF010000007.1:0-28848 GCA_042088875.1 Candidatus Marisimplicoccus framensis | reverse complement strand
TATTTATACACTTGATGAAGATCATCCATTTGAAAAGAAATTAATTGATGAAGATCTAGATGAGGAAACTGAAATAATAGAAGATAAATCAAATGATGAAAGCCTATTCGATTTTCAACAAAAGAAGATTGAGAGTGAAATAAATGAAATTTTAAGAAACATAGAAATTAGCTATGAAGTAGTTGAGGCAGATGAACAATTAATAGATATAAATGAAATTGAAATAATAGATTTTGAACATGTTTTACCTGAGGATTTAGATATTATAGATAATCAAGAAAATTATGATGAAATATCCTTTGGTCTATTTTCAGATAATTTGGAGAAAGAAGTAATTAATAATAATGACTTTGAAGAAAATAATGTTGATGAACAAACTTCGCAATTTGATGAAATAAATTCTTATGTGGATAATGAAGATGAGGAAGGTATAGAGTTTATAAAATTAGATCTTAATGATAATGTAAATCAAATAGAAGAAATTAAAACAGGTGAAGAAGAATCCAATAATGAAACCATAGATTACCAAGAAGATAATTATTTATTTGAAAAACCAATAGAGGTGGATTCCGATAATGAAAATATAATTAGGAGGGAAAATTTAAAAAAATATAACCATATTTTTAAAAGTAATAACTCTTCAATTGAAGATTTAGAAAAAATACCAGCATATAAAAGAATGGGTATTGAAATAAATAATTCAAAGTCTGAAAGTGATGAAATATTTTCAAAGACTATTCTAAATGAAGAGAATAAATTAGAATTTCCAGATGTTAATACATATTTAAATGATAACGTAGATTAATTAAAATGAATATAGAAAATCAAATAAATGAGTCTATTAAAGACTCAATGAAAAAAAAAGATAGTCTTAGACTAGAATCGTTAAGATCGATTAAATCTGCAATTCTACTAGAGAAGACTAAGTTTTCTTCAGATAAGACTTTAGATGAGAATGAAATTATAAAAATTCTTCAAAGGCTTGTTAAGCAAAGAAATGATAGTGCAAAAATCTATAACGAACAAAATAGAGAAGATCTAGCAAATGTTGAAGTTGCTCAATCAAAAATTATTTCAGAGTTTCTACCAGAACAACTAAATGAAACAGAATTAATCGAAATAATCAACACTACAATAACTGAGTTAAATGCTTCCTCAATGAAAGATATGGGAACTGTGATTTCTGAAGTTAATAAAAAAGTATCAGGAAGAGCCGAGGGAAGAATAATAGCTGAGATAGTTAAAAATAAATTATCAAATTAATAAGTTGTAGAATCTCTAAGTAACTATATTTTTAGAATCATCTTTGCTTTCATATTCTTTAGACTCAATGATATTAATAAGTCTAATACAAATTATATATATATCGTTAAACGACATATAAAGGGGTGTTAATGCAATTCGAATTATATTAGGGGGTCTAAAATCTACAATAATCTTTTTTTCTCCATGATATTCTGGATCTGTTAGGCACTTTGTTATTCTCCAAGATTCTTCATGGACTATTGATATATGAGAACCTCTATCATCTTTATTTTTAGGAGAAATAATTTTAAATCCTAAATTCATTAACCTATCATTAAAAATTTCAGTAAAAAAATTATAAAGATCTATAGCTTTATTTTCTAATTTTTTTGTTGTAGCATTTATAGTTATGTCTAAAGAAGAATCTAAAGTAGACATTGAAATTATATGGGGTGTTCCACTGGAGAATTTACTCATTGATTCTGACTGAATATATGTGTTTGAGAAATTAAATGGATTTGAATGACTAAACCATCCTTTTATTGGGGACTTAAGCCCTATCTGTTTTTCATTTCTAGCATATATAAAAGCTGGTGACCCTGGACCTCCATTTAAATATTTATAGGTACAACCTATCGCATAATCAATATCATTGACTTTCATATCAATATCTATAGCTCCAATTGCATGACTTAAATCCCAAACAACAATGCTATCATTTTCTTGACATATTCTATTTATTTTTTTTACAGGATATCTATATGAAGATTTGTAAGTAACTAGTGATAGAACAATAATACCGTTATTATTCTTAATAAATTGCTCAAGCACATCAATATCTGGTAAATAATTATCATACTCTAGAAGATTAAATTTTAAATTGTAATCATTACAAATGCCCTCGCAGATATATTTATCAGAAGGAAAATTAGTATTATCAGTAGAGATATTTGTAATACTGTCTTTGCTTTTTATAAGACTTAATAGTAACTTATAAAGATTTAAAGAAGTAGATCCACCTACATATATTTCAGTTTCACTTGAATTTAAAATTGTTGAAAGTTTCTTAGAAACTTTATTAGGCAGGTTTATCCATGAATTATTCCAGCTTGAGATAAGATTTTGCCCCCATTCATTATTTATAACTTTATTAATGGCTTCTTTAGTTTTTTTTGAAAGTAGACCTAGAGAATTACCATCAAAATATAATTTATCATCTGGATAGATGAATTCACTTTTGAATTTATTTAGTTTATCTTTTGAATCTAATTCTTTTGCTAATTCTTCTAGTCTATCCAAGTTTCATAAATTTTTTTTGCCCATTCCAAGTACATCAATCCACTTGGATGAAGATTATCAGAAGCTATTAAATTACTTTCATTTATTGCTCTTCTGGAAATCTCTGTAACATCAACATACTTGAGTCTATTAATATTTGCAAAAGTTATTAAGCTATTGTTAAATAAATTTATTTTAGATGAAATTTCTTCTCTATTATATAAATTTCCAAAAGGAGTATATCCCCAATCTGGTATAGAAATAATAATGATATTTCCATTACTTTTTTTAAGACTATTCATCTTATCCATTAGTTTGTTAAGATCTTTCTCAAATTCATCAATAGATCTTGAATTAAATTGGTTGTTTACTCCAATTAAAAGAGAAACGTAGTCATACTTTTGAGTAAAATTGGTTTGACTTAATGCATTTAAAAGATCATAAGTCTTCCAACCAGTTTCAGCTATTATTTCTGGTTTTTCAAAGTCTAGACCATTTTCATCTGCAACTTCTACAAATTGATTTGGCCATCTTTCATTTTCGTTTACTCCTTCTCCGATTGTGTAGCTATCACCCAAAGCTAGAAAACTAAATTTTGAGATACTTGAGTTAATTAAATCAATTTCATTTGATTCAAAATTTTCATTCTCAATATTACTATAGTCTATGTCATTTTCTGAAGTATTTTGAGGATTACAGGATAATGACAATAAAAAAATAGAAATTAATATATTTCTCAAGAATATGTTCATTTATAGTTTTACTGTATATAAATTTAGTAATTATCTCATTTAAGAGCATCAATTGCAATATTATAATCAGGTGAATTAAATATGTAACTTCCAGCAACTAAAACATCTGCTCCATTAGATTTAAGATCTTGAAAGTTATCTTTGTTTACACCTCCATCGACTTCTATTAATGCATTTGATCCAGAAGAAATAATTAAGTCTTTTAATTCTTTAAGTCTTTCATGTGTAGATTCAATAAATTTTTGACCAGCAAACCCAGGATTAACTCCCATTAAGCAAATTAAATCAACTTTGTTAATGTATTCATTTAAATCAGATATAGGAGTTTCAGGATTTATAGCAATTCCAGACTTTATTGAAGATTCATGAATCTTATTAATTATTAGATTTAAATTATTAGTAGCCTCTATGTGGACTGTAATTATGTTAGATCCAATATTTATAAATTCAGTTACATACTTTTCAGGTTCTACGATCATAAGGTGGACATCTAGAGGCTTTTTGGTTAATTGCCTTATTGTCTTAACAATTGGCATCCCAAAAGATATATTTGGAACAAACAATCCATCCATAACATCTAAATGAAACCAATCAGCATTACTTTTATCGATTTTAGAGCACTCAACAGATAAATTGGCAAAGTCTGCTGCAAGAATAGAGGGAGATACTTTAACGGACATATTAGCCAATATAAAGTTTTAAATAGTAATACAGAAAATCATACGAAAAAAGATATAAACAAGTGAGCTCAGTTATCCAAGATAAGTTTTTAGTATCTTGCTTCGAGAGGTATGCTTTAACCTTCTGATGGCTTTTTCTTTAATTTGTCTAACTCTTTCTCTAGTCAAATCAAATGTTTCACCGATCTCCTCTAAGGTCATAGCATGTTGGTTACCAAGACCAAAATATAACCTTACAACATCTGCTTCTCTAGGAGTTAATGTGTCAAGAGCTCTTTCAATTTCAGTTCTAAGTGATTCATGAAGAAGTTGTCTGTCAGGGTTTGGTGATTCTCCACTATTTAATACATCATATAAATTAGAGTCTTCTCCTTCAACTAAAGGTGCATCCATTGATACGTGTCTACCAGAATTTTTTAGAGATTCTTTTACATCATTAACAGTCATATCAAGTTCTTTAGCAATTTCTTCTGCTGAAGGTGCTCTTTCATGAGCTTGCTCTAGAAACGCATAAGTTTTATTTATTTTATTTATTGAGCCAATCTTATTCAATGGTAATCTAACAATTCGTGATTGTTCAGCTAAAGCTTGAAGAATTGATTGTCTAATCCACCAAACAGCATACGAAATAAATTTAAATCCCCTAGTTTCATCAAATCTTTGTGCGGCCTTAATTAGACCAAGATTCCCTTCATTAATAAGGTCAGGAAGTGTTAATCCTTGATTTTGGTATTGCTTAGCTACAGATACTACAAACCTTAAATTTGCCTTAGTAAGTTTTTCTAATGCGAATTGATCTCCAGCTTTAATCCTTTGTGCTAATTCTACCTCTTCCTCTGCAGCAATAAGGTCAACCTTACCAATCTCTTGAAGATATTTATCTAGAGATGCAGTCTCTCTATTAGTTACCTGTTTTGTTATTTTTAATTGTCTCATAGACTAATTAATGCCTCAAAAATTGTTCCAAATTGAAAAAAATTTAAGATTTTTTTTCAAGTAAAACTTTTCTGGAAATTTTAGATTTTTTTGTTCTAGGATCAATTCCCAGATATTTTATTTCAATTTGATCACCAATGTTTAGATAATCGGTCACATTATTAACTCTTTCCAATGCAATTTCAGATACGTGTAAAAGCGCTTCTTTGCCAGGAACAAATTCAACCACTGCACCAAAATCAAGAATTTTGATTACTTTGACATTATACACTTCATCGATTACAGGTTCAAAAACTAGATTTTTAATTCTGTCGATAGCGTAGTTAATCTTTTCTTGATCAACTCCTAAAATCTCGATAACACCAACTTCATCTTTCTCATTAATTACAATTGTTGTCTCAGTATCTTTTTGAAGTTCTTGAATATTTTTACCTCCTGGACCAATAACAAGACCAATGAAGTCCTTGCTTATTTCAATGTTTACCATTTTAGGAGCATGAGCTTTGACAGAATCATTAGGTTTATTTATTGTTTCATCTAGCTTATTTAAAATATCCAATCTTCCATTTTTAGCTTGACCAAGTGCTTCAATTAATATCTCGTATTTTAATCCTTTAATTTTGATATCCATTTGACATGCAGTAATTCCATCTTTAGTACCTGTTACTTTAAAATCCATATCTCCAAGATGATCTTCATCTCCTAAAATATCAGATAATACAGCATATTTATCACCCTCGGTAATTAAACCCATTGCTATACCGGAAACATTACTTTTAATATTAATTCCAGCATCCATCAATGCAAGTGATCCTGCACAAACCGATGCCATAGAGGAGGATCCATTAGATTCTAAAATTTCAGATACAATTCTGACTGTATATGGACAATCAAATGGCATAACCTTTTTAAGTGCCCTTTGAGCAAGATTCCCGTGACCAACTTCTCTTCTTGAAGTTCCTCTCAATGGTCTTGCCTCTCCCGTTGAAAATGGAGGAAAATTATAATGTAAATAAAAAGTCTCTTCAGATTGATCGGTTGGCATATCAATAACATTAGCTTCTCTGCTTGTACCTAGAGTAACTGAAGCTAGAGCTTGAGTTTCTCCTCGTGTGAATACTGCTGATCCGTGAGTAGATGGTAAATAATCGATTTCAGTCCAAATATTTCTGATGTTATCTGGTTTTCTCCCATCAAGTCTTATACCTTCATTAAGAACTAAATCCCTTACTGCCTTTTTTTGTGATTTACTAAAGTAATTCAGAATAAGATCTTTCTTTTCTTCAAATGTTTCTTCTTCGAATGATTCAACTAAATCTTGCTTTATATTTGAAAAAAGTTCACTTCTTTCATTTTTTGAAAGACCCTTTTTTGCAACATCATAACATTTTTGATAAGTTTTTTCAATAATTTGATTTTCTAGCTCTAAATCTTCCTCTGCAGAATCATATTCTCTTTTTTCAGAACTTACTCCAGCTAGCTCAACAAGCTCTTTTTGTGCGCTTATTTGAGCTTTTATTTCTTCATGAGCATATCTTATAGCTTCTGTCATTTCCTCTTCAGAAATCTCATTAAATTCCCCTTCAACCATTACTACTGAATCTTCACTTGCACCAACCATCATATCTATATCAGATTCTTGTAGCTGTGTTTTTGAAGGATTAACAATGAAATTTCCATTAATTCTTGCCACTCTGACCTCAGAAATAGGTCCATCGAATGGAATATCAGACAATGATAATGCAGCAGAGGCAGCTAATCCTACTAATGCATCTGGCATTACATCTTCATCGTGAGACATTAATTGAATCATAACCTGAGTTTCATTATAATAATCTTTTGGAAATAATGGTCTTAAAACTCTGTCAACAATTCTCATTGTTAGTATCTCCTCATTACTTGGTCTAGCTTCTCTTTTGAAAAAACCACCTGGAAATCTACCAGCAGAGGCAAATTTTTCTCTATAATCCACCGTTAAGGGCAGAAAATCTAATGTTGACTCACCATAATTGGAAACTACAGTAGATAGTAGCATACAGTCTCCCATTTTTACTACTACTGATCCATGAGCTTGCTTTGCAAGTTTACCAGTTTCAATGATAATTTCTCGACCATCATTTAAAACAATTTTTTTTGATAAGGGTTTTGGATTCATAATCTAGTTTAGGTTTAAATTAATTGTTGTGTGAATATTTAGACAACCAAACTAAATTTTATTTTCTAATACCAAGCTTTTTAATTATAGCACGGTATCTTTCGATATCTATTTTTTTTAGGTACTCAAGTAAATTTCTTCTTCTACCAACCATTTTAACTAAAGATTTCTCAGTATTGAAATCTTTTGCATTAGTTTTAAGATGATTAGAAAGATGTTCAATTCTCTTAGAGAAAAGTGCAACTTGACTTTCAGCAGAACCGGTATCTTTTTTACTTTTGCCAAATTCTTTAAAAATATTTTCTTTCTTAAGTACTGTCATTCAATTGTTTTTGAGCGGCAAATATAGTAGTTTATATTTAAATAAGTAAATTATTTATTCATATTTACGTAGGGGGTAATTCTGTATCAAATCTATGTATAGATTAACTTTCTTCTTTAAATCTTTCCTGTGAATAATAAAATCTAAAAATCCCTTTTCTAATAAAAACTCACTTTTTTGAAATCCATCAGGTAAGTCTTGACCAGTAGTGTCTTTAACAACTCTAGGCCCTGCAAAAGCAACAAGTGCGTTAGGTTCTGCAATATTAATATCTCCCAACATTGCAAAAGAAGCAGTTGTTCCCCCAGTAGTTGGATCCGTGCACAGAGAAATATATGGTAACTTTGCTTCTGATAAATCATTAAGTTTTGCAGATGTTTTAGCCATTTGCATAAGTGAAGTAGCAGACTCCATCATTCTAGCTCCACCAGATTTTGAAATAATAAGAAGAGGACATTTATATTTAATTGCATAACCTATTGCTAGAGATATTTTTTCTCCAACAACTGATCCCATTGATCCTCCTATAAATTTAAAGTCCATACATGCAATTACAAGATTTTTTCCATATGATTTTCCATAACCAACTCTAATTGCTTCATTAAGATTAGTCTTGTCTTGAGCCTCTTTTAATCTATCAGAATATTTTTTTTGATCCTCAAATTTTAGGAAATCAACAGAAGTCATTTGAGTATTAAACTCTTTAAATTTATTATCAAAAAGTATTTCAAAGTATTCCTTGCTTCCAATATGAACATGATAGTCGTCTTCAGGACTAACATACATATTTTCAGCTAGTTCCTTTGTTTCAATTATTTTACCACTAGGAGTTTTGTACCAAAGACCAGCAGGTATGTCTTTTTTTTCTTCGGTTTTTGTACTAATATTTTTGTTTGTTCTTTTGAACCAACTCATACTATTAGATTTTAATCTAAGGTATTGATATTATTTAAATCTTCAAAGGCTTTTATAAGTCTTGTTTTAAAAGTCTCTTCTCCTTTTCTAAGCCATACTCTAGGATCATAATATTTTTTGTTAGGTATGTCATCACCATCTGGATTACCTATTTGCTTCATTAAATATTCAGACTCTCCAATCATATAATCTCTAATACCTTCGGTAAATGCAAATTGAAGATCTGTATCTATATTCATTTTTATAACACCATAATCTATAGCTTGCCTTATTTCTTCAACTGAAGAACCAGAACCACCATGGAATACAAAATCAAGTGAATTAGATGGTAAATTGAATTTTTTTGAAACAAACTCCTGTGAATTTTTTAAAATTTTAGGAGTTAATTTTACGTTTCCTGGTTTATATACTCCATGAACATTACCAAATGCTGCAGCAATCATAAAATTATCGCTAATTGAGCTCAGCTCGGAATATGCATAGGCAACTTCTTCTGGTTGAGTATAAAGTTTAGATGAATCAATATTAGTATTATCAACACCATCTTCTTCTCCTCCTGTAACACCTAATTCTATCTCTAGTGTCATCTCTAAATCAGTTAGTTTCTTAAGATATTCTTTACATGTGCCTATATTAACCTCTAATGATTCTTCCGATAAATCAATCATATGAGATGAAAATAAGGGATACCCATTTTTTTTGTAAAATACTTTACCATAATCAATCAATCCATCTATCCATGGTAATATACCCCTGGAACAGTGATCAGTATGAATTATAACCTTAGAATTATAATTATCAATTACTTTGTGTATATGATATGCACCAGCAACTGAGCCAGCTATAGAAGCTTTAAAATTTTCGTTTGACATACCTTTACCAGCTATAAATTGAGAGCCACCATTGGAAAACTGAATAATTACTGGACTATTCAAATCGGAAGCAGTTTCTAGGACAGAATTAGTAGTGTTAGTTCCGGATACGTTAATTGCTGGTAAAGCAAACTTTTTTTCTTTAGCCAGATTAAATAATTTTTGGTTTTCTTTTCCGTAGATAAAGTTATTTTTCAAAATATTTTTTTATTAATTTTTGTCAAAAGTATTAAACTTATTCCTAAAATGGATAATTAATTCCAATATTAAAAACTGCTTTTCTTAGAGTGAAATCGTTAAACCATCTATCACTCTTTTCTCTTGCGGGATTGAACGTTTTAAAGCCAGTATCAAGTCTTAAAATAAAGAAATTCAAATCATATCTAAGTCCAATACCTGTCCCAATTGCAAGTTCTCCTAAATCTGAAAAACTATCGAATGTCATTGAGCTATCATTTACATTATCATTTAAGTTCCAAATATTTCCAACATCAATAAAGAAGGCGCCATTCAACTTACCACTAATTTTACTCCTATATTCTAGATTAAACGCAATTTTAAAATTAGCTTCATTAAACTCATTTATATTATTACTACTTCCGGGACCTAACTTATATGCTTTCCAAGCCCTGTTGTCATTTGATCCTCCTGCGTAATAAGATCTTGTAAATGGGATGTAATCAGAATTTCCATATGGAATAGCTACCCCAGAAAATGCCCTGAATGCAATTATATCACCTTTGTTTAAAAGCAAGTGCTTAATATAACTTACCTCTGCTTTTGTATATTGTGAGGGCATAATATTAGATATCTCAACTTTTCCTTTAGAGTTAAGGTTATTGCCTCTTAGTACCTCATTAAAAATATTTCCAACCATTTCTAATTTGATTCTAAGTTGGGAGAAGTCTTCATCTAAAAAGTTTTCTTGCGTATTTCTGTTAATGCTTAATGAGGAACCAACTATTAGATTATTCTCAGTTAATCGCTCCTTTCTTTCTAAAATCGAATTAACATCTTTATAAAATTCATTACTGGAACTCAAGGAAGTTTGACTACTTAAAACTTTATTGATAAATAAATCAGATCCTTCTGGAATTGTCAAATTTCCTTTATTATCAACCAATGACTGGTCAATATTATAAAGTGAAGAAATATAATTAAGCTTATCATATGAATTTCTGTATACATTGAAGTAATTAGAAATATTCCTATTATTAACATACTCAAAATCTAAAAATTTAAAATTTATTTTTGAAAACATGGAAGGATTCCAATTTACTTCATATATACCACTATAATACTGCTTATCTAAACCAATATTTTTTTGAACTGTTGATCCAAGAATTATGTTAGTTATTGGATTCATATCCTTTTGTATAATCTTTTCTGTATTTATTGGTAGAATTACTCTTGGTATTCTTAGATTGATATTTCCACCTAACTCGAATAGATTAAAAAAAGAATCATCCGGTATCCCTATATCTTTTGATGCACCTATTGAATTTTTTAAATTAATTGATAAATTTTCTGTTCCTCTGAAAATATTCCTAATATTTAGATTTGTACCGAAAGAAATCCCAAAGTCTTCAATATTTGAATGAGTAAAGTCTAGATCAAATCCTAAACTAAATCTGTTTCTAGGTAGAAGATATATTGAAGATATCAATGAATTATCTTTCTCTTCAAAAATAATTCTAGGGTATTTAAAATTTCCCAGATTAGAAAAATATCTTGATGTCAAAATTTTATTATCCTCGCTGTAATGTTGTCCCTTTTTAAAAAAGATAGGTTCAGTTATTGATCTTGGAGAATAATTTAAACTACCCTTAGAGAAAATATTTATACCGTTATAATTTATTGAATCAGTATATGACTCAATATTTGATAACTCATCTAAAGACTCTACATATAAATTAATCTTATTAATCCTTTTAATTTTATAACTATCATTCAAATTCGGATTAGATATTTTAAGTATAATTGGTATATTCTTTATAATACCAGTACTGTCAATTAAAACGTTATAACTTATACTTCTTTGTTGAAAGTTATAAACACCGTTATTTTTAAATAAAGAAAAAATTCTCTCTCTTTCTAAAAGAAGTTTATTAATTGAAAAATACTCTCCTTCTTTTAAAATACTATTCCCAATATTTGCTTTATATAAAGAATCTAAATCTTTGGACTGAACATTTACTATTATTGAATCTAGTAAATACCTATCATTAGTCTTTACTCTATACTTAACTTGTGCTTGGTTATTATTAATTGCGGTATTATAGTTTATTTCTGAATCAAAATATCCTTGATTATTATAAAATTGTTTAAGTCTTCTAATATTGTCACTGAAATTAATGTCTGAGAGTTTTACAGGTTCTTGACCAAGTTCTTTTAAAAAATTATTAAATGATTTATTATAGTTCTTAAGTTGAGTAATCTGTTTTTGAGAAATAAGTTTTTTTAAGCGACTTTCTCTATTATTTTTTTTTAGCCAATCAGCAAATTTTTCATCTGGATTCTGACTTCCAAGATTATTTATTGCAAGACCCAGAGGGTATCCAAGAAATTTGTTAATCGGAGATGGTTGAATTAGAAGACTAACAGGGTTTCTCTTAACTATGCTATCATTTACTTCAAAGATATTCTTAACAAGGATAGGATCTTCAAAATTATCATAAATATTTGTACTACAGCTACTTATAAGAAAATAAATAACAATTATAGAAAGTGTTAATGAGCTTTTAGTAAAAGGCAAACCTAATTTTTTACTAAATTACGTTTTTTAGATAAATAATTTTTTTCGTCTTAGTACTTCAAAAATTACTACAGATTAATCTTATAATTATTATTTAAAAAAAAAGAGGCTTATTAAAAAAACCTCTTTTTAAATTTTAAATCTTATTTGTTAATTAAAAGCAAATACTCATCCCAGATAGAGGCTTAACAGTTCTTATGTCTGCACTAGTTCCATTAGGATAATTACCGTAAGAAACAACTGACTGAGTTTTACCATTTGTATTAGTAAAACTAATGCTAAATCCAACTTCATCATCATAGTAGCCAGACTCATATGCCCAAGTCATTTTTTTTGCACCTTCAGGTACTTCAAATGTCCATACATAAGAATCTCCATCGACAAAATCATTTCCAGTATTAGCTAGAGTACTATTCCATCCACTTTCTGGCACGTATGATCCGAAGCGGTAAAGCTTTCCATCAATAGTTACAGTTAATGATTCACCTGTAGTCCATCCATCACCATAGGAGTCTGTAGCAGATATAGTGTAAGTACCTGCTTGAGCATCAACTTCACCTGCAGGTAATTCACATCCAATAATAAGAGGGTAGAGGAAAGGTGATTTAAAGTAAACTCCTGTCATTGAACCAGTCACAGAAGATCTAGAAAAAGATCTACCATCAGTTAGGTTTAACACAAATCTTACATTAACAATATCACCACCACCAAAATTAGTTTTATCCATAAAAGCTAAAGCATCAGATAATGAAAGTGAAACCTCAAATCTAGGTAAACCTACATCTCCAATATACATATCAGCTTTATTTATAGTTTTATATAATTTCTCTTGTATTGAAGTTTGTCCTGAGAATGATCCATTGTATGAAATATACATTTCAACATTATCAGTTAAACCTCCCTCTTCCGAATCATGAGTTTCTAAAACCCATTTTTTTATTGAAGTTACAGGACTAGATGCTTGATATTCTCCTATTTCAGAGATTGTTCTTAAAGCAGCTCCTTGAGTATACTCATTTAACATGTAGTCAGTCAACATTTCATAGCCACCATATTCATCCGAGGAAAATTCTTTTGAACAAGATACTATAAGAGTAATTAAACTAAGATATATAAATAATTTTTTCATGATAATTTAATTTAGTCGACCGTTGGTCCGTTAGTATTCCAAAATACTCTTGATGTTAAATCAGATTTCTGAGTTACATTAGAGTTGTTTGCTGCATAGTTCTGTGGATACCACATCGACAAAGGAAATGGTCCTGGGTTTGGTTCAACCATAGGTTGAAGATTTTTAGGATATCCATTTCTTCTGTATGAATTATAAGCATCAGTTCCGTTACCTCTTTGAGTCTTAAAGAATTCTTCAGCCCAAAGTTCAAGCTTTGCATCCAAAGAACTTGCAAATGTCCAGTCTACAGAAAAAGCTGCAATATATGCTTCAATAAGTGCCTGATCCATTGAAGGAGCTCCAGATATATCATCAACTTTATTCAAGTTAGCTTTAATACCTTCTAAAGTTGAAGTAGTGGGGTCATTACCTGTCATAACTGCTACTTCTGCATCTAAGAAATGCATAAGAGAAGCAGAGACTACTGGAGTTATACCAGCACCTCCTAGACCGTCACTGTTTCCAAGTGACTTGAAGCTAGAATCATCATAAGCACCACCTGCTGGGTAAACACCAATTAGGGTCCTTTTAAAATTATCTGGTGGAATACCTTCATAATTTCCATGATCTCTTCCCCAGTATCCTTCAGGTAGACTACAATATAGTCCATAAGCAATTAGGTGAGGTTCAATATAATATCCTGGAAATGAACATTCTAGACTAATTGCATCTACTGGACCGTCTTTTCCAGGGGTTACAGGTACTTGTCTATAAAAGAAATAATTAATTCTAGGATCTCTCATACCATTTCTACCTTGCATCATAAGATTCATCAACCAATTAGATTGATAATCACCTCCGCCAGTGCTAGTGTAGTTATATGTGTATATAGGATGTCTAGTATCAGGATTTACTTCGTTATTACCCCAAGTAAACTCAAAATCTTCTGAGTTATTTTTGATGTAGTTAGTTATAGAGTTGTAAGATGCATAATCTCCTAAGTTAATATATGCTCTTTTCTTTATACTATTTGCTGCTTTAATCCAAGCATCAGCATCTCCATTATAATACATATCGTATTGTGGAGGAACACCACCTGCATTAAAATTTGTAATGGCATCATCTAATAGTCCAAGTGCAGCATCATAAACTGAAGCGCCTGAATCTGGAGCTGGATTTAAGTTATCAGAACCTTTTAATGCTTCACTATATGGTATATCACCGAAGTAATCCACTAAAGTCATTAAAATATATGCCTGCATAACTTGTCCCATAGCAATATAATATGTTAAACCATTTTCTTCTGCAATAGTATTCATTACTCTAATATCCTCCATCATAATTTGGTAAGCGATTGACCATGCACCAGAAAACGAATTTGGAGAATAATTATCTCTATAGAACCTATCACCACCCAAGTAGGCAACTCTAGTAAGTCTTGCTCCTGTATCACCCATACCGTCAACAAAGGAAGCAAAATCCTCTTGAATATTGTTGATAAATAAATCAGCACTTGCTTGCTCTGGACTTAATGCATTTGGATTAGAAGTTAAGTCTAACTCAGTTGTTTCACATGCGCTTAGAACTAGTAAACTAGTTAAAGTTAAAATTGAAAGTTTGTTAAAAGTTTTCATAATAATTTAATTTATTTGATTAACGATTAAAAAGTTAATTTTAAACTTACACCATACCTTCTGGCACTTACTCCATTGAAGTATTCAAATCCTGAACCATTCCCAACTCCTAAACCGGCAATATTTGGATCATAATTTGTACCAGCAGGTGTATTATATGCATCATACCAAAGGTTGAAACCTTGTGCAGAAATTGTTGCCGCTCCAAATGGAGTTTTTTGTAACCAAGAATCTGGTATATCAT
This sequence comes from Candidatus Marisimplicoccus framensis, assembly GCA_042088875.1. GTDB lineage: Bacteria > Bacteroidota > Bacteroidia > Flavobacteriales > Flavobacteriaceae > Marisimplicoccus > Marisimplicoccus framensis_A. The sequence goes on along the minus strand of JBELLF010000007.1, from coordinate 13,949 downwards.
ACGTAAGTGATACTTCACTTAGTCTTATTACACTGGCATCCCAGACTCTTAATTCGTCGGCTCCTTCAATGATGTTACCGAAATAAGTTGTAGCGTTGTCAATCATCTTATTGTTGGTAGAACCATCAGCAAGAACACCAGGTAAAATATACGGGAGCTCTCTGTCTAATGTATCAGTTGTAATTCCTCTACCAAGAAGTGTCATGATAAAACTTGAATACATATCACCACCAATGGTAGCATTAAATAGTACATTCAGAGATAAATTTCCATAAGAAATAGTATTTGAAATGTTAGAAACAAAATCAGGATTACTATCACCAATTAATGCATATTTATTAGTATTAAAGTTTGTGTCATTATTTGTTCTATAACTTCCAGAAGCGTCAATTAGTGGTCTACCTTGATTATCTCTTGCTACAGAAGTACCAATCATAGATGATAATGGAAGACCAGGAATTGCAGCATTACCTAATGTAGTGTATCCTGCATAAATAATTTGATCTGTATCTTGACCTAAATCTTCAACGATAGCCTGGTTAGTAAAATAGTTAATTGAAGTATTCCAATTTAGTTTATCACCTCTAATAAAGTCGAAACTTAGATCAACTTCCCAACCAGTTGCACTAATTTCACCAATATTTGTTCTTGTATTTGTATATCCAGTTGATGGGTCTAATGGTTGAGTAATGATTAAATCAGTAGTTTTTCTATCGAAATAAGAAATTTCAGCAGATAATCTATTATCAAATAAATTAGCTTCTAGTCCAAACTCGAGCTCAGCAAGAAGCTCTGGCTTTAATCCAGTATTACCTAATTGAGAACCAGTAGTATTTGTAATTATATCTGTTCCACCAACTCTAAAATCTTTTGTATTTAAACTAAGTGTAGATGCAATAGGATATCCTAATGGATATGTTGCAGAAGTACCATAACTAGCTCTAACTTTTAAAAAGTCAACAGGTAAATTACCAAAGTCTAAAATAGAGGTTGGAACGATAGATATACTAGCAGAAGGATAAGTAATGGATCTATTTTCTTCTGAAAGGTTTGAAACCCAATCAGTTCTAGATGCAATTGTAAAGTACATATAGTCCTTATAATCAAATGCAGCTTGAGCAAATAAACCAAGTATATTTCTTCTAATATAGCCTTCAATTTCTTCCTGTTGGTTAAAGTTAAAATGTCTTAATACATTAAATACGTTTTGACCTGAACTTCTTACACCGTTTCTATCATATTCTCTTGCATTAGATGTTCCACCAGCATTGAATGTTACAGACCACTCATCGTTAAGTTTATAGTCACCGTTTAAAGTAATTTGGTGTGAAAATATTGTTGAAGTATTGTTCCACTTCTCATAGAATCCAGATTGTGATTCTAAACTACCATCTTGCCCACCTTTGTTTTGATAACTGGTGTTATCTTCATTATAAACATCGTAACCATATCTATATTGAATATTTAGATTATCAGAGATATCAAACTGAGCAGACACACCACCAAAAACTCTATGAGTCAACTGAGCATCACCTGTATTGTTTACAGTCCAAAGTGGATGTTGAATATCATTACCAGATCTATAATAAATCGATGCTCCAGTGATAGGGTGAGCATACGGCAAGTCTGCGATACTAACAGATCTAGGAGTATAAAAAACATTACCATATAAGGATGAATCAGACTGACCACTACTACCAGCTGCGGCAATAGGTGGAGTTTTAAAGTTAGTTAAACTATAATTAAGAGTACCATTTACGGTAATTTTATTTGATAAAACTGCTCTACCACCGAAACTCAAATTATTCCTTTTAAGTGAATTTCCAGGAGTAAATCCTTTGTCATTTAAGTTACCATAGTTTACGTTGTATGAAACCTTACCATCATCACTAGAACCTCTAAAATTAATGTTTGTATTGACAATTTCCCCCGGTTTGAATAAATCACCTACACTATCATAAGGTTTCCATTCCCACATAGAATCCGAAGATAAACCTAGTAAAGGTAGAAGATCTCTTGATAAGAATCTTGAGTTTAAGTTGCTATTATATGGGTGTTTCAAAAATCCAGGTTGATTAGTTCCATATGGAGCAGTACCTGAACCATCAAGTTGATCTTGCCTACCCCAACCAGTTGGACCTTCTTTGTCAAAACTTGGACCCCAGTTTGAGAAGAACCATCCAAAGTTTTGGTTAAAACCGTTTCCATATTTCATCTGATAATCTGGTTTCATAGCAATCTCATTAGTGAAGTAAGATGTATTTACAGTTATCTCATTTTTTTGTGCTCTAGTACCAATACCTGTAGTCCCAGATTTAGTTGTAATTAATATTACACCGTTTCTACCCTGTGATCCATAAAGTGTAGCAGCAGCTAGACCTTTAAGAACGTTAACAGATTCAATGTTATTAGGATCTAGATCTAGGAATCTTGAAGAACCAGTATTTCCTGAGACAAAACTTCCAGAAGCGTTTGTATCACTTTGGAAAGGTACACCGTCAACAACAAATAATGGTTGGTTGCTTGAACTAAAGGTGCTTAAACCTCTAATCAAAACACTTGTTCCTGATCCAGAAATACCACCTTGATTTGTTACCTGTACACCAGAGGCTTTGCCAGAAAGTACACGTGCTACATCACCGGATGCTCTATTCTCAATTTGAGAGTTGTCAACTTCTGATACTGCATATCCAAGTGCACGTTTTTCTCTAGTAATACCTAAACTGGTTACAATAACTTCTTCAAGTTGAGTTCCAAGGGAAAGAGTAACATTAATGACGTTGCTTGTACCTACAGCAATTGATGTAGTTTCATAACCAACGAAACTGAATTCCAGAGTCTGTCCTTCAGTTACATTAATAGAAAAGTTTCCATCGAAATCAGTGGTGACACCAGTTGTTGTACCCTGAACAAGAATGGTAGCTCCCGGAAGGGGTAAACCATCACTATCAGAAACAATACCAGTTACTGTCTTTTGTGCAAACGACATTTGAGTCGTTAACAAAAATATCAACAGTAGTCTGAATAAGCTTTTCATACTTAGTTATTTAGTTATTATTAAATTTTTTTTAATTGATCATTAACTTAAAGTTAAAACAATTTTTTTTTAAAAAACTAGAATAATTTTAAATAACTTTCTTGATTAAGAAATTCTTTGTCTTGCAATCTCAAAAATTACTACTGCAAAAGCTACTGATACGTTGAGTGAATCAATATCTGGATTTATTGGAACCTTAAGAGTTTCATCAGATAATTTTAGTATTCCTTTACTAACTCCTTTTTCTTCAGATCCCATTATTAATCCCATAGATCTATTATAATTTATATCATATATGGATTTTGTAGCTTTTTCTGATAAACTAAATACATTTATTTCAAGAGATCTCAGGTGAATTATAGCATCTTTGAGGTTTTGTACTTTTGAAATGGGAATCTTAAATGCTGCTCCTGATGATGTTTTTATAACATCTGAGTTAATAGGTGCAGAATTGTTTTGTGATATAATTATACCAGTCGCCCCTGCTGCAACAGAAGTTCTTATTATAGCTCCAAAATTTCTTGTATCTGTAATACCATCTAATAATAAATATGTTTGTAGTTTTTCTTTATTATATGTTTTAGCTATTAATTCTTCAATTGAATAGAGAGAAATAGGTGATAGAATAGCTATAGCTCCTTGATGATTTTTATTTTCATATTTTTTAAACTTTTCTTTTGGGACAAAGCTAAATGATATAGATTTTTTTTCAAGTTTTGATATTAATGTCCTTAGCAAATTACTTTGCTGATTTGATTTAATAAAGTAGACTTTTGAAATTTCTTTTGAGGATTCAACTGCCTCAATTATACTTCTAATTCCGTAGATTTCCATAAAATGTATAATATAAAAAAAGGAGGTTAAAACTAACCTCCTTTTGAACAATTAATTAATTAGTTTAAAAACTAATTTTTTGTAAGTGTTATTGTAGCATCAGCTCCAGAACCATAACATCCTGCATCTACACATGTCTTTAAAGCAAAAGACAGATCAGTTGTAGCACAACTAAAGAAGTTTTTACCGGATAATGATCTAGCTGTATAATATTGATCTGCGTAAGAACCAAAAGTTGATTGTAATACAACAGATTCTGCACTAGTAATACCACCAGATGCAGTGTTAACAGTTACTACTAAATCAAGACCAGGTCCCCAAATATCACTAAATGTTACAACACCATTAGATTCTGTTGCAGTAGTAGTACCTACACTTTCAGCGTAGACATCAGTTGGATCACCCCAATAGTAAGAATATGATACACTCCAAGTAGTTCCATTTACAACAGATCCTTGCCAGTCACAACCAAATGCAAGATCCCATGAGTAAGCACCTATTAATGCTTCTCCACGTGCATCTCCATTTAACATTGTTGAGTCAAAAACTCTACCGTCATCAGTAGTTAGCACTGCTCTAAATTCAATAAGATCACCTGGAACAACACCAGTTTGAGGTATACCTAACTGAGATAATACTTGAGCAGCAGAAATTTCCAATCTTGAAGGAAATTCAGATGCTGAGAAAACTACTACAGAACTTGATCTTGTAGCTGTACCTGCATAATATACATTTGCATTTAATTCATAATTTGCAACATTATTAGTTGCATCTAAGAATTCAGCAGAAAATATAGAATTTGACGCATTGTTTAGATCAAATACAGCAGTGCTCTCCGCATCTGGAGTAATAGTTATTAATGCTCCAGACGGAGGTATTGATAGTATTTTATCATCGTCTGCACAAGAATTTAAGCCTAAAAGCAAAATTCCAACAATTAAAAATTTTAAATTTTTCATAATTATTTAATTTTTAGTTATCCCAAAAGACCTTTTCTAAGTGGTCAGATTTTTGGTTTAACTGGTTATTATTATCAACTTCTGTTCTTGGATAGAAGAATGATTGTATCATATCATTGTTAGCAGTTTTTAATAATGGTTGTAAATCACTTGGCTTATCTGTTCTTCTAAAAGTATTGTAAGCCTCTACACCGTTTCCAAAAAGTGCTAAGAAATATTCTTGTACTAAAAGACCCATCTTATCATTTGTGGTATTCCACAAAGAGGTAGCCCCTGTTCCAGCAACGTAATCTATGTACGCGTCAATGTTTGCTTGTAATGATCCCAAAAATTCAGTCTCACTGATGCTTGCACCAGATCTAAATTCAACTGCAGCAGCGTTACCCATCTCAGCAGCAAAACCTGTTACTTTAGAGAAAGATTCAGCTAATCCTGAAGCTAAGAATTGTCTTGCAACTTCAGTATTTCCATTAACAAGATTCCACTCAGCGATCATAAAGTGCGTGTAAGAAGATAATAGAATTGGTTGAATTCCAGCTCCCTTAAGACCCATTTGATTACCTGATGTTGCAGTAAAAGAACCATCATCAAATTGACCTCCAATTGGGTATAATCCCGCAGCTGTTCTTAAACCTCCATCCGGTGGAATACCATCGTTATCACCATGGTCTCTACCCCAATATCCATTACTAGTACTTTGAGAAGGAGTTACATCGTTGTATCCAATATAACAGAAAATCTCAGAAAGTGAGTAATGATCTGGTCTTCTCTCGTTACCACAAGGAATTTCATTATCATCGTTATCGCTAACATTATCATCTTGTCTGTAGAAATAATAATTTGCTCTAACATCTGTAACATCTTTTTGAGCAACAAATTCCGCCATATAAGCATTGGACATATAGAATGCAACATCTGCAGCAAGTTCGTAGTCATCTACAAATTGAGGATGTCTAGAATCTGGTGAAGCATTTAATGTACCATACTTAAATTGAAAATCTTGAGCTTTAGAAACAATTAAACCTGAAGTAGCATTAGATATTAATGAATTAATTGCAGCAGCATCATTAGAGTCTGCAGCATTTCTTCTTTGTAATCTTAATTTCAGTTCAAGTGTATTAGTAGCTCTAGTCCACTTTGCTCTATCTCCACCGTAGAATAAATCGTTACTTGGTGATTGAGCTGGTACTGAAAAGTGATTCTTAGCCTCTTGAATAAGTGCTAGTGCAGCATCATAAATTGAAGCTCCAGAATCAACACCAGGATTAAGATTTTCGACACCTAAAGCAGCTTGAGAATAAGGAACATCACCTAAATAGTCTACTAAAGTGATCATAGCATAAGCTTTAATAAATTTAGCAATACCAATGTGAGTCTCCCATCCTTTCTCTTCAGCTCTTGGAACCATGTTAGAAAAATCTGTAAAGATATCAGAATATGCATCATTCCATGGCCCACTCATTTGAGTAGTAGCATAAGCATTTTCATAGAATGGTCCATATAAATGAGTCATTCTTGTAAGTTGCATACCTTCATCCTTTACTCCATTGAAGAAGCTACCCATGTTTAATTGCATGGCGTTTAGATAAAAGTCTATATCAGAACTTGCAGGAGTCAAAGCATTAGGACTTTCAAGTATTTCAAGTTCAAGTGTTTCACATGAATTAAGTGAAAACAATACAGTGAGAACTGTTATTGAACTTATAATTTTATTTTTAAATGTATTTAATGTTTTCATTTGTATTAAATTAAAAAGTTGCTTTTAATGTTAAACCAACACGTCTTGAAGATGGTCCAGTAATAAACGAAAGACCCATCGCATTTCCAACACCTGTACTTAAAGTGTTAGAATCAAAGTTCACAACGTCAGGCACATTTACAGCATCATAGAATAAGTTTATTCCAGTAAGTGTTGCTGATAATGAACCAAATGGAGTTTTCTCCATTAAACTTCTAGGAAAGTCATAAGAAAGATTTACCTCACTAAGCCTTATAGTTGTAGCATCAAAAATTTGAATTTCACCAGGTCCAAACGAGAATACGTCAAAACCATAGTTAATTGCAGTTATTTGAGTTGTGTTTACTTGACCAGTGTTTTTGTTAACACCATCTAAAACGTATAAACCTTCTCTATTTGTACCTGGGTTTAATACACCACGTCCAACTAGAGTTGCAGCATCTTGTGAGAACATATCTCCACCATGACGATATTGCCATGTAAAGTCAAGAGATAAGCCCTTCCATGATATAGAGTTAGTTATACCAGTTGTCCAGTCAGGATTAGGATCACCTACCAATTCTGGTTCAGTTGTTTCAATGTAGAATCCATCATCATCAATTAGGAATTCACCTGCATCATTAGTCTGTCTAACATTAGCTTTCATCATTCCAAGTGGATATCCAACGATTGCATAGTTTTGAGGTCTAGCACTACTTACTACAGGTGTATAAGTAAATTCTTCAACACCTTCACCTAGACTTACAATTAAACTCTCTTCTGCAGTGAAGTTACCATATAGATTCCATCTAAGGTTACCATTATTGATAAGATCAGCATCCCAATCAACTTCAATACCTTTTACATTTAATTTACCTGCGTTAACTGTAGTTGATGTATATCCAGTTGAACCAGGAAGTGTTCTTGTTGTAATAAGATTAGTAGTTTCCTTATCATAAGCAGAAACATTAAAATTTAAAAAGTTAAATAATCTTGTATCAATACCGACTTCAATTTCAGAAAGTAATTCTGGTTCTAATGCTTGGTTACCAAGAGTATTAGATGTAGTATTTGCTTGAATAACACCACTTCCTTGATCAAAAGCTTTTGCATTTAGCGATAGTAAAGATCTAGTTCTGTATGGATTTGCAAATCCTGCAGATTCTCCATATCCTACTCTTAACTTTGCATAGTTTACAACATCACCAGATAATGCTGGAATTACATCAGAAGCAATAAAAGATAAACTAGCACCTTTATAGAAAAGGCTATTATTTTCAGCTTCCATTGTTGAGCTCCAGTCTTGACGACCAGTAACATTTAGGTATAAGTAATCATTGTAGCTAAAACTTAAATCACCAAATGCACCATATATATTTTGTTCAGCGTCAAAGCTACTTACACTTTGAGATACAAAGTTAAATGGCTTTAAAACACCAAATACTAATTGATTTTCATTAGTTGTATATCTACCAGTAAATGTTTGTCTGTTAGCAGATGTACCTACAAGACCACCTAATGAAATCTCATCAGTTAATTGTTGGTTAAATGATAAAGTAAAGTTATGGTTTTGAATGGTTGTAATCTCATCACCAGTCACATAAATACCAGTTGCATTTCCATCAACACCACCTTTATTTTGAGCATGTTGAGAATACTGACTTGTATTATCTATACCATATTTATAACTAATTGACCAATTGTCATTTATGTCATATGCAAGTCCAAATGAACCGAATACTCTATTTACTAGTTCCTTATCAAATGCATTTTCAGCAGTCCATCTTGGATTCTGAATATCATTACCTGATCTATAATAGATTGATCTACCGTCTGAGGTTTGGTATGGAAGTCCCATTAAGTCAACACTTCTTGGAGTATACATTACATCACCAAAAATTGAAGAAGTATACGAACTTACAGATCCACTACCTAATGAAGCAGCAATCGGAGGAGTTGAATAATCTGTGTTAGCATAATTAAGAGTACCATTAATTTTGATACCATTCTCAAGTGTACCTGCACCACCAAGACCAAAGTTTGTTTTTCTTAGGCGGTTATTAGGAGTGAATCCTTCATCATCTGTTCTTCCAAACGACATATTTAAGAATCCATTATCTCCTGAAGATCTTAGGTTTATTGAAGTTGTGTTCACTAAACCATTTTCAAAGAAGTTTTCAACACCTCTATAATTTTTATAAGCATACTCAGTTCCAACTATATCTGAAAACTCAGGCTCAACTAATGATCTATTAGCAATATAATCATAAGGGTGCTTAACATATACATTATTAGCATCTTCTCTTAAAAAGTAAGAACCAAATTGTCTTGGGTCATTAATTGCTGGGTCAAAATTAGGCCCACCATTAGAAAAGAAAAATCCAAATAACTGATGAAATCCACCACCATAATCATTTTGATAATCAGGAAGTACTGGTTCGTTGATGAAAGTACTATGACTTACACTAACTTCAGTACCTTTTGCAGATGGTTTAGCACCAGCTCCATTTTTAGTTGTTATAAGTATTACTCCGTTTCTTCCTTGCTGACCGTAAAGTACGGTAGCATTAAGTCCTTTAAGGACATCAACTTTTTCTATACTGTTTGGATCTAAGTCCAAGAATCTACTAGATTCAGTAATACCGTTCCAAAAAGTACCGGATTCACCGTTAGTAGATGAATTAAAAGGAACTCCATCAACAACAAATAAAGGTTGGTTAGAACCTGTAATTGACGTCATACCTCTAATTATAATGTTAGTTCCTGAACCAGATGTAGCTGTTGTGTTAGTAATATTAACACCAGCAACTTTTCCTGTTAGTGTTCTTGCAACATCTGCAACACCTTTTTGTTCAATTTCTTCAGAACCAACAGTAGTAACAGCATAACCTAAAGAACGTGCTTCTCTTTCAAGACCTAGTGCGGTTACAACAACCTCACTTAATTGATTTCCTTCTGAAAGGCTAATATTTAGGTTGTTTTGGCTACCAACAACAACTGATTGTGATTCATAACCGACAAAACTAAATACTAACGACACACCTTCTTCTACCTCAATGGAATAATTACCATCAAAGTCTGTAGTTACACCATTAGTTGTACCACTGACTAAAACAGTTGCTCCTGGAAGAGGCAAACCATCTGGATCAGATACAACACCTGTAACTGTCTTCTGACCAAATGCAAGACCTGCACTCAATAAGAAAACAAAGAATATTCTTGTAATCTTCATATTTATTAATTTTTGTTATCTATATTTTTTTGTTAAAATACTGTTAAAATAACTAAGTAAACAAATATAACATTTATTTAACATTTCATTAATTAAACATTAATTATTTGTTACCTGAACCAGCTAATATAAAGTTTTTTTGTGTTAGTTAAAAAAAATTACTTTAAATTTTTATACATTGATTTTAATTATTATTAATTAAAACTAAAAAAATCTGTTTTTGGATTTAGTGAAGAATAATAGTTCATTGTTACCTCTGACTATGTTTATTTCTAAGTATTTACAAACTCTCTGCGAATTCAAAAATTTGAATAATAGAAGCAATTTCTGATGTTTTTAGTTTTTGGTCTTTAATATATTTCTTTATTTTATTTGAATCTGGTCCAAAAAAATTAATAATGGACCTTTTAGAATTTTTAATAGAAATCGGAGTATCCCCATTATTACTGACATATATTTTAACACTTTCTACATATCTTGGAGGAAATGAATTTTCAAGTGAAGTTCTTGCAACCTTAGCTTCCATAAATGTTTTCTTTCTTTTTAAGTAAAGTTTATTTTTATCCCCATTATAAATATTTACTAAATAACCTATATAAGCTCTACCTTCTTCAACTCTGTGAGGGAGATACTCAAATCTTTCTCCATCTATAATAGGAATAACATCCTTACTCTTAATCAAAACTATATCTGATTCTTTCTGACCAGGAGTATCAGTCATTTCTATTTCATCTCTAAAAGCATTATACCGCATGTAACCAGAATTAATAAGTTCTTTTCCAAAATATTCAAGCCTTGTGATTTTAAATTCAGAGTCAAAATAATGACTTCCTTGAATATTTAGTGGCTGAGGTGCTCTAATTGATCTATTACCAAAATCTATTAACGCCTGTTGAGCAGAACCAGTAATATTGCCGTTTAAGTTTCCTTGAGCATTAATTGCTGCGCAAAGCAATAACGCAGAAATCAATTTGAGATTATTCATAATTTTAAGAATTTTCAAATTTAACTTATATTTATTTTGCATACCTAATTCATAAACAAAATATTAAAAAGGTTTACTAATTGAAAATATCTATTTGCCCTGACAATAAATCATCAATAGTTTCAGTTTCTCTAATTTTATGTAATTTATTATCTAGTAAACAAACTTCTGCAGGTCTTAATCTACTATTATAATTGCTAGACATTGTAAAACCATATGCGCCAGCATTTTTAAAACAAATTAAATCACCTTTTGTAGTTTCTGAAATTTTTCTTTTTTCAGCAAAGGTGTCTTTCTCACATATATATCCTACAACATCATATTCCTTTTTTTTACCTTCCAGATTAGATAGGTTAATAATCTCATGATAAGAACCATATAGAGTTGGTCTTAGTAAATGGTTAAAGCCAGAATCTACTTGAATGAAATCTTTAGTTTTTGTAGACTTAATGTAATTTGCTTTAGTTATAAAAAAACCACAATCACTAACGAGAAACTTACCTGGTTCAAATATTAGTTTTAATTTCTTATTAAACTCTGACTCAAACTTGTTTAGCTCGTTTGATACCACTTTAACATATTCATTAAGATTTGTTGAAGTATCATCCTCATAATATGGAATTTTTATTCCACCACCAAAATCAATACTCTCAATGTTCTTAAAATCTCTGGCAATTGAGAAAATTTTTTTGACCCCTTCTTTAAATTGGTTATTTTTTGTTATGTCACTTCCTGTATGAATATGAAGTCCAGTAATTTTAATTTTACCTTTTATATCCATATCTAACAGCTCATCAATTTTATCTTCAGTAATTCCAAATTTTGATTCTGAGTGTCCTACGCTTACATTTTCATTCCCCCCCGCATAAATACCAGGGTTTATCCTTACAGTTATTGATTGATAGCCATACTCGTTTATAAAGTCTTTTATGGATTCTATGCTATCAAGATTTATTTTCACTCCAAGTTTAAATACTTGCTTTATTTCCTCAAAACTAACACCATTAGGTGTATATAGAATTTCATCTTTATTGAAACCACATTTCAAACCAATCTTGACTTCTTCAATTGATACTGCATCAAGACCTGCACCTAGTTTATTTATAAACTTTAAAATTGAAATGTTGGAAAGAGACTTAGCTGCAAAATAAATTTTGTAGTCTTTTAAAACACTTAACTCTTTTTTTAATCTTTGAAATTGATTTTCAATAATTTTTAGATCATATAAATAAATTGGAGTTCCATATTTTAAAGCGGCTTCTTTAAGTTTTTTAAAATCCATTACATATTTTAAGTGATAAATATAATTCTGATTTTAATTATTTCAAATATCTTAAGTTTTGTAGTTATATTTGTCGCAATGAATTTACATGAATATCAAGGAAAGCAATTATTAGAAAAATTTAATGTTACAATTCAAAGAGGGTATGTAGCAAATAGTCCAGATGAGGCCGTAGATTGCGCAAAAAAACTTTCTGACGAAACAGGAACAAAAATTTTTGTTATTAAAGCTCAAATTCATGCAGGTGGAAGAGGAAAGGGCGGAGGGGTAAAAATTGCTAAATCTATCGATGAGGTAAGATCTATATCTTCAGAAATAATTGGAATGAATCTTGTAACTCCTCAAACTCCTCAGGAAGGAAAGCTAGTAAGGAAGGTTTTAATAGCTGAAGATGTCTATTATGTTGGTGAAAGCGAAAGAAAAGAGTTCTATATATCAGTGTTACTGAATAGATCAACTTCAAAAAATATGATTGTCTACTCTACAGAGGGTGGAGTAGATATTGAGGCTGTTGCTGAAAATACTCCAGAGCTTATATTTAATGAGGAAATTGATCCTGGTTTTGGAATTCTTCCTTTTCAAGCTAGAAAAATTGCATTTAATCTTGGTTTAAATGGTCAAGCTTTTAAAAACATGGTAAAGTTTGTCACAAACCTCTATAATGCATACAATGGATCAGATGCCTCTCTGTTTGAGATAAATCCTGTTCTTAAGGCGGCTGATGATAAAATTATAGCTGTAGACTCTAAAGTAACTATTGATGAAAATGCTCTTTTTAGACACTCTGAATATGAGTCAATGCGAGACGATAGTGAGGAAAACCCTGTTGAGGTTCAGGCTAGAGAGTCTGGTTTAAATTATGTTGACTTAGATGGAAATGTTGGGTGTATGGTAAATGGAGCTGGTTTAGCAATGGCAACTATGGATTTAATTAAACTTGCAGGAGGTGAGCCTGCTAATTTTCTTGATGTTGGAGGGACTGCTGATTCTAGTCGGGTTGAAAAAGCATTCAGATTAATTCTACAAGATCCAAATGTAAAAGCAATACTTGTTAATATATTTGGTGGAATAGTAAGGTGTGACCGTGTAGCTGAAGGTATTGTTTCTGCATATAAAAATCTTGGTAATATTGATATACCTATTATTGTTAGACTTCAAGGAACTAATTCTGGTAAAGCAAAAGAAATAATTGATAGTTCTGGTTTGAATGTTCTATCCGCAACTGCCTTTGATGAAGCTGCAAGCAAAGTTCAATCTGTATTAAAATGACATAAAGTCATTAAATTTTTATTTTTTACTGTCAAATTGTCACTATTGATCACTTGGTATTCTTTTTGACTATCATACAATGTATTTATAATACAAATTGTTTAATTAAAAATAAAAATTATGAGAATAGTAAAATATAATAATAACAATGTTTTTCCATCATTAATTAATGAATTCTTTAATGATGATTTTGGTATGAATTTTTTTAATAGAAGTCATTCTGTACCATCAGTAAATTCGATTGAAAATAATGATTCTTTTGAAATAGACCTTGCTGTTCCTGGCATGAATAAAGAAGATTTCACAATTGAATTAAATGATAAGATATTAGTGATTTCATCTGAAACTTCAACTACTTTTGAAAATGATAAAATGAGATTAAATGAATTCAATTTTTCATCTTTTCAAAGATCATTTAGAGTTCCAGATTCAGTAGATCAAGATAAGATCAAGGCTAATTATAAAAATGGTATTCTAAAAATAATACTACCAAAAACAAAAGAAAATATATCTAAGCCAAGTAGGGTGATTAATATTGGCTAAAGATTTTTAATAATCAAAAAAACTAGGTGCACTATTGTGCACCTTTTTTATTTTAATTTCTTTTTGAGGAGCTCAATTTTATCTCTAAGAT
>JBELLF010000056.1:0-4938 GCA_042088875.1 Candidatus Marisimplicoccus framensis | reverse complement strand
AATAGGTTTATTAGAAATGAATAGACGAAGGTTTATATATAACTCCAGTATTGCATCATTATCAGTTATAGGTCTAAACTCTTGTTCTCAACTTTTTAGAGATGTAAAAATTACAATTCTTCATTCTAATGATGTCCATAGTCAAATTGAACCTTTTCCTGTAAACCATAATAGATTTCCTGATAGAGGTGGTTTCGCCAGAAGAGCAAGTATATTTAAGGAAATTAGATCGGTTAATCCTAATACTTTAATTTTTGATGCAGGCGATATTTTTCAAGGAACTCCTTACTTTAATTTCTTTCAAGGAGAACTAGAACTAAAGCTTATGAAAGAAATGGGTTATAATGCTGCCACAATTGGGAACCATGAGTTTGATGCTGGATTAGATATACTAAAAAGGAATATTTTAAGTACAAATTTCCAATTTATTATATCAAACTATGATTTTGTAAATACTGAAATAGAGGGACTAACAACTAAGTATAAAATATACAAAAAAGAAGGCATTAAAATAGGTGTTTTTGGACTAGGCATTGAGCTTAAAGGACTTGTAAATCCTAATCTTTATAAAGAAACGAAATATTATAATCCAGTTGAAATATCAGACGAAATGACAAAAATTTTAAAGGATGAAAAAAAATGTGATCTAATCATTTGTGTTTCACATTTAGGTCATGAATATGATTCTAATAAAATAAGTGATACAAAGTTAGCTCAGTTAACAAGTGATATAGATTTAATTATTGGTGGGCACACTCATACATTTCTAAAAGAACCACTTATTATAAAAAATAAGAAGAATGAAAATGTAATTATTAATCAGGTTGGCAGAGGTGGAGTTTACATAGGGAGAATTGACTTTAATTTTACAAATTCAAGTAAAAGTAATTTTAACTCTTTACTTGAAGTATAAATTGTGATAAATTATATATCAATTATTTACTATTTATTTACGATAATTGTTGTAGGAGTATATAGGCCAAATGAAAAAATAGTAAATACCCCATCAAAAAAGGATTTTTTTATAACAATACTATAGTTGATTTCATCATTAATTTCATTAATTACAGGTGTTTTGTTTGAAATAAACCCTCCAATAAAATTGTGTTGTTTTAAAACTTTAGAATAGCCTTCTGAGGGGCCTTCACCAAATGTAAGGGTATGTACATTACATGAAATTGTTATAACAAACATAGTTAATAGAAGTATTAGTTTTATTCTTGACATATAAGTGTAAATTTAGATAATTTTACAAAATGAAAAGTATACTACAAATATCCGGAATGACATGTGAAGGATGTAAGTCATCAGTAGTGAGTAAGTTAGCCTCAATAGACGGAATAGATGATGTCCATGTTGACCTAACTAGAGGAGAAGTAATAATTTATTCCAAGAATCCTGTGAGCTTTTCACTAATCAAAGAAACTTTACCCCCAAAATACAGTTTAATTAACGAGGAAGACATTGTTTTGGATACTCATAGTGAGGTAACTATAAAAGAAAGTAAGATTAAACAACTTAAACCTTTATTTATAATTCTTGGATATATATTCATTGCTAGTATATTATTAAATTATAAAACCTGGAATTTAAGTAATGCAATGCTAGATTTTATGGGTCTTTTCTATATTATTTTTAGTTTTTTTAAAATTCTTGATATTAAAGGATTTTCAATGTCATTTAGGATGTATGACCCTCTTGCAAAACAAGCTCCAATTTATGGTTATATATACCCATTTATAGAAGTAATATTAGGTATGATGTTTTTAATCAGGTTTGAAGTAAACATTGCCTTGATATTAACTGTTATAGTTTTAGGTATTACAACTATTGGCGTGACTCAAACACTAATTAGTAAGAGAAGTATAAAATGTGCTTGTCTTGGAACTACACTAAACCTCCCGATGACTGAGGCAACTTTTATTGAAAATGCACTAATGATATTAATGGCTTTTTATCTCATATTTTCATAAAAAAAGACCCCATTAAGAGGTCTTTAAATATTCACAAGTAATTTTTTTTTTGATTAATCCACCCACATTACTTGTTGAACTACAATTTGTGTTAGAAATCCATTTGGCATATACTCTCCGGTTTTTTCACCTCTTGGACTTCCCTGAGCAACACCTTCTCCAGCAAGAACTTTTATCGCATCAGCAACTGTTTCATATCCATCCCAAGTCATCACAGTAGCATTTGATTGATTGACACCAGTTAATTTCGTTGCAATACCCCAATTAGTTCTACCCGTATCATTTTTTTCAAAATATGGGCCCCATAGGTTTACATTATCTGAGACAAAACCTTGTAAGTTCTCAGGTCTTCCATAATTCCATATAGCTGCAGTGCCTGATTCACCAGGTACTTGACCCTGAATTTTCCAGTGATTTATCCCACTTCCATTATAATATTGAGCTGTTGAAATATCCTCTTGAGATACACCAATTAGTTCTTCAGGGTTCCAAATAGATTGATCCATCATCTGATCTATTGATTCATATACATTAACAAAAGCATGAGTCCATGTGTCAGAATTACCCCCTACACGTGAAAATAATCCCCATCCTAATTGCTTTCCAGCATCAATGTTTGCCTTTGCTACTTTTGACCAATATTGGGTTTCAAGCCTTGCAACTTCAGGAACATCTTCAGATGAGACATTTATATAAGTAATTGAAAAATATTGAGCGTTTAAAGCAAACCCAATAGTTAAAAATAAAATTGTAATAAAATTTTTCATAGTTAATTTATAATTTGTTTAAGTTTAAATGTATAAAGTATATGTTAATTGAATGTTATCTATGAGTTTTTTTAGACCATTTTTAATTTTAGTATTTATTGTGATGCTGTTTTCTATTTTCCTAAGCTTATTCTAATGACTGAGGAGTTTTTTTTTCAATGCCCTTATTGCTGGGAAGAAATATCAATGATATTTGATAAATCACTTTATGAAGACTCTTATATTGAAGATTGTGAGGTTTGTTGCAACCCAATAGAGATAAAATATCAATCTGATGGAAATGATATAACAAATTTTTCTGCTATGTCAATTGAACAATAATTTAAATACTTTATTTTTAATATTTATAAAATATAAATGAGAAAAGAAGATATAATAAATATTCAAAAGCAATGGGCCTCAGGAATAGTCAATATGGGTAAATTATCTAATGATAGAAAATCTTTAGAGTCTTATACTAGCGATTTTTTAGATAAAATATATGACTTTCAGAATCAGGTACTTTTTAAACCTACCAAAGCTGCCAATGATCAGTTCAGAAACACAAAAGATTCTGCTTTTTCCTACTTTATTGCAGGTGATAATAGAGTGTGTGAAGAAGATACCGGCTTTGCTTTGTCTAAATGGTCAGAAATAGTTTTTGATAACTCAAATATTATTATAAATGAAGATATAGCAATTGCAATGGGTAACTATAATTTTAAAAATGAAACAGGCAACATTAAAGCAGAATATTCTTTTGTCTATAAAAACTATGGTGATAAAATAAAAATTATATTACACCATTCATCACTTCCCTATAAAATATGAATCTTTCAAGAATAATTTCAGGAACTATGAACTGGGGATCTTGGGGAGCTAATTACTCATACGAGGAAATCTCAGAATTAATTAGGTGTGCATATGAAAATGGAATTAATTCATTTGACCATGCAGATATTTACGGAGGCTATACTACTGAAGAAGCATTTGGAAAAGCTTTTAAATTATCTGGAATAGAACGTGAAAAAGTCATTTTTATTTCAAAATGCGGTATTATGTATCCATGTGAAAAGCTTCAAATTGATGTAAAACACTATGACTATTCCAAAAGCCACATAATTAAGTCTGTAGAAAACTCACTAAATAACCTAAATACTGATTATCTTGATTCCCTATTACTGCATAGACCAAGTCCAATAATGGATATTAATGAAATTGGTGATACCATCGATTACCTGATGGATAAAAAAATGATAAAATCATTTGGAGTATCTAACTTCGAGGTTTCACAGATGTCGCTGATCGAAAAACATTTGAAAATATCATTTAATCAAATTAATTTTTCTTTAACTAACTATGAACCCATGTTTGATGGGACACTTGATTATATGCAAATAAATAATATTAAACCAATGGCATATAGTCCTCTTGGCAATTTTTTTTCATCTGATAACAAGCTTTTAATTGAGAAGATTGAGAAAATGTGCTCAAAATATTCATGTAGTCAAGATGAAATCTTAATAAGTTGGATACTTAAGCATAAATCAAAAATTTACCCAGTAATTGGAACTACAAAAAAAGATAGAATAATAAGGTCATCTAAAGTCGAAGAGATTGATATTGAATTAATAGATTGGTTTGAACTTTTGGAAGCAAGTATGGGTAAAAGATTGCCTTAGAAGTTATTTAATTGACCATCCATCCAATTTAATCTCTGAGATATCCATCCCTTTAGAAATTCAATTTCTGAATCATGTGTAGCTCCTACAAAGTAATTTGGCCATACATATTGTCCAAGAATTGGCCATTTATAAAAATTCTTCCTAATTGCGTTATTTGAATTAAGATATTCAACATAAGAATCAATTTGGCTTTCAATAGAGACATCACTTAATGTTGTTGATCTATATAATTGCCATTTATCCTTAAGTCTTTGCTTGAAATATACACTTTCCATAAGTCTTCTCCACCAAAATGGAACCTGCCATATGTCACCAGGACAAATAGAATTAAAGTTATAAAGCCAACCTTGAGTATTAGCCGCATCACAATAATCAGCATTCCCAAAAGCAAGATTAAAATCCCATATAGGACCCATCTTAATTTTTTGATCTATATCTACATTAATAAATGTGCTAAGCCTATATCCGTCAATGTTCTTTGTAATCTCGTTAATTATAAAGAAATCAATAAATGAATCAACATCAATTATTGAC
>JBELLF010000055.1:0-5055 GCA_042088875.1 Candidatus Marisimplicoccus framensis | reverse complement strand
TTTCTATGGCAAACTCTGGTGAAAAATTATTTAATCAACTTTGTACATCCTGTCATATGATCAATGAAGATTATATTGGTCCAGCTATGTCAGGAATTCTTAGTAGAAGGTCACCAGAGTGGATAATGAATATGATTTTAAACCCTATTCAAATGCTTGAAGAAGATCCTATTGCAATAGAGTTGCTAGAGGAATATGATTTTGAATATATGTATAATCAAAATTTATTGGAGGAAGAAGTAAGAGAGATTCTAGAATACTTTAGGCTTCTTGATTAAACATCAACATTACCATCATAATAACCAGGGATTGACACAAATCCAAGTTTATTAACCATAACGTACTCGCTAGCCTTGTATGAATTAACAGCCATTTGGCGAAATAAATCACATATTTGAGAATAATTTTTTCCATCATCTGCAATCATGCTGCCATTATCTATGTGTTCGGAGAAGTATCTTTCTAGAGTTTTATTTTCAACATCTTTAATTGATGGTTTTTTTTCTGAAAAGATTATCATATTGATAAATTCTTCAATCATTGCATTTAGATATTTTTGATCTTCAGTTCTTATGTTTTTTGCAACATATGAATCAACAAATTTTGAAAGATTTAATGAATTTGCTCCTGGAGAATCAGTCTCTGGAATTATAATTTCTAAAATTCTATCTAGAAAATTTATTTCATTATTACTAAAAAAACTAAGCTCTTTGTTAGTAGTAGATGAATTACATGATTGAACTAATGAAATAACTCCAGATGAAATAGTAATTGCCCCAAATGAGGCTCCAATTCTTTTTATAGCCTTTCTTCTATCCATTTTACAAGTTTTGTTTTTTTAATTCTTCAACTGCATGATTAGCAGCTCTTGCAGTGAGAGCCATATATGTTATTGATGGATTTTGATTACCAGCGGAGGTCATACATGCGCCGTCCGTGACATATACGTTTTTAACCTCATGGATTTGATTATTTGCATTCAAAACAGATGTCTTTGGATCTCTACCCATTCTAGCAGTACCCATCTCGTGAATACCATTCCCGAAGACGTATTTACTCTCCCATCCATATACATCTTTAAAGCCAGATCGTTCAAGCATCTCTTCAGCTTGTTTCTTCATATCCTTTCTCATGGCAAATTCATTTTCTTTGATTTTTGCATCAAAAGTAACTGTTGGAAGACCCCATTTATCTTTCTTTTCGTAATCTAAAGTCATTTTATTTTCATGATAAGGCAGGATTTCACCAAAAGCAGTCATACTTGCAGTCCATTCATCATACTTAACTAAATTTTCTTTTAATCTTGGTCCATATGATATTAACTCTTCTTTACTATCAGCTATACTTTGATAGCCCCTATATGCACCTCCTTGATAACCATATCCTCTAATAAAGTCATTCCTATTGGTTACACCACCGATATTTCTAAATCTTGGAATAAAAAATCCTGCAGGTTTTCTTCCATAAGTTGTTTTATTTTTAAATCCTTCAAATGTTCCAGAGGCTCCAACTTGAAAATGATGATCCATTAAATTATGCCCCAATTCTCCTGAGTCGTTACCCATTCCATTTGGAAATCTATTAGATTTTGATTGCATTAATATTGAAGTTGAGGCAATTGCGGATGAGCATAGAAAAATTACTTTGGCATAGTATTCATAGGATTGATTATTCTCAGAATCTATTACTCTTACACCTTTTGCTCTTTTTTTGTCTTCATCATATATAATCTCATGTACAATTGAATTTGGCATAAGTGTCATATTACCAGTTGCTTCGGCAGCAGGTAAGGTTGATGAATTACTGCTAAAATAGGCACCATATGGACAACCTCTCATACATCTATTTCTATATTGACATGTAACCCTGCCAAGACCTGGTTTAGTACCCTCGGTTATATGAGCAGTTCTTGCATTTGATAAAATCCTACCATCTGAGAAATTATTTGAAATACTATTTCTCATATGCTGCTCTAGAACATTAAGTTCAAATGGTTTTAAAAAATTACCATCTGGAAATTGTGGAAGTCCCTCTGCCCTTCCTTGAACTCCTATATATTCTTCAACATAATCATACCAAGGAGCTATGTCTTTATATCTAATAGGCCAATCAACTGCAATTCCATCTTTCAAATTAGCTTCAAAATCAAATTCAGAGAGCCTGTAAGTATGTCTTCCCCAGGTTAAAGATCTTCCACCAACATGGTATCCTCTAATCCAATTAAATTTATTTTCATCGTCATTATATGGATGATCAAAATCATCAACAAAAAAATGTTTATGAGACTCTTGGGTTACATAACCCGTTCTACTTTGCTTAGGTTGTCTCTTTAAAGTTTCTTGTGTAATAGTATTGCCACCCTCAAATTCCCATGGATCCATATTTGCTGTATGGTAGTCGTCAATATGGTTTATCATTCTACCTCTCTCAAGCACGAGAGTTTTGAGGCCTTTTTCAGTCAATTCTTTTGCTGCCCATCCACCACTAATTCCAGTTCCTACAACTATAGCATCAAATTTGTTTTGCATTTTTATTTAGTTTTTTTCAATTTAAAGAATATATACTTGAAATCGTAATTAATTATTTAAATTTATATTTATGCTAATATAAAAAACCAATAGAATATGAAAAGAAAAGAATTCATCAAATTAGCTTCAACAGGTGCGCTGGGTATATCATCTCTAGGTTATATATCTTGTGAAAATCAAAAAGAATTATTTTTTAAACTATCTCTTGCTCAATGGTCCTTAAACAAAGCTATCAGAGGTGGAGGAATGGATCCATATTTATTTGCTAAGAAATCTAGTGACTTAGGTTTTACAGGTCTTGAATATGTAAACCAATTATATGATGATGTTATGAAAAGTGAAGATAAATCTTCAGCTATTAAAGAATTTATTTTAAAGAATAATCAACTTGCAGATGATAACGGAGTTGAAAACGTACTTATTATGATAGATGATGAAGGTGACTTAGCAGACGAGAATGAGGACATTAGACAGATTGCAATAGATAATCATAAGTTATGGATTGATACTGCTGCTGCAATGAATTGCTCATCAATAAGATTAAATCTTTATGGTTCCAAAGATGTTGAAACATGGAAAAATTTATCAATTGATAGTTTATCAAAGCTAGGAGAATATGCAAAAGGAACTGGGATAAATGTAATTGTTGAAAATCATGGTAGAATCACTTCAAATATTCCAGAACTGATGAATGTTATTTATGGAACAAACATGGATAATGTTGGTACTCTACCTGATTTTGGTAATTTCTGTATGGCTGACGAGGGATATGGTTCTGTATTCAATGGTTCGTGTGAAAAAATGTATGATTTATATCAAGGAGTAGAAGAAATGATGCCAAAGGCATTTGCAGTAAGTGCAAAGTCAAATGATTTTGATGATAATGGAGATGAAAAAACTATTGATTATATGAGAATGATGAAAATTATAAAAAGTTTTGGATACACTGGTTATGTGGGTGTTGAATATGAAGGTGAGAGGTTATCTGAAGAGGATGGAATTAAAGCAACTAGAGATTTATTAATTAAAATTGGTCAGTCAATATAATATGAGTAATACAATAAATATTAAACTTAGTATAATGATGTTCCTGGAGTTTTTTATTTGGGGATGTTGGTTTGTTACAATGGGAACTTTTCTTTCACAAGCTTTTAGTGCATCTGGTGGAGAAATTTCATTAGCATATGAGACCCAATCATGGGGTGCAATTATTGCTCCATTTATTATTGGATTAATTGCAGATAGATATTTTGATGCAGAAAAAATTCTAGCCATTATTCACATTGTTGGAGGAGGACTTCTCTTTATGTGTTCAATAGCTTTAGGTTTTGACGCATTCTATCCATACATACTAATATATATGATACTTTATATGCCAACCCTAGCTTTAGTTAATTCTATAGCCTTTAGACAAATGAAAGATCCTTCTAAGGAATTTCCAAAAATTAGAGTTTGGGGTACTATAGGATGGATTGTTGCTGGTCTTGTAATTAGTTATGGAGTTGGCTGGGAAGCTATGCAAACACTTGAATATACTTTTTATTTAGCTGCAGTTGTATCTGCAATATTAGGTGTCTTTAGTTTTACTTTACCAAAAACTCCTCCAAAAGCAAAAAATGAGAGTCCTAGCCTTAGAGAAATTTTAGGTCTTGATGCTCTTCAACTTTTAAGAGATACTAGATATTTAGTTTTTTTCCTATCATCTATACTGATATGTATACCTCTAGCTTTTTACTATCAGGATGCTAATTTATTTTTAAATGAACTTGGGATGGCTAATGCAGCAGGTGTTATGACATTAGGTCAAATATCTGAAGCATTATTTATTTTATTACTTCCAATTTTTCTAAATAAATATGGGATTAAAAAAACACTTATTATTGGAATGCTTGCATGGAGTCTAAGATATGTTCTATTTGCATTTGGAGATACTGGATCAAATATTTGGATGTTAATTTTCGGTATTGTTCTTCATGGAATTTGCTATGATTTTTTCTTTGTTTCTGGCCAGATATATACCGACTATAAAGCAGGTGAGAAATATAAAAGTGCAGCTCAAGGCTTAATTGCTCTTGCAACTTATGGAATTGGAATGTTAATTGGTTTTAGACTTGCAGGTATTATTACTGATCAATATGCTATTGAATCAGGACATGACTGGACTCAAATTTGGACATTTCCAGCAATATTTGCAGCAGTAGTATTAGTGATTTTTATTGTAACATTTAAAAACGAGAAAATAGAAGTTGAAAAATAAAATTAGACTAGGAATCTTAGGTGGTGGTGGTGATTCTCTAATTGGAATAGTTCATAGAATTGCATCATCTATGCATGACAACTATAAAATAATTGGAGGTGTGTTTAATCCAGATTTTTCTGAGAATTTAAAATTTGCTGAAGAAATAGGATTAAATAAAAAAAGAATATATGAGGACTATGAAAAGATGATTGAGGAGGAGTTAAAACTTGACGAAAATGAAAGAATTCAAGTTGTATCAATTCTAACACCTAATTTTCTTCATTATCC
>JBELLF010000054.1:215-5155 GCA_042088875.1 Candidatus Marisimplicoccus framensis | reverse complement strand
CTATTATTTTCAGTCTTAAAAGGAGATCATTTGATCTCCTTTTTTGATTATTATATGTTTTAATTTTTTCATTTATAATATCTTAGTTTATAATAATGAAGAAAATTGTAATAGTTGGAAGTGGAGTTAACGGACTCGTTGCTGCAAATTATCTAGTCAAGGATGGGTATGAAGTAACGATTATTGAAAAAAAAGACTTAACAGGGGGTGCATGCATAAAAGATTCGAAGGTCATTGAAGGTAAAAAAATTGATTTTGCATATGGAGCGACAGTACTAGGTATGATGCCAAAGTTCATATTTAATGAAACTGGTTTGGTAAATGATGTTGAAGGATTTTATCCAAAAACTCCAAAACTAGTATATTTCAAAAATGAAGAAAATTCTACTAAAATCTTTCAAGATTCTCTTGAATTAGAAAAAGAACTAAAAAATAAATGGGGAGAAAAGGGCAGGATAAATGATTTTAGAAATGATGAAAATAAAGTAATTAAATTTATTCAAAAGCTTTATAAAGAGGCTTCAACTCCAACTGTTGAAATAGCTTATAAAGAACTAGGGAAAAAGCTTTCTAATCTTTGGATATTTGGGACTGCAAAAGACCTACTTGATCACTATTTTACATCTGAAAAATCAAAATTATATATGGGTATGACAGTAATTGAAAGTGGCCCTGCATCAATTTATGATCCAGGAACTGCATTTACAATTCCATTGATGGACTCTGGATCTGTCTTTGATGGATATTGGGGGTTTGTAAAAACTGGTATTTGGAAAATAACAGAGAGTCTGACTAAAATCAATTTAAGTTTGGGTGTAAAAATTAATTTAAACTCACATATTAATGAAATTGATACTCAATCTAAATTGATCTCTTTCACAAGAGATCAAGGTGACATAGAACAATATTATGATCATTTAATATTTGCTACAGATCCGATAACACCCTCTAAACTAATTAAAGATTTTAATAAAAAAATTGAACTCGATTTAATAGGAACTAGTGGAAAGGTAACAGCATTTTTTAGAAATCCTGTAAAATGGAAGGACTCCAATGAGTACCCTAATACCTTTAGATTTATATTTTCAAATAATAGTCTTAAAGAATTTGAGGAAGCTAGTCAAAATTCACTAAAAAACAATGGAGATTATTTTCCAGGATTCATTCAGATATACCCAGATGGAAGTGCACAACGAAGTATGAATAACAAAGAGAGTTTTGATAAACTAATACTTTTTACTAAGAATCTTAGCTATAATAAAAAAGCTCATGATTTAAACAAAGTAAAGGAAGAAATAATATCAGCTGTATTACCTTACATTGAAAATCCAGAGGATCTTGCTTTTAGTAAGTTTCTTACTCCAAAAGATTTAAATGAGACTTTTCATTTTCCAATGGGCAATATTGATCATACAACTATAACTGGAAATCAAAATTATAATAAAAGGACTTTTAGTAATAATGATAAAAACTTTTACTCATATTATGACTATAAAGATATTTATTATTGCGGTGCTGGAAGCTTTCCTTGTGGAAGTGTAGCTGGCACTGCTGGATACATGTGTTCCAAACAAATTATTAGAAATGATTATTAAATATGATAATTTCTGTTATTAGTTTTATTTGGATTGTTAGCCTCAATTACACTTTATATTTTTTTAACTTAGTCAAATGAAAAAAATATTTATTCTATTAATTAGTTTCTTAATTTTCTCTTGTACAAATTCAACAAAGATTGTCTTTTTAGGTGACTCAATCACAAATGCTGGAGTCTATGATATAAATGTTGGGATTCCAGAAAATGGCGAATTAGTATACCCTCAATATACAGGATTTATTACACTTTTATCAAATAGCGTTGGAGAGAACACAGAGTTAGTTGGCAAAGGAATTGGTGGCGATAAAGTGTCTGATCTTCTTACTAGATATAAAAATGATGTGATTAAATTAAATCCTGATATGGTATTTATATACATCGGAATTAATGATGTTTGGCACAAATATGATTATGGAACTGGTACAGATATTGATCTATATGAAAATGGCTTAAGACAAATAATTAGCGATATAAAAGATAATGGAATCGAAGTAATTCTATGTACGCCAACAGTTATAGGCGAAAATAAAGGTGAATTTACTCTGGTTAATCAATTTAAAGACATTGAGACAATGGAAATAATGAATAATGATCTAGATGACTACTCAGATGTGATTAGAAAATTATCTTTAGAATTTAGCACTGAACTTATTGACTTGAGAAAAATATTTATGAATTATATTTCTGAAAATAATCCAAATAATAGTCCATCAGGAATTACAACTTATGATGGAGTTCATTTAAATGATCTAGGTAATAAATTAATTGCCGACGAAATGATAAAATTTATTAATTAGTAAGGCTAATATCGTGAAGAGGATTTTACTTTGTTTATCATTAATTTTTTTTGTAGGATGTCATCAGAATTCTTCGAATAACATATTATACTCCTCTGGATTTGATGATATAAAATATTTTGGAAAAGATTCATTCCTATTAGAAGGAACTGATATTCCTGAATCATTAAAAGAGAATATCTATGATAGATTGCCAGCCTCCTACAAAGAAATTGTTCGAGAGCCTGTTTGGGATTTATCAAAAAATTCCGCTGGACTATCCATAAGGTTCCTGTCCAATTCATCTGTAATTACTGCTAAATGGGAACTCCTAAATAACCTTAGCATGGACCATATGCCTGATACAGGTATAAAGGGAATTGATCTATATTATAGAAATAATAATCAATGGCAATATATTAATACTGGTCTTCCAGTAGGATTTAAAAATGAATATAGGCTTGTTGATAATATGACTAATGAAGTAAGAGAATACAAAATATTCCTTCCATTGTATGACGGGCTAAAAAAAATTGAAATTGGAATAGATAACTCTAGTTTCATTAGGAAACCTGAAAAGAGTAAAAAAAAACCTATAATTTTTTATGGAACTAGTATAACACAAGGTGCGTCTGCATCAAGACCCGGAATGGCTCACACTAATATAATATCTAGAAAGCTTGATCGTAATATTATTAATTTTGGATTTAGCGGTAATGGCAGGATGGAGCAGTCCATATCTAAATTAATATCAAAATCAAATCCTGCTTTCTATGTTATTGAATGTATGCCTAATATGTACCCTCCTGAAATGATAACAAGTAATACAATTCCATTAGTTGATTCAATTAGAAGTAAAAATCCAGAAACTACTATAATTTTAGTAGATCTATTTATATCTCCTCTTACTGTTTTGGACAATAAAAAGAATATAGTGTCTGAAGAAATGAATAATTCATTAAGAACTGAATATGAAAAAATGATTAATAATGGATATGATAATATTATATATCTAGAGACTGGAAATGCTTTGGGTTCTGATTTTGAAGGAACTGTCGATGCGCTTCATTTTACAGATTTAGGTTTCTCCAGATATTCAAACTTTTTAATTGAAAAATTTAAAGAATATAACTTATTGATTAATTAAGTTTATTTAAAGGTGTTATCAATATTTTATAATTGAAACCAAAACTCAAAGCTTAATGAAATTGTGATTATATATATTTATATGTAAACTATTTAACAATTTCTTAAATAAATCTTTCTTATTTATTTTTAATATTGCACTGTAATAAATAAATATGAATAATTATTACAGAATATCAATTATACTTTTTTTGATCATTGCTGTTATTTCGTGTTCAAAAGATAGTGATGATTCATATGGATCATATACATCCCAAAACACCTATACTCCTCCACCAGCTACAACATCTACAGCAACAACCGTTACTCAGTATACTTTAGCTGCTTCAGCAGGAGTAGGTGGGACTGTATCAACTTCAGGAGGAACATATGATGAAGGAACTTCAATTACAATAACTGCTTCAGCAAATGATGGATATGAATTTACTGGATGGAGCGGGTCTGACATGTCAAGTTCAACCATTACAATTACTTTAAATTCAAATACTACAATTGAAGCTGTTTTTAGTCAAATTTCAACGCTATCAATTGGTGAAAATATCAATTTTGTTTACAATTTACACGAAAGTCTACCAGATAACTACATTACTGAATTTAATACAATAATGGATAATTTAATAGAGATCATGCCAGCCAAGCAACAAAGCTGGCTGTTTAATCCTGATTTAAATATATATGCATGGAACAACATTATATCCAGTCCTTTTGTTGATGCTAACGGCAATGCAATGCAAGGAGCTTCAATTTCAGGTAATGGTTCCTCTTTTTGGATGGTATTAGAAATTCCATCAGATGAATTTACAAATAATAGTATGCATAGATACTCAGTAATTGCTCATGAGTATTTTCATTTCTACCAAATGTCGTTGTCTGAGAGCTTTGCGGCACCAAGTGATGGTACGAATCCAAATGCATTTGATGTTTTATGGCTTGCAGAGGGAACTGCAGCAAGCTTTGAATCTTTATTCATTCAACAATATTATGGAGTTAATTATTTTGAAGAGGGTCAAGCCTGGGGAGTAAGCGAAACAGTTGTAAATAGTCCCGAGTCATATGAATCCCGTAATGTCCAAGATATGAACTATTCAAATTCAGTTTTTATGATACTGGCACTAATTAAAGAACTAGAAAAGGTTGGTTTTTCAACTGAAAAAGCATTTCAATCAGTCTATAAAACTTTCTGGGAATCAAATCCTAACAATACTAACTGGAAAAATATTTTTGAAGAAGTTTTTACAATATCTGTTGATAGTTTTTATACTATGCTTGAGTCCTACACGGCTGACATGAGCTTGATATATCCTTCATCTTCGATCACACTCCAAGATATTATTAATGATAATTCAACAATCTCAACTGATTCAACCTCAACTGATTCAACCTCAACTGATTCAACCTCAACTGATTCAACCTCAACTGAT
>JBELLF010000054.1:0-115 GCA_042088875.1 Candidatus Marisimplicoccus framensis | reverse complement strand
TCAACTTCGAGTACATATAGTATTACCGTAACTGCACAAAGTTCCTCCAATTACATTTTATCTGGATCTGACCAGAATGGTAATGTCTCAGGTAATGATCCTTCGATTTCAGCTA
>JBELLF010000053.1:0-5239 GCA_042088875.1 Candidatus Marisimplicoccus framensis | reverse complement strand
TCATCAGCAGGAGCCTCATCAGCAGGAGCCTCATCAGCAGGAGCTTCATCAGCAGGAGCTTCATCAGCAGGAGCTTCATCAGCAGGAGCTTCATCTTTAGCCTTAGATTCCTCTAGTTTTTTCTTTCTATATTCTTCTTCTCTTTCTCTAGCCTCTTTTTTGTTTGATTCAAGTGCAGTATTAACATCTTCAATTTTCTTTTGAATTTTTGCGCTTTTTTCCTTCATCCACTTATCAAATCTTTTCTTTGCTTCATCTTCTGTTAGAGCACCTTTCTTTACCCCTTTATCAAGATGCCTTTTAAGAAGAACACCAGAATAAGATAATATAGCCTTTGCAGTATTTGTAGGTTGTGCACCTTTTTCTAACCAAGAAATTGCAGAATCAAAATTTAACTCAATTGCTGCTGGAGATGTATTAGGGTCATAAGTACCAATTTTATCTAAGTATTTACCATCTCTTTTAGATCTGGCATCTGCTGCTACTATCCAATAAAAAGGTTTACCCTTTTTTCCGTGTCTTTGTAATCTAATTTTTACTGCCATAAGTTTAATATTTTGGGTTCACGACCCAGGTTACTAATTTTCAGAGCAAATTTAACAAAATATATCATACCTAATAATCTTTAATTAACTTCTATAAGTATTTATCAATTAACAATAAACTAAATAATTGGTATATTTTTTTATTTAGATGTGTATTTGATTAATTTTGAGCTTAAAATTTATTAAATGGATTATTCAGAAGAATTTAAGAAATATGCTACAAAACATCATGGTGTAAGTTCTACATATTACGATAAAATTGTAAGCAGTATGACTCCTTACATAATTGAAGAGAGACAGCTAAATGTAGCCCAAATGGATGTTTTTTCAAGATTAATGATGGATAGAATTATGTTTTTAGGAACTGCTATTACAGATAGTGTTGCTAATGTCATTCAGGCTCAATTACTATTCTTGCAGAGTACAGATTCATCAAGAGATATCCAAATGTATATTAACTCTCCTGGTGGTGGAGTATATGCAGGTCTTGGAATATACGATACAATGCAATACATAAAGCCAGATGTTGCAACAATTTGTACTGGATGTGCTGCATCAATGGCTGCAGTTCTTCTGTGTGCAGGAAAGAAGGGTAAAAGATCTGCTCTAAAACACTCAAGAGTTATGATACATCAGCCTTTAGGCGGAGTGTCTGGTCAAGCAGCTGATATTGAAATTACTGCGAGGGAAATCTTGAAACTTAAAGACGAATTATATAAGATTATTTCAAAACATACAGGCCAAACATTCAAAAAGGTAAATGCAGATAGTGATAGAGATTATTGGATGAAAGCAGATGAAGCTCATAAATATGGAATGGTTGATGAAGTACTAAACAAATAATATGAGTGAAGAAGAAGTATTGTGTTCTTTTTGTGGTAGAGCAAAATCTCAAACAAAGTTATTAATTGCTGGCTTAGATGCTCATATTTGTGATATATGTATATCTCAAGCTGATTTGATTCTTAAAGATGATGTATCTAATTCGGATTCAACTGATTTTGCTGTAGATCTAAAACCTCCCATAGAAATTAAAAACTTCTTAGATCTTCATGTTATCGGTCAAGAAGATGCCAAAAAAACATTATCAGTAGCTGTTTATAATCATTACAAGAGAATTTATCAGAAAAATTTAAAAGAAGAAATTGAGATTCAAAAAAGTAATTTAATTCTAGTTGGACCAACTGGCACAGGTAAAACTTTATTAGCTCAAACTATATCAAAATTTTTAAATGTACCTATTGCTATTGTTGATGCTACAGTTCTTACTGAAGCTGGTTATGTGGGTGAAGATGTTGAAAGTATTTT
The DNA here is from genome assembly GCA_042088875.1 of Candidatus Marisimplicoccus framensis. GTDB lineage: Bacteria > Bacteroidota > Bacteroidia > Flavobacteriales > Flavobacteriaceae > Marisimplicoccus > Marisimplicoccus framensis_A. The sequence goes on along the minus strand of JBELLF010000053.1, from coordinate 3,386 downwards.
AAGCAAACTTCTTCAAGCTGCTGATTTTGACGTAGACCAAGCTCAAAATGGAATTGTTTTTATCGACGAAATTGATAAAATTGCAAGAAAAAGTGATAATCCCTCTATTACTAGAGACGTTTCAGGTGAAGGAGTTCAACAGTCTTTATTAAAACTACTTGAAGGAACTGTTGTAAATGTTCCACCAAGGGGAGGACGAAAACATCCAGATCAAAAGTTTATAGAAATTGATACATCTAATATTCTATTTATTGCAGGTGGAGCTTTTGATGGAATTGATAAAATAATTAAAACCAGATTAAATCTTCAATCTATTGGATTTAAACCGGCAAATGAAAAAGTAATTAATAAGGATGACAAAAATGTTTTAAGATATATAAATCCCCATGATATAAGATCATATGGACTAATACCTGAAATAATCGGAAGGTTACCTGTTATGTGTCACTTAAATCCATTAACTAAAGATGCTTTAAGAGATATTATGACTATCCCTAAAAATGCTTTGATTAAGCAGTATATAAGACTTTTTGAAATGGATGGTATTAACTTCTCCATTACTCCTGGCGCTATTGACTTCATTGTAGATAAGGCATATGAGTTTAAGTTAGGTGCTAGAGGATTAAGAACGCTATGTGAAGCAATTTTAAATGATGCAATGTTTAATTTACCTAGCTCCGGAGAGAGTGAATTAAAAGTCACCAAGCTTTATGCAGATGAAAAGCTTCAAAAAATTGATCTATCTTACTTAAAAGCAGTTTCCTAATTCATTGAAATTAATTCTTCAATAAATTCTCTTGAATTTGATAATCTTGGAATTTTATTCTGTCCTCCAAGCTTATTTTTAGATGAAAGCCAATCATAAAAAAGATTCTTTCTTGCAATAGTTAATTTAGGCAGCTTCAGCGTTGAATCTTTATATCTTTTTGCTTCATAATCGGAATTTAGGCTTTGAAGATTTAAGTCAAGTATTTCGATGAATTTATTATGATCTTCAGGCTGATTGTCAAACTCAATTAGCCACTCATGTGAGCCTTTAGTTTTACTACCCATGAAAATTGGACCTGCCGTGTAGTCAGATATTGAACACTTTGTCAATTCAGAAGTTAAGGACAACGCCTTTTCAGCATTCTCAACTACTAACTCTTCACCAAAAACATTAATAAAATGTTTTGTTCTTCCTGTTATTTTAATTCTAAATGGATTTAAGCATGTAAATTTAACTGTATCTCCTATTTTATATCTCCATAGACCAGAGTTTGTTGTAATTACCATAGCATAATTTACATTAAGTTTAACATCGCCTAATGAAACAATTTCTTGTTCTGATCCGTTTGATGGATAAAATTCGTAGAATATACCGTAGTCTAACATAAGTAGTAGTTCACTTGATTCATTTTGATCTTGAATAGCAAAAAAACCTTCAGAGGCATTATAAATTTCAAAATATTTGAAATCTTTTGATGGAAATAATTTTTTGTAGATGTTTTTGTAAGGTTCGAAACTTACTCCCCCATGGAAATAAACTTCACAATCATTCCAAATATCAATAACGTTGTTTCTTCCAGTTTTTTCAATTACTTTTTGAAGTAACGACAACATCCAAGAAGGAACACCTGCAAAGCTTGTCACTTTTTGACTTAAAGATTCATTTATTATTGCTTCAACTTTTTGTTCCCACTCTGGAATTAATGAAACTTTTGAACTAGGTGTACTGCTTAGTTCAGCCCAAAAAGGTAAATTATCAATTATAATAGCAGATAAATCACCATAATAGCTACTATTATTTTCATAGATATCCTTTGACCCTCCTAGTCTTAAACATTTTCCTGCTAGTAATTGTGAATTTATATTATTATTAAAGTATAATGATAACATATCTTTTCCAGCTTTGTAATGACAATCCTCCAAAGACTCAAAACTTATTGGGATAAATTTACTTTTATCATTAGTAGTTCCACTTGATTTTGCAAACCATTTTACAGAAGTTCTCCAAAATATGTTTTGCTCACCTTTTCTATTCCTTTCAATATCAGCGTATATATCTTCATATGATACAATTGGAACTCTTTCTTTAAAATCATCATAAGATGCTATTGTTTTAAAATCATTCTTTTTTCCAATTTCAGTATCTATAGAGTAAACAACAAGTTTTCTTAGAACCTCTTGTTGTACTTCTATCGGATAGTCTTTAAATAATTCTATTTGACTTATCCTTCTTTTTAAAAAAAAGGATGCAACAGAATTAAAAATTGGAATTGGCATGGATTACATATATTTAGCATAAAAATAGTAAACAAAAAATTATGTTTTCAGGAGTAATAAAAAAAATGATTTCAATACATGATGATCCTATTAGATATATCCTAGATTTCGAAAATGATCTTTTATTTCTTAATCAGTTTATAGGTAAAAATATCAATTTAAAAAAGACAGGTTATTGTTGTCTGTCATGCTCTGAAAATATTGAAATTTTTGCAAATGGTTTTTGTAAAAAATGCTTTTTTGAGTCTCCAATGTCTGGTGATTGGGTAATGAAACCTGAGTTAAGCAAAGCTCACCTGGAAATTGAAGATAGAGACCTTAAATATGAAAAAAAAATTCAAATTCAAGATCATATTGTTTACCTCTCAAAAACAAGTGAAACAAAAGTTGGTGTTACTAGATCAAATAATAAAACTACAAGGTGGATTGATCAAGGAGCTATTGAAGCTATTGAATTAATTAAAGTTCCTAATCGATATTTGGCAGGGATAGCTGAGGTAAAATTAAAACAGAAATTTTCTGATAAAACAAATTGGCGTAAAATGCTTACAAGTCAAATTAATGATTCAAATTTAAAAAATGAAAAAGATGAGGCGCTTGAATTCCTAGGTGATGATTTTAAAGATTACTTTATGATAGATGCTGAGGTAATTAAATTTAACTATCAAATAGATAGTCCAGTTGACTCAGTAAAATCAGTAAGCCTTAAAAAGTCTGATGAAATAAATGGAAAATTAATTGGAATTAAGGGACAATATTTAATTTTTGAAGATTCAAGTGTATTTAATGTTAGATCCAATGAAGGGTATTTAATTGATCTAACTATTGATTAAATAATTGTTTTACCTCATCTTCACTCAAATCTCTATATTCTCCAATATTAATATCTAAATGAATATTCATAATTCTAGTCCTTTTTAGTTTAGTTACTCTGTAACCTAAAACCTCACACATTCTTCTGATTTGTCTATTCATTCCCTGGGTTAGAACAATTTTAAATCTATTATCATTAATCCTCTTTACATAACACCTTTTTGTCATTTTACCCATAATCCTGACTCCTTTCCTCATCTTTTCAATAAAATCTTGTGTTATATTTTTATTTACCCATACCATATATT
>JBELLF010000006.1:0-30529 GCA_042088875.1 Candidatus Marisimplicoccus framensis | reverse complement strand
ATTCTTTAAAATCTTCAACATTAACTCTGATCCATAAGCTGTCTCCATTCTCTACTATTATATATTGATTTTCAGGTAAGTGTTCAATTCTATAAATACCAGGTTTAATATTTTTAATTTTTTTGAAAAATTTATTTTCTGTATCAAGTTCTAAAGAATCTATCTTGATGTTATTGTAATAAAAGTTAACATAATTAGATGAAGGATTTATTATTTCTCCTCCTAGAAAAAAATCATCACTTGAGTTTTTATTATTACATGAATAAAAGATAAAAATTATACTAACGAATATTAGTTTAAAAATTCTCAACTTACTATTTTTGCGCATATTTATGTTATCAGTATCTAACTTATCGTTGCAATTCGGGAAAAGAATCCTTTTTGATGAAGTAAATATAACTTTTTCTCCTGGAAATTGTTATGGTATTATTGGCGCTAATGGTGCTGGAAAATCTACTTTTTTAAAAATTTTATCAAAAGATCTAGAACCTAATACAGGGTCTGTTTTTCTAGAACCTGGGAAAAGGTTATCTGTATTGGAGCAAAATCATAACAGATATGATGATAAAACAGTTATTGAAACTGTAATTCTAGGTAATCAAAAATTATTTGATTTAAAAAGTGAAATTGATTCAATTTATGCAAAAGAAGATTTTTCTGATAAAGATGCTGATAGAGTGGGGGAACTTCAAGCCTCCTTTGAGGAAATGAATGGGTGGAATGCAGATGCTGATGCTGCTTTTCTTCTTTCAAGTCTTGGAATATCTGAGGAAATACATAATATATCTATGAACGATATTGATCAAAAAGTGAAAGTGAAAGTTCTTCTAGCTCAGTGTCTTTTTGGTAATCCTGATGTATTGATTATGGATGAGCCAACAAATGACTTAGATTACACAACTGTAGAGTGGTTAGTAAGTTTTATAAATGAATTTGAGAATACAGTGATTGTAGTATCTCATGATAGATTTTTTCTAGATGCAGTATGTACTCATACATCAGATATAGACTTTAGCAAGATTAATCACTATTCTGGTAATTATACTTTCTGGCAACAGTCAAGTGAGTTGGTGGCAAGACAAAAGCAGCAGCAAAATAAAAAAGCAGAAGAGAAGAAAAAAGAACTTCAAGAGTTTATTTCTAGATTTTCTGCTAATGTTGCAAAGTCTAAACAAGCTACTGCAAGAAAGAAAATGATTGAAAAATTAAATATTGAGGAGATAAAACCTTCTTCAAGGAGATATCCTGCAATTATTTTTGAGCAAGAAAGAGATGCTGGTGATCAAATTCTTGAACTAAAATCATTATCATATGAAAATGATGGTGAGACATATTTTAAAGACATAAGCTTTAATCTTAATAAAGGTGAAAAGGTTTTGATTCTTTCAAAAAATTCAAGATCTGTTAATTTATTCTATGATTGTATTTCAGGATCTCTAAATCCAACAGAAGGTTCTTTCAATTGGGGTGTAACTACTTCTTTTGGTTATCTTCCAATGGATAATCATTCTTTTTTTGATAAAAACATTTCTTTAGTTGACTGGTTAAGACAATGGGCTAATAATGACGAAGAAAGGGAAGAATTATTTATCAGGAGTTTTCTTGGAAGGATGCTATTTGGTGGAGATGAAGCTTTGAAGTCGTGTAATGTTTTATCTGGAGGTGAAAAAGTTAGATGTATGTTATCAAAAATAATGATGGGTAAACCAAATGTATTACTAATAGATGAGCCAACAAATCACCTTGATCTTGAGTCAATAACTGCATTCAATAATTCTCTTATAAATTTTAAAGGTACTGTTCTTCTTAGCTCAAATGATAGAGCATTTGCCGAATCAGTTTCAAATAGAATCATTGAAATCACTCCTAATGGGGTAATTGATAGCTACTTGCCGTTTAGTGAATATATAAATGATAAAAAGGTTCTAGCCGCAAGAGAGAAGCTTTATAATTAGCTACTTATCCCTAATTACAGCTCCAAAATCTGATTTTATTTTTTCTGACAATCTTGTCATTATTTTGTCAATAACTTTATCTGTAAGTGTTTTTTTTGAGTCATTGAAAGTAAAACTTATGGCAAACGATTTTTTATCTTTTCCGATTTTTTTATCCTTATACTCATCAAATAAATTGATTTCTTTTAAGATTTTATTCTCTTCTTTATAAGCTAAATTCTTAATATCATCAAAAGAAACATTCTCATCAAGTATCATTGAAAGATCTCTCCTTGAAGATGGAAATTTTGATATTTCCTGATATTTAACTTTTTGTGAGGAAGGTCTTAATAAGTCTAAATTTAAAGAACAAATATTAATCTTTTGATCTAAAGAGAAGTCACTAGCGTAATTTGAGTTAATCTCACCAATGCTTCCAATTTTTAGCTTTCCTTTAAATATATTTAACTTATAATTGTATAATTTATCTTCACTAACTTCATATTTAATTTTCTCTATGTTAAGAATGGTGAATAATTTTTCGATAACTCCTTTCAGATAGAAGAAGTTGTTCTCTTGATATTTTGTCATCCAATTTTCTTCAAATACACTTCCAGTTACTGAAATTAATATTTCTCTTGTTTCATGAAATTTATTATCAAAAGCTGAGTATACACTACCAATTTCAAATAATTTTAAATCTTTATTTTGTCTATTTATATTATGATTGATAGTTTCTAATGAATTAGGAATTAATGATTGACGTAAGTTTGAAAGCTCAATTCCTTGTGGATTTAATAATTCTACTGAATTCTCATTAAACTTTTCATTAGTTGTTGGTGAGCATATCGAATTATTAATAATTTCATTAAATCCAATCCCAACTAATTGTTTACTAATAATCGATTCAATTTTAAAATTTCTATTATCAGAATTATTTGGAATACTCATTGATATTTTATTATCTACATCAATGTTATCAAACCCAAAAACTCTAAGTATTTCCTCAATTACATCAATTTCTCTAAAAACATCATGTCTGTAGTCAGGTGCAATCAGATTAATTCCATAATCACTATGACCTTTTATTTCAAAATCAAGGGAAGTTAGAATTTGTGTAATTATTTCTTTATCAATAGGCTGCCCTGAAACCTTTTCAATTCTATCATATCTTAAATAAACATCTTTCGTTTCTTTTTTTAAATTATCTTCAATAATTATTTCTGAAATATGACATTCTGGATTAATTTCTTTTATTAATAATGCGGCTCTTTTTAATGCATAAATAACTTTATTTGGATCAACACCTCTTTCATATCTGAATGAAGCATCTGTAAAAAGTTGATGTCTTTTGGATGATTTTCTTATAGTAACAGAGTTAAAAATTGCTGATTCAAGAAACAAGCTATTTGTAGACTCACTAACACCAGAATTAATACCACCATAAATTCCTGCTAGACAAAGAGGTTCACTATTAGAGCATATCATTAGATCTTCATTGTTAAGTTTTATTTCGTTTTCATCTAGAGTCTTAAATTTTGTTCCTAATTCTAATGATTTAACTGTTATATTTTCAATTTTATCAAAATCAAAGGCATGAAGAGGTTGACCAATTTCATGCATTACATAATTTGTAATATCAACAATACTATTTATTGGTTTAAGACCTATTGACTTAAGTTTATTTTGAATTTCTTGAGGAGAAGAATCAACTTTTATATTCTTTATTACTAAACCCGAATAAAAGGGACATTTTTCTTTATCTTCAACATTAACACTTATCTCCTTATCAATATTAACTGAATTAAATGAGTTAATTGGTGGTAAACTTAAATTTGATTTTATTGTTTTATAGTCTAGAAATGCTTTAAGATCTCTTGCTACACCATAATGAGACATTGCATCACATCTGTTTGGAGTTAGTCCAATTTCTAAAATTTTATCTGATTGTATATTAAATAAATCACTGATTGGTGTGCCGGGTTTAACACTTTTATCTAATACCATTATACCTTCATGTGAGTCACCCAATCCAATCTCATCTTCAGCACAAACCATACCGTTGCTAACAACACCTCTTATTTTTGATCTTTTTATTTTTATTTCAATACCCTCATTTGTATATATTTTTGAGCCAACTGCAGCAACAGGAACAATTTGCCCTTTTTCTATATTTGGTGCTCCGCATACAATTTCACAGACTTGGTTATCTCCAATATCTATTGAAGTAACTTTTAACCTGTCAGCATTTGGATGTTTAGCACACTCCAGTACTTTTCCTGCAACAACCCCTTTTAATCCGCCTTCTATAGATTCAAAATCAGATATTTTTTCAACTTCTAATCCTAAATTAGTAAGTATTAAAGATATCTCCTCTGGAGTTTGATCAGTTTCGAGATAGTCTTTAAGCCAATTAATTGATATTTTCACTGGGTTATTTTGATAAACAAATATACTTAATCAGCTTATATATCTCCATAAATTTTTTGAATTTGAAGAGGTAGAAATTTCATATCTAATTGGTAAATTTTCTTTGTCAATTAATTTGGGGTCTTCACTAAGTATTTTTTCTGCACAATTTTTTGCTTCATTTAAGATGTCAAAATCATAAATTATATCTGCTAACTTAAATTTTAAAACTCCACTTTGTTTAGTCCCAAGTAAATCTCCTGGACCTCTAAGTTTAAGATCAACTTCTGCAAGTTGAAATCCATCACTTACCTTAACCATTGTATCAATTCTAATCTTTGAATCTTCAGATAATTTGTCTTTAGTCATTAAAATACAATAACTCTCATCATTTCCTCTTCCAACTCTTCCTCTCAGTTGATGAAGCTGAGATAATCCGAATCTTTCTGCGCTTTCAATAACCATTACTGATGCATTTGGAACATTAACACCAACCTCAATTACAGTAGTTGAAACTAGAATATGAGTTTCTTGTTTTATAAATCTATTCATTTCGTAATCTTTATCTTTTGAGTTCATTTTACCATGAACAATACTAACCTGATAATCAGGTCTAGGGAATTCTCTAATAATACTATTATATCCGTCCATAAGATCTTTGTAATCTAATTTTTCAGATTCATTAATTAGAGGATATACAAGATATACTTGCCTTCCTTTTTTAATTTCTTTTTTCAGAAAACTAAAAACACTGAGTCTATTCTTATCATATTTATGAACAGTTTTAGTCTCTATTCTTCCAGGAGGTAACTCTTTGATTGTTGAAACATCAAGATCTCCATAAATACTCATTGCTAGAGTTCTTGGAATTGGAGTAGCAGTCATAACTAGAATATGAGGAGCGGGATTATTTTTTTTCCAAAGTTTTGCTCTTTGAGCAACCCCAAATCTATGCTGTTCGTCAATAACACTTAATCCAAGATTATTAAATTGAACAATATCTTCCAATATTGCATGTGTACCTACAAGAATGTTAATTTTTCCTAATTTTAAATTCCTATGTATCCTTGTTCTATCCCTAGATTTTGTTGAACCAGTTAACATCTCAATTTCCAAATCTAGATCTTTTATCAGTTCTCTAATGGAATTATAATGTTGGTTAGCAAGAATTTCAGTTGGTGCAAGAATACAGGACTGATAACCATTGTCAATAGCTATTAACATAACCATTAATGAGACAATTGTTTTACCTGATCCAACATCACCCTGAAGTAATCTATTCATCTGTTTTCCATCTCTAAAATCATTTCTAATTTCTTTTATAACTTTTTTTTGATCTTTTGTTAATTCAAAAGGCAACGATTTATTATAAAAGTCATTTAAATTATTACCAACTTTCTCAAATTTAAATCCGTTAAGCTTTATTATTCTTTCATTTTTAGTTAGCTGAAAACCAATTTGATTAAAAAATAGTTCTTCAAATTTTAATCTTCTGATCGACTGAGATAATAATTCTTGTGATTCAGGTAAGTGAATATTTATAAGAGCCTGGTATCTATTAATAAGGTTATATTCTTTTAGGATGGAGGTTGATAAATTTTCTCTTATATGACTTTGAATAGAATTCAAAAGATTAAATATTATCTTAACAAAGTATTTTTGTGTTACTCCTTCAGCTATTAATTTTTCAGTTGATGAATATATTCCATGAAGTCTTCTGGGTATATTTCTTTCAAAACTTTCTTTTGTCTTTATTTCCGGGTGAGCAATGGAGACTTTATTACCATACCAGTTCAGTTTACCATAGACTATATACTCCTTGTCAACTTCTACCGATTCTTCAACCCAGTTAAATCCTCTATACCAAATTAAATCAATCTGACCTGTTTCATCATAAAATTCACAATTAAGCCTATCTCTATATCTAACTTTAGTTTTATTTATTGATTTTACTTTGCCAATAATTTGAACCTCTGAGTTGTTTAGAGGGAGTTGATTGATCTTAAAAAAACTCATTCTGTCTATGTATCTGAAAGGGTAGAAGTCTATTAAGTCCTTTACAGTTTTGATATTTAATTCATCATTAAGAAGTTTTGATCGCAAAGGACCTACACCTTTTATAAATTCAACAGATTGGTTTAAAAAATCATTATTCACTTTTTAAAAAGTCTAATGCTAAATTTGTCATTACTTTAACTCCAAGAAGCATTGAACTGTCATCTATAAAAAAGTCGGGTGTATGATGAGCAGGAGCTTCTCTTTTTTCATTTGTATTATAACCACCTAACTCAAACAAAAATCCAGGAATTTCATTTAAGTAATATGCATAGTCTTCTGCAAGCGTTTTAGCATTACTAAGTATTACATTTTCGTTACCGGCAGATTTTTTTAAAGAAGGAAGCATTTTGTTAATAATTTCAGGATCATTATATGTTATGTCAGCACCATCATCAATTTCAACTATAGCTTTTCCTCCATATGATTTTGCAATTCCCTCTGAGAGTTCAATAATTCTTTTTTTTATATAATCTCTCATTCCATAATCTAATGATCTAATTGTTCCAACTAAATTAACCTCATTTGGAATAATGTTAAATCTATTTCCACCTTCAACTTTACCAAACGAAATAACTGCAGGTTCTTTTGTTAACTCAGATTCTCTTGAAATAATTGTTTGAATGGAATTTATTATTTGCGCAGTGATTATTATAGGATCAACAGAGAGCCAAGGTGTTCCTCCATGAGCTTGAGTCCCAATTACTTTAATTGTAAACCTCGATGAAGATGCATAAAAGCCTTTTGGCTTATAGTAAACCTTATTCATGGGTAATTGAGCGGTAATGTGTAAGCCAAAAATTGCATTTACATCTGGGTTATTTAAAACCCCTTCTTTAATCATCATTTTCGCACCACCTTCCTCACCAGGTGGTGGCCCTTCTTCAGCTCCTTGAAAAATAAACTTTACGGTACCTTCAAAATTTCTATTATTAGACAATATTTCTGCTGCCCCCATGAGAATTGCCATATGACTATCATGTCCACAAGCATGCATAATTCCCTCATTTATTGACATAAAAGGAAGATAATTTTTTTCTGTAATTGGAAGTGCATCCATATCAGCTCTTAATGCAACAACTTTACCATCTTTTCTTCCTTTAAGTATACCAACGATTCCATTTACTCCTACGTTTCTTTTAACTGAAATACCAAGGGATTCTAGATGTTTTGCTATTACATCAGATGTTCTAAATTCTCTATTTGATAACTCTGGATGTTTGTGAAAATCGTGTCTCCATGAAATTACTTTTTGCTCAATATTTTTAATTTGATCTTCAATTGATTGAGAAAAACTAAATTGAAAAATGAAAAAGAATATAATTAATGATAATTTTTTCATAAGTATTGATTTAATTAATGGTTATAGGGTAATTAAAATTCATTAATTAGTTAAATTTATAATAATGTTAGAAGATAACAAATCTTATCTAAATGATCTTAATGATGCTCAATTGAGTGCAGTATTGAAGACGGATGGTCCATCAATGGTAATTGCAGGAGCTGGATCAGGAAAAACAAGAGTTTTAACATATAAAATAGTTCACCTAGTTAACAACGGTGTAGATCCATTTGAAATTTTAGCTTTAACATTTACTAATAAAGCTGCTCGTGAAATGAAGCTTAGAATTTCATCAATGATTGGTGAAAGTGATTCAAAAAGTATATGGATGGGTACCTTTCATTCAGTTTTTGCTAAAATATTAAGATTTGAAGCTCACAAAATTGGTTTTACTTCAGATTTTACTATTTATGATACACAAGATTCTGAAAGGTTAATTTCATCTATAATTAAAGAAATGAACTTAGACAAGGATGTTTACAGATCAAAATCAATTAGAAATAGAATTTCAACTCTAAAAAATAATTTTATAACCGTTAATGGTTATTTCTCTAATAATGAATTAGTTGAGTCTGATAATTTATCAAGAAAACCTGAGACAGGAAATATTTATAAAGAATATAATGAAAGATTGGTCAAATCAAACTCAATGGACTTTGACGACCTTTTAATGAAAACTAATGAATTATTAAATAATCATCCTGAAGTCCTAGCAAAGTATCAGGAAAAATTTAAATATATACTCGTAGATGAGTATCAAGACACAAATAACTCCCAATATCTAATTGTAAAATCATTGTCTGATAGGTATCAAAATATTTGTGTTGTTGGTGATGATGCGCAAAGTATCTATTCATTTAGAGGTGCAAACATTAACAACATTATAAATTTCAGAAATGACTATGATGATGTTGAAATCTTTAGGCTTGAACAAAACTATAGATCCACAAAGAATATAGTAAACGCTGCTAATTCAGTTATAGATCATAATAAAAATAAAATCGATAAAGAAGTCTGGACAGAAAACGATTTTGGAAATAAAGTTCAAATTTCTTCAAATCAATCAGATATTGCCGAGGCTAGATCAATTTGTCAAAAAATACAAACTATGAATGATTCTAGTCTGTCAGATATTGCCATACTTTATAGAACAAATGCACAATCTAGACCTATTGAAGATTCATTAAGACTAAATAAAATACCATATAGAATATTTGGTGGAGTTTCATTCTACAATAGAAAAGAAATAAAGGATATTATTGCATATTTAAGATTAATAATAAATAGTAATGATGAAGAAAGTCTTAAAAGAGTTATAAATTATCCTGCTAGAGGAATTGGTCTGGTTACAATTAATAAAATTATTATTGCAGCTCAAAAAAATAATCTAAGCCTTTATGATACAATAAAGAAACATAAAGAGTTACATATTCCTTTTTCTTCTTCAGTTTCGTTAAAACTTCAAACTTTTATTGACTTAATTGAAGTTTTTAAAATTGAAAACGAGAAATTAAATGCTTTTGATTTAACTAAAGAATTAATTAATAAAGTCAAGATTATTGATGAGTTAAAAAAAGATGAATCTCCAGAAGGAATTTCAAGGGTTGAAAATGTTCAAGAATTATTAAATGGAATAAGAGATTTTATTGAGGATCAAAAAGAAATAGTTGACTCTAATGATAAACTTTCAGAGTTTCTTTCTAATGTTTCACTTTCAACAGACTTCGATATTGAACAAGATAATGAAGACTATATCTCTTTGATGACGCTTCATCTGTCAAAGGGTCTTGAATTCAAAAATGTTTTTATAGTTGGGCTTGAAGAGGATCTTTTTCCATCTGCTTTAAGTTATAATACACGATCAGAACTAGAGGAAGAAAGAAGGTTATTTTATGTTGGAATTACTAGGGCAAAACAAAATCTATATTTATCATATGCTAACTCAAGATATAGATGGGGAAAACTAATTTATTGTGAAGAGAGTAGATTTATAAATGAGATTGATAAGGATTTTGTAAATATTACAAAACAAGCTGACTTTAGACCGATTTCTCAGCAGTTCCAAAAGAAAAAGATAGTTTTTAAACCAAATGGAAACTTAAAGAAATTATCATCTTCAGCAATTAAAAATAGTTCTATAGAAATTAATTTTTCTGAAGGGGATAAAGTTTCTCATGAAAAATTCGGACTTGGCAAAATAGTAAAAATAGAGGGACTTAAAAATGATGTTAGAGCAATTGTTAATTTTTCAAAATTTGGTGAGAAAAATCTATTGTTAAGATTTGCCAAGCTAAATAAAATATAAAAAAAAAGCGTGATAAATATCACGCTTTTTTTTTAACTAATCAATAATAATTTTAGTCAGGTTTGTTATCTGAGCTAATTGTATTACTTGGTCCTGTAGCAGGAACATTCATGCTCATTCCTTCTTCAATAAGTTTAGTAAACTGATCAAGTTTAGGAAGAACAATTATTCTGGTTCTTCTATTAACAGCTCTTGATACAGAAGAATCATTGTCAGCTATAGGCATGTAAAAACTTCTACCAGCAGCAACTAGTTTAGTTGGATCTACACCGTAATCATTTTGTAAAATTCTAACTACAGAAGTAGCTCTTTTAACAGAAAGATCCCAATTGTCAACAACTCCAGGAATAGTTTCAGCAGCTTTTTCTTGATCAATTAGCATATTGTCTGTATGACCTTCTACCATAAATTCAAGATCAGGCTTGTCACTAATTACTTTAGCGATTTTTTCTAAAACTTTTTTAGCTCTAGTTGTTACAGTAAAGCTTCCACTGTTGAAAAGTAGTTTATCAGAAATAGATACATAGACTACACCTTTTTCAACGTTAATTTCAATATCATCATCGCTGAGTGTTCCAAGTGAGCTTTTAAAGCTTTGAACAAGTGCTAAAGTTACAGAGTCTCTCTTAGTAACAGCATCTTGCATTCTAGTGATGATTAAGTCTTTTTCTTTAATACTTTCAAGAGATCTTTCAAGATTTTCTGCTCCTTTTTGAGTAAGAGTAGTTAAATTTCCAATATTGTCAATTAAGTCTTGATTATTAGCTCTTAAAAATTTGTTTTGTTCTGATAATGCAGATAATCTCTCAGAAGTAGCTGAAAGTTGAGTTTCTGCAGCGTTTAGCTTAGCAGTTGCACTATCTAATAATTCCTTTGTATTTTGTTGTAGGCTCTCTAAGTCTGAGTATTTCTTTTGAGATACACATGAGGATAGAAGTAAACCTATAACTCCTACAATAAAAATGTTATTTTTCATATCAAAATTTATTGGTTACTAATTAGTCAGTTACAAACTTAATATATTTATACTTAATTAATGTATTAGAGACTAAAGAATTTTTTCTTTCTTAAAATGAAGTAATCGTATACAATACTATTGATTCGGTAATAATTTTCTTTTTTAAAAGATTTATCTCTATTTTTTAAAATTCCATTAGCTTTATTAAAGTAGCTTAAATGAGCCTTAATAATTGATATTGAAAGATCTAGTCTCGCTATTAGTATATATCTAATAACTGAAACTATATCTAAAACTATTCTAATAAATAGAATATACAATAGTGAATTTAAAGGAAGATTTTTAGTTAACATTATTAATGAATTCCTGTAGTTTAAATAATTTTTATGAGCGTTTTCTTTTAAAGTTGCAGCTCCAACATGGTATACAACGGAATCAGTAGATGAGAAACATTCAATTCCTTTATTAAATCCTCTCCAACACAAGTCTATTTCTTCCATATGTGCAAAAAAACTTTTATCAAAGCCTCCTAAGTCATAAAATATTTTTTTTGGAATAATCATACAAGCTCCCGAAGCCCAAAATATTTTATCGTCAGAGTACTGATTTATGTTTTTTTCTAAAGTGTAAAAAATTCTTCCTCTACAAAATGGATATCCAAACCTATCAATAAATCCTCCAGAAGCTCCAGCGTACTCAAAATATTCTCTTTTGTTGTAGTCCATAATAGTAGGCTGGATAATACAGTTTGTATTTTCTCTTAATTTTTTCTTTACTGGATCAAGCCAGCTATCTGTTACTTCAATATCATTATTAAGAATACATATTATGTCTTCATTTACATACTTTAGACCAATATTGTAAGCTTCAGCAAATCCATAGTTTTTATCTAAACTTATTAATTTGATCTGTGGAAAATTTTGCCTCACATATTCTATTGAATTGTCATCAGAATTATTATCTATGATATAGATTGTACACTCATCAGACTTATCAACAACTGCTTTTAGATGCGATTTTAAAAGATTTATTCCATTCCAATTAAGTATTGCAATTCCTATTTTCATTTGTTATAAGATATTAGGTCTTTTCCTTGAATATATTGATTTGTTTTCTTATCCAATTTAAAATAAAAATGATTTAATCCATTTGTAACAATAATGATATCACTTTTTAACTGAATATTATATCTCATTACCTGATCAAAATGTTCTTCAATAATTTTAATATTTGGAGACTTGCATTCAACTAGAACACTAACTTTACCATAAAGATCATAAACTACAATATCATATCTTTTTAATATTCTATTTATATAAAATGATTTTTCACAACTTATTAATGATTTTGGATAATTTTTTGAAATTAAATATTTTATAAAATTTTGTCTTACCCATTCCTCAGGTGTCAATAGGATCCATTTTCTTCGAATTTCATCAAAAATGATATTATTGTTATTTTCTTTTTTAATTTTAAATTGAAAATTAGGAAAATTAAGTTTCTTCATAACATGTCAGAATACAACAAATTAATTAATGATATAAATAATGGCAAACTTTCACCAATTTATTTAATTCATGGTGATGAAAGTTTCTTTTCTGATAATATTATAAATGCTATTATTAAATCATCTGTTAAAGATGATGCTGCTGATTTTGATTTAAAAAAAATCTATTCAAAAAAATCAGATGAAAATCAAGAAAATGAAGTTATTGATTTTTTAAAAAGATATCCTTTAGTAGGAGGTATTAACCTTGTAATTGTTAAAGATTCTAAAAACTTATCAAACGATTTTTTATTACTAACAGCATATTTAGAAAATTTAAACAAAAAATCAATCTTAGTTTTATCGTTTAATCAGTTTATTGATAAAAGAAAAAAAATATATAAAAGTTGCTTAAAGTATGGAAGTGTTTTTGAATCAAAAAAAATTTTTGATAATCAAGTATATCAATGGATTGAACAGGAATCAAAAAAAAAATTAATTAACCTTCATCCTAGTTCAATAAAAATTATTGCGGATTTTGTTGGTAATGACTTATCACAAATTGAAAATGAATTAGAAAAATTACAACTAAATTTTAATAAAGATCAAGTAATTGGACCTGAAGAAGTTGAAAATATAATTGGATTTAGTAAAGAGTATAATTTCTTTGAATTAACTAAAGAAATTGGAAAAAACAACTACCAAAAAGCTCAGGACCTTGTTTCGTATATGTCAAAGAATTCTAAAAAGTATCCAATTCCCGTTATAATAGGAACTATATATTCTTTTTTTAACAAATTATTTATATACCATTCTTTAGATAATAAAAATGAAGCTTCCAGGGCTCTTGGAATTAATCCTTATTTTATTGAGGAATATAAAAGAGCTTCAGTCTTCTATCCAATGAAAAAAATATCTAATATTTTTAATTATTTACTTGAAGCAGACAAGAGATCAAAAGGTATTGATTTTGATGCAACTAATCAAGAAGCTATTCTAAATGAGTTAATTTTTAAAATTTTTAAAAATCATTGAGAAATTTACACCTCTTTTTTTTGCACTTATTTACAAATTTTCTAAGTAAAATACTTTTTTTGTAAACGTTTAAAAATTATTCTTGATTAGAATTTTTTCCGTTTTTAGTAATAATCAAAATAACACCATTTCTACCTTTTTCTCCATAAATCATAGTTTGACTAAGACCTTTTAAAACCTCTACTTTAAGAATTGTATTAAGATCGATATCAATTAGCCTACTTGTTGAAGAAATGCCATCCCAATAATCACCTGAAATATTTGAAACACTTGAATTGAACTCAACTCCATCAACAATAATTAGTGGTTGGTTAGATAGCATTAATGAAGACATACCACGAACATTTATACTTGAAGCAGCTCCAGAAGTGTGAGCTGTATTAGTTATTGAAACACCAGATATTTTTCCTCTTAAGGAATTTAATTGTTGACCAGCTCTACCAAAATTGTTTTGAGCACTTAATGAAAATGAAGATAAAATCAATAAAATTGTCAATACATTTAATCTCATAATATAAATTTATCAATAAAAATTATATTTTTATCTAATGAAAACTTTCTTATCATACTTTTTACTTTTAATACCATTCTTTATTTTTTCACAAAATTTTCAGTCTGATCAAAGAGTTTGGAATGAAAATACACAAAGGGCATTTCGTGATTTAGGTAGACTTAAATTAGCTAAACCGATTGATAATCAGGTAGAGGGATCTATATACTTTGAGTCAAAGTTTAAAGAAGGTAATATTGTTCATTTAGATAAAGAAATAGATATAAAAACTAAATTAAGATATAATGCATTTAATGATGAAATTGAGCTAATTGATAATTCTAATGGTTCTGAATCAATTAAGGTTGCAATAAAAGACCTTGATATTATATCATATTTTGACGATAAGGAATTTATCTTCATGTCTTATATTGACTCAAAAAAAGAAAACAAAGAAGGTTATCTTAATCCAATTTATAAAGGTCAAAGAGTAAAAATTTATAAAAAAGAAAGAAAAAAATTTCTTAAAGGAAAGGAGTCTGTAAATTCTCTAGATATAGCTCACCCACCCAAATATACTGATGAAATAGAATACTATATTTCCCTTAATGAATCAAAACCATCATTTGTTAAGCTTTCTAAAAAATCTATTTTAAATACATTTAATAAGTCTAATCTGATAAAGAGCTATTCTTCAAAAAATAGATTAAAGTTCAGTGAAATATCATCATTAATTGAAATAGCTAAGTTCTACGAGCTAAATAATTAAACCAGTTTTTTAAATTTATTTAGATCTGATTCCCTCATCAAATTATAGATTTCATCAAAAATATCCTCAAATGATGGCTTACTTATGTAGTCACCATCTGTTCCGTAGGGAGGTCTGTGTTCTTTTGCAGTCACTAGTTTTGGTTCACTGTCAAGAAACTTATATATTTTTTGATTATTTAAAAGTTCTTGAAGAATATAACTAGAAGCTCCTCCTGGAACATCTTCATCAATAATCATTAGTCTATTTGTTTTTTTAATACTTTTTATAATATTTTTAGATATATCAAAAGGAATAAGACTTTGAAGATCAATTACCTCACAGTTGATATTGAATTTTTTTATTTCTTTGGCAACATTATGAACTATGTTCAGAGTTGAACCATATGAAACTATTGTTATATCATCTCCTTCTTCAAGAATCTCAATTTCTCCGATAGGTGTTTTAAACTCTCCATAATTTAATGGAAGATTCTCTTTTGCTCTATATGCATTTAAAGGTTCAATAACAATAGCAGGCTGTTCAATGTCTAATAAGCTGTTGTAAAATCCTGCAGCCGTTGTCATGTTTCTTGGTGTGAGAATAAAGACTCCTCTTAAGAAGTTTATCATACCACCTAAAGGTGATCCTGAATGCCATATTCCTTCAAGTCTATGCCCTCTTGTTCTAACAATTAATGGAGCTTTCTGTTTTCCCAAAGTTCTATAACTAAATGTAGCTAAATCATCACTAAGAATTTGAATAGCATATAATATATAATCTAGATATTGAATCTCTGCAATTGGTCTTAAGCCTCTAAGGGACATTCCTATACCTTGACCAACAATAGTTGATTCCCTTATACTTGTATCAAATATTCTATTTTCACCATATTTTTTTTGAAGACCCTCAAGGCCCTGATTTACATCTCCAATCTTTCCAACATCTTCTCCAAATATGAATACTTTAGAGTTTTTTTCTAAAATTTTATCAAAATTATCTCTTAAAATTATTCTACCATCAACTTTATTAGATGTATCTGAATATTTAGCTTTTGTATACACTGTATTTTTTAGATCTGAAATTTCAATTGAATATAGATCTGATGAATATTTATCTTCTAAAATATTAAAATATTTATCTCTCCAACTCATAAGCTTTTCTCTATCCTGAGATTTACCCGGTGGTAGTTTGTATAAGAATCTTCTACAAACCCTTATTATATCAGAAAAGTTTGTGTCTTCAATATTAGCTATTAATGAATTAATTTCACCATCTAGAGGGTTTTCTAAAGATTTAATCTTATCTAATAAGTCAGTTTTTGCTTCTTTAATTGGTCTTTGATATAAATCCCATGCTAACTTCCTCTCTTCTTTTACATAGCTCTTAATTTCAGTCTTAATATTTTCAATTTTCTTTTTAGTCGAAATTTTATTTTTAATTATCCATTCCTCAAATTTTCTATTACAATCATAATCGTCTTCCCATTTCAATCTTTCCTTTGATTTATATCTTTCATGCGATCCAGAAGTTGAATGTCCAAGTGGTTGAGTAAGTTCTGTAACATGAACAAGAACAGGTATATGATGCTCTCTTGCAATTTTTTCTGCATGAGAATATGTTTTCATTAATGACTGGTAATCCCATCCTTTAACTTCTAGTATTTCTATACCTGCAGATTCTTTACTTATCTGAAATCCTGATAGAGCCTTTGAAATACTTTCTTTAGTTGTATGATCTTTGTTGTGAACAGAAATACCATAGTCGTCATCCCATACACTAATAACTGCAGGAATTTGAAGAACTCCACATGCATTGACTGCTTCAAAAAATATTCCCTGACTTGTACTAGCATTTCCAATAGTTCCCCATACAATTTCGTTACCATTTTTTGAAAATTTCTCAGAATTTTCAATATTATTGTTTCTATAAATTTTTGAAGCTAATCCAAGACCAAGTAATCTTGACATTTGGCTTGCAGTAGGGGATACATCTGAAATATGGTTTTTTTGAGATGTCTGATTTATCCACTCTTTATTTTCATCTATAAGATCTGTTAGAAAGTGTCCAACCATTTGTCGACCACCTGCCATCCTTTCATAAATTTGATCAGGATGACCATAGATTGCTGAGAAAAATTCTCTAGCAGAAAGTAAATCCTGTGATAATAAAATTGTTAAATCCCTGTAATAACCTGATCTAAAATCTCCATTTTTAAAAAAATGAGACATAACAGCTTGAGGCAATTCTTTTCCATCACCAAAAATTCCAAACTTTCCTCTACCAAGCAATACCTCTCGTCTCCCAAGTATACTTATTTCTCTACTTAGGCAGATAATTCTGTAATCATTTAAAACTTTTTCCTTAAATTTTTTTAAGCTAATCTCTTCTTTTATAGAATTAGATGTATTCATAGAGTCAGCAAATTTACAAATAATAAAAACAATTAAATTATAACCACCTTCTTGTGAACAGTTTACCCAACGATTCCAGGTTGTATGTGACTATAAATCTTATTTTTTTAGTGTAATTTTTTTGAGATATTTCAAAACCATTATTAGAGCTTACTGGAAAGTAAAGCTCAAAGAAGTCAGGAAGTAAATTTAATCTTATTCCTGTCCCATAGAAGTATCTTGATTTCTTGTCCTTGTCTTTCAGAATTCCTAAATCTAAGTATGATTCAAACCATTTCCAGATTCCAAAATTTAAGTTTGTTGAAACTATAAAATTATTTGTAGATGGATTTTCAAAAAAAGATTTAAATCCACCTCCTGCCATAATAAATTGTTGACTAAACAGCCCTTCTTCTTCTGATCTTCCAATATAGTTTCCATTAAATAAATAATCTCCAGATCTACTTAAATTATAATTAAAGTATGTATTATCTCTATTCTTATTCCATAAAAATTTTCCAAAATAAAATCTTGCCTGGAATTGTCTATTACTATCTAACAATTTTCTATAATCAAAAACAAAATTAACTTTTCCGAAATTACTAGAAAGTTGAGTATTTAAAGATGTTCTTAGATATTTTATGATGTTTATGTCAGAGTAACTATGACTAAGATTATAAATACTATAATCATTTAAAAATTTATTAGAATCATTAGATTCTTTTTTTATAGTATAATTTGAAATTGAAAAAGTTCTTAGAATATTAGATCTTAAATTTTTATTATCTCTAAAATTTAATGTGATAGATGGGAAAAAAACATGATACCTTAAATTTTCATCGTAATGATTTGTTGTATACTGAATGTTGTAAATAGTAGAATAATTCTTAACAATTTCGTTATTAACCAGATATTTTAAATTAATTCCTCCAACTAAATTATCCGCATTAGATGCATATTGACTAAAAATTTCAAATGTAAAGGGTTTATTCTTCAATCCTTTATTTAAAATATTTATACCAGGAGATATACCATCATATAAATTATATGTTACTTCAGGTCGTATATAAATGTTTCTTTTTTTTGGATCATCTATATCACCTATTAATCTTAGTCTAATTGGTTTTTGAGAATTTGGTTTATATATCCAATTATTATTTTGATTTAGTTCAGGAATTTTAATATCAGGATTTATAGCAACATAGTCATAATCTAATTTAGGAAGTTCTATTTCTTTAAAAAGATTAAACTTCTCAGAGTAAATTATAGAATCATTTTTTATAAGTCCTATTGAGTAGGGGATTTTTATATTATTTTTTTCTGATATTCTAAATAAGTCTTTATTAGCTTTCTTTATGTACAGATCAATAGATTGTCTTTTCCCAATATAATCTTTAAGAAACCATTCTAAGTTATACTCATGGTTTTGGCTAAATATTTGATATAGCTCTTTATCAGATTTTACATTTATAATATTTCGAATAAGTAATTTAAATTGATCCTCTCCCAATAAACTTTCAAGATATATTAGTCCTACACCCGAATGATAAGGTGATGCAATTTCTTCGTTTATTCTTGTTAATTTATCACTTGACTGAAAATCTGCTTGATGAATATTTAGTCTTTGAACATACTCTGAGTAGTTTAAAAAATGATCTGAAAAATTCAGTTTTGAAATCTCGTAATTTTTTATAAATCTATTTCCAGAAAAATAACCAATAAATTTTGCTTTTGGATAAAATTCTTTAATGTACTTATCAATAAGAAATATTTCTAATCCCTTGTATATCCAATGAAATTCTCTTCTATTTAATTCGACAATGCTGTTTAAGTAATTTTGAGTAAATGACTTTAAAAAAATTATTTCTTCTAAAAAATTCTGAGGAAATGGACTTAAAAAATTAGGTAGTTGATTTAATCCATAAAATGGACTTAATTCATAATCACTTTTAGTTGCTAGGATTTTACTTTTATTTGTAAAAGGCAAATAATCAGTAATAAATTCTGAAATTCTATTGTAAATATATTGGGTTTCTGAAATTGAAGAAAACTTAAAGATATCCGTTTCAGTTATGACACCTTTATTCTCAAATGTCAATAACATATCATCTTTTAAAATATTTATTTTTATATCCCTTTTATTTACACCAGTTAATGCTATTAATTTTTGATTTCCAATAAAATCTTCAGATAACTTATCAAGATTTGAAAATAATTTATAATCGTCCCCTATTTTAAAAATTATCGAATAATCAGAAAAGTTAACTGACTGATCATCAAGATTTAGATTACTTTGTTTTGCCCATTTTGTTTGATTTAAACTTGAAATAATAATAATCCAATTTTTTAAATAAAAATTACTATTATCATAACCGTATCCTGTAAATTTTGAATCAGGTAGTTTAATTGAATAATCAATGTATATCTCAACAGATTCATTAGGTTCTAATGGTTTTGATAGTTTTATTTCAATGATATCATTATCACTTGTTCTCTGCCATTCTTTTATATGTTCTGAATCTATTTTATTAATTGAAGTAAAGCCTTTTTGTTTTTTCTTTGAGAAAGTGAATGATCTAGAGTATTCATCAGAAAGTCTTTTTGCAAGTTTGGTTGTGTTGTCAGTATACGAATTTGACCAGTCTTCAAGAAATAATTTATCTAAACTTAATTTTGAACTATTCTTAAATTTAATTTTTTGCTTAACTATTAAAGTTTGAGCTTCTGGATATAACTCTGCGTCTATCTCATAAAAAGTATTGCTTTGCCCATTAATTATTGTGCCAAAAAATAAAAAATAAAAAACTATAAAGTATTTTTTCATTATTTCATTTCTTTATAAAGATATTTACCAGTGTAACCTTTATCATTCTTTATTATTTCCATTGGACTACCAGTATCAACAAGATTACCCCCATTTTTTCCACCTTCAGGACCAATGTCTATAATATGATCTACTTGTTTAATAACATCGAGATTATGTTCAATAATAATTATTGTATTTCCTATATCAACTAATTGATTAAGAACATTTAACAAAACCCTTATATCTTCAAAATGAAGTCCAGTAGTTGGTTCGTCAAGAATATACAATGTATTTCCTGTATCCTTTTTTGAAAGTTCACTAGCAAGCTTAATTCTTTGAGATTCTCCTCCGGATAAAGTTGTAGAAGACTGCCCAAGAGTAATATAGCTAAGACCAACACTATCAATAGCTTTTAAAATGTTGTAAATCTTAGGAATAGATGAAAAAAATTCTAGAGATTTTGAAACACTCATATCAAGGATATCTGAAATAGATTTACCTTTATATCTAACTTCAAGAGTTTCTCTATTAAATCTTTTTCCATTACAAACCTCACATTCAACAAAAACATCAGGAAGAAAGTTCATCTCAATTAATTTCATTCCTCCTCCTTTACAATTTTCGCATCTACCTCCAGCAACATTAAAACTAAATCTACCAGGTTTATAGCCTCTGATTTTTGCCTCAACAGTTTCTGAAAAAAGTTTTCTTATTTCACTGTAAACTCCAGTATATGTAGCAGGATTACTTCGAGGTGTTCTACCTATTTGTTGTTGATTGACCTCAACAACTTTGTCTATATTATCAAGTCCATCAATCTTTTTATATTCTAGTGGTGAATTTACTGAATTATATATCTTAGAGTTAATAATAGGGTATAGGGTTTCATTAACTAATGTTGATTTACCACTTCCTGATACTCCTGTAACTGCAATCATTTTTGCAAGAGGAAATTCTACATCTATATTTTTTAAATTATTTCCTTTACACCCATAAATTTTAATAGATTGACCACTTCCTTTTCTGATTTTTTTTGGCACTTCTATCTTTTTAGTTTCATTTAAATAGTCTGCAGTAATTGTTTTTGCCTTTTTAATTTTATAAGGTGAACCCTCAAATATTATTTCACCACCGTTTATACCTGCATTTGGTCCCAAATCAATAATATGATCAGAACTTAAAATCATTTCTTTATCGTGCTCTACAACTATTACAGAGTTTCCAGAGTCTCTAAGTTTTTTTAGTGAATCAATTAACTTGATATTATCTTTTTGGTGAAGTCCTATACTAGGCTCATCTAATATGTACAAAACTCCTACAAGTTGAGACCCGACTTGTGTTGCTAACCTTACTCTTTGAGCTTCACCTCCAGATAAAGATTTTGTAGATCTTGATAGAGTTAAATACTCTAATCCTACATCAATCAAAAACTGAATTCTTATTGAAATCTCTTTGCTAATTTCTTCAGATATCTTAAGATCTTTGTTAGACAATTTTTTATTTAAATCTTTAAACCAATCCTTAAGATCCGATAAATCCATTTCTGTTAATTCAAAAATATTTTTCTTATTTACTTTAAATGATCTAGATTCAATTTTTAATCTGCTCCCTTCACACTTGCTACATTTGTTAATATCTACAAATTGCATTGCCCATCTCCTTAAACTTTTTGACTCATTATTATTAAGTTGTTCTTTGATGAAAGATTCGATACCCATGTAGTCTATCTCATATTCTCTTTTTACTCCAAGTTCTTTAGAATTCACTACAAAACTTTCCTTTCCTCCGTTTAGTATAAAATCTAATCCTTCTTGAGGTATTTTATTTATAGGTTCACCTAATGAAAAATTATAATATTTTGCGATCAACTCAATCTGTCTATATATCCATGAATTATCTTTTTTGCCAATTGGTATAATACCTCCATTACTTATTGATATTGAGTCATCTGGTATAAGCTTTTGAATGTTAATATTAAATTCTGTTCCAAGTCCATTACACTCTTCACACATTCCTTTTGGAGAATTAAAAGAAAATGTATTGGGCTCTGGTTTTGGATATGAGATTCCACTTTCTGGACACATCAGGTTTCTACTAAAATATTCTGGTTTACCTGAATCAGAGTCTAATATAAATATTGTATCATTTCCATACTTCATAGCTATTTTAATTGACTCTAATAAGATCCTTTTTGATTCAAAATCATCTTTTACAGATAAGTTGTCTACAACTAAACTGATATCATGTGTCTTATATCTATCTAGTTTCATTCCTCTTTTTATATCGATAATATCACCATCAACAATAACTTTTGAAAAACCTTGTTTAGTAAAGTTTTCAAATAAATCTCTGTAATGACCTTTTCTTGATCTAATTATTGGTGCTAGAATAATTATCCTTTGATTTAGATACTTTTCACAAATTAATTTAATAATTTCCTCATCTGTATTTTTCAACATTTTTAAATTTGACTTATAGCTATACGCAACTCCAATTCTCGCAAATAATAGTCTTATAAAGTCATAAATATCAGTAACTGTACCAACTGTTGATCTTGGATTCTTGCTTGTTGTCTTTTGTTCAATAGCTATTACTGGTGAGAGTCCCTCAATTTTTTCAACATCAGGTCTTTCATAATTTCCAACAAATTGCCTAATATATGCGGAGAAAGTTTCCATATATCTTCTTTGACCTTCAGCATGAATTGTATCAAAAGCTAGTGAAGATTTTCCACTTCCAGATAATCCCGTAATTACAACAAGCTTTTCCCTAGGAATCTCTAAATCAAGATTCTTTAGATTATGAACTTTTGCACCTTCAATTTGAATTATGTTGCTCAAATTATAATATTTATTTATTCTATTGCTGAAGAATAATGTTCTCTTCTCAAATCAGGTCCTCCAAATACTTTTCCATTATCATCAATTAAAATTGCATCTACAGCCCCAATGTCAGATCTTTTATATACTCCAAGAGTATCTCCCTCGATAGGAAGTTTTACAATTAAATAATTTTTTTGATTTAAAATTGAGTTCAGATCATTACTGTATGCCTCATCCTCCATTACAATTAAATCTGGATACCATTGATGGTGAAAGCGGGGAGAAGACACAGCATCATTCACATTCATGTTGTATTCAAGAACATTCAATATTGTCTGAAACACAGATGTTATTATACTTGGTCCACCTGGAGAGCCTAATATTAAATGTGGTTTATTGTTTTTTAGTACAATAGTAGGAGTCATTGCACTAAGCATTCTTTTTTTTGGTTGAATAGAGTTTGCTTCGCTACCAATTACTCCAAAAAAGTTAGGATATCCAGGTTTTGAGCTAAAGTCATCCATTTCATTATTTAAAAAGAAACCGGAATTTTCAACAAACACTTTAGACCCAAAACTATTATTAAGTGTCGTTGTCACGGATACTGCATTGCCTTCTTTATCAATAATAGAGAAATGAGTTGTCTCATAACTTTCTTTAAAAATAATTTTACCAGGTTTAATTTCTGAAGAAGGTGTAGCTTTATCCCAAGAGAAAGTACTCATTCTATCCTTAATATATTTCTCATCCATAAATTCATAAACAGGTAGGTCCATAAAATCTGGATCACCCATTAAATCACTCCTATCTGCAAACGCTCTTCTTTCAATCTCAGTTAGCAGTTGAACATATTCAGGTGAGTTATGTTCAATTTTAGATAGGTCAAAGTTTTCAATAGCCTTCATCATTTGACCTAAAATTACTCCACCACTAGAAGGAAATGACATTGAAATAATATCATAGTCTTTATATTTAAATCTAACGGGATCTCTCCATACAGATTTATATTCACTAAGATCTTCCATAGTCATAATTCCACCACTCTCTGAAATTGTTTTGATCATATCTTCAGCAACCTTACCCTTATAAAAACCATCAGCACCTTTATTCATTATTTCTATTAAAGTATTAGCATACATCTTATTAGTGATCGTATCACCTGATTTATATTCTCTAGAATAGATCGAATTAGTTCCATTTAGCTTAATAAAATCATCTCTTTTTTCATTTAACTCATCTTCCAAGTATTTGGTGACTAAATAACCATTATTTGCTAGATCAATTGAAGGCTGAAATAATTCTTCAATTGGAAGTGTTCCAAATTTTTTATGTATTTCAAAAATTGCAGAGACAGTCCCTGGAACTCCTACTGCTAAACCACCTGTCGAGCTTAATCCTGTAATAACATTACCGTTTTCATCCTGATACATTTTCTCGAATGAACCATTAGGTGCAGTTTCTCTAAAATCTAGAGTTCCATCAGTTCCATCTTTTAGTTTATATACCATAAATCCTCCACCAGCAATATTGCCTGCAGTTGGATGACTTACAGATAATGCTAATTGAACGCCAATCATTGCGTCAAATGCATTGCCACCTTTTTTCATAATTTCTATACCAATATCAGATGCATCTTTTCTAGCAGAAACAACAGTTGGTGTAAATTCATTTCCACAGGAAATAAAAGAGAAAAATATGATCAAGATTAGTAAATATCTCATAAGAAAAAATTTGGTGTAATTTACAATTTATATATTTACATTTCTAATGACTTTAATAAAAAATATATCAGGATTTAGAGGCACAATAGGAGGAGAAAACAATGAAAATTTAACTCCAATAGACATTGTAAATTCTATTGCTGCTTTTTCATTATTAATTAAAGAAAATAACCCTAACTTATCTGATTATACGGTAATGACTGGAAGAGATGGAAGAAAATCAGGAGAATCTATTCTTAATATAGTTAATTCTGTTTTCTCATCGATGGGAATAAATGTAATTAACTGTGGAGTTTCTACTACTCCTACTTTATGTTGGGGTGTCCTAAATAACAAATCAGTTGCTGGTTTAATGATAACAGCAAGTCATAATCCAGAGGAATATAACGGCCTAAAATTCTTTAATTCAGATGGTGAATTTTTATCTAGAGAAGATGTTATTAAGCTAATAAAATATTCTGAACATGATTCATTTAAATTTTCATTAAATGATGATTTAGGTATAATAACAAAATATGATAATTTAATTGATGATCATATAGATGCGATTATAAATTTAGAAATATTACCATTAAAAGATATACAATCCTTGAAACTCTCTGTTGTTGCTGATGCAATAAACTCAGGTGGTTCTATCGCATTACCAAAACTATTTGAAAGACTATCAATTAATTATAAAATTATTAACTCTAATATAAATGGAAGTTTCTCACATACACCAGAACCACTTAAAGAAAATTTAAAAGATTTATCAAATGAAATTAAAGAATATAATGCAGACTTTGGATTAGCTGTTGATCCTGATGTTGATAGACTAGTCTTTTTTGATGAAAATGGAGAAATACTTGGTGAGGAAAATACTCAAGTATACTGCTCTGACTTTGTTCTATCTAAATCAAAAGGTGATACCGTTTCAACACTTTCATCTTCTAATGCTCTCAAAGACTTAACGCTTTCTTACGGTTGTAATTATCACTCTACACCTGTTGGAGAGATGAATGTAGTAAAGAAAATGAAAGAGGTAAATGCTGTAGTAGGGGGAGAGGGAGGAGGTGGAATCATTTATCCAGTTCTTCACTATGGGAGAGATGCATTGGTAGGTATTGCTCTGTTTCTTGCTTTATTAGTAAATAGATCTTCTAAAATCTCAAAGTTAAAGGATGACTTTCCTAAGTATTACATGAAAAAATTAAAGATTACTCTAAAAGATTCAAATGTAATAGATCAAGTTTTTGAAAAGTTAGTTTCTAAATATTCAGATTTATTACCAAATACTGAAGATGGAGTTAGAATTGATTTTAAAAATGGTTGGGTGCATATGAGAAAATCAAACACTGAACCTATTGTAAGAATTTTTTCTGAATCAGATACACAAATAAATGCAGATAAAATTGCTCTAGATATTGAAAAAGAAATTAATGATCTAGTTAATTAGATGTTTAAATCTATTATGTGACCAAAAATATTGATTTGGATCTCTGTAAACTTGTTCTTCAAGTAATTTAATAAACTGATCTGTTATACTGTACTTAGAATCTTTATTATCATTTATCTCAATAAATTTAGTTCTATAATAACCTCTTTTAACTCTATTTGTATCTGCAAAAACTACTGAAAGATTATAATCTTTTGCAAATCTCTCAGCTCCAGTAAATATTGGAACTTTTTGACCAAAAAAATAATTTATATATGATTTTCCAACATTCCTAGGTGACTGATCAGCGACAAATCCAAACATGTAGTTTTTATTATTATCAAGAGACGACATAAATTCCTTTATTTTATATCTAGAAACCAAGAAGGCATTATGTTTTTTTCTTATTTTTTTAAATAATCTATCAAAATACTTGTTTGTCAAGGGGGTATATATTGCATAACCGTTACCCTTGGTATGATATCCTATTGATAACATCCATTCAAAGTTTGAATAATGTCCTAATAATAGAATTATGTTCTTTTTTTTCTTCTGAATTTTTCTTATAACATCAATATTTTCATAGGTGTATCTTTTCATCATTTGATTTTTACTCATACCATATGCTTTGATGCTTTCAATTGTAATATCTGAAAAGTGTTTATAGAATCCTTTTTCGATCTCACGTAGCTCGATGCCTGTTTTATCTGGAAAAACAAGCTTAAGATTTCTTCGAACAGTTTTAAGTCTATACTTAAATACCTTATAAAGAAGGAAATTAACAAAATTTGATATTCTATAAACAACACAAAATGGTTGTAAGGATATAAGTTTGATTAAAGGATAGAATATAAGATATGTTAGAAATTGCAATTATCAGTCATTTAATGATAATGCAAATTTAATTCTTTCTTCGAGATCGTTACCTCTTAAATTCTTACCAATTACAGTTCCAGTATTATCAATTAGATAAGACTGAGGAATAGCTCTTATGCTATATCTCCTAGCTACAGGATCATTCCAAAAACTTAAGTTTGAAACTTGAGTCCAAGGTAGGTTGTCATCTTCTATTGCCTGCTCCCATTGTTCTTTAGTTCTATCAAGAGATACTCCAAGGATATCGAATCCATTTTGATTATACTTTTTGTATAACCTTACAAGGTTAGGGTTTTCAACTCTACAGGGTCTACACCATGCAGCCCAAAAATCAAGAAGTGTAACAGTGTTACTTTTAGTTACTTCACTTAATGTAACGTTAGATCCATCAATACTAGGTGCAGTAAAATCTGGAGCGATTTCGCCTTCTTCTATAGGATCTTCATATTGACTTAATAAATCAGCAATATTTTTTCCAACACCACTTACTTTTATTCTATTAGAGAAGCTTTCATAAACATCTATAATACTATCTTTATTTACCTTGTTTTCTACCATGAAAACCTCTAACAAAAGAGCTGACATATATGAATCTAAGTTTTCTATGATAAAATCCCACTCATAAAGAAGCACTTCTTGCTCTTTTCTATTATAATCTTTTTCTAATTTCATTGCAGTTTCAACATCTCCATTCATAATAGCGTCTTGCGCAGTTGATGAAATACTATTCATATCTTCTACTAGAGACTTTGTTTCAGATTTATATTTTATAAAATCGTCATTTGAAATTGTTCCGAAGACTTTAGATTTGGTAATATTATCTTTGTCTAAATCAGCAGTTATAGTTCCTGTTTCAAGAATTGCTAAAACATATCCATTAACACCTTCAACTTGTAAGTAACTTATTTCTGGTGTAGCAGAAACACCCTTAAAAGAAAAAATATTTGATTTAACTTCAGTTGAATCCTTTATGAAAGGCTGATTATTCTGGTCTGCCTGAAGAATATATACTTTAGTGTCATCAACAACATCAACTGAACCATTTATGATGTAAGTGTTTTCGTTACTACAAGAAAAAAGAAGGACCAATGAAGCCAGTGAGTAGATATATTTATTCATAATATTTTTGTTCAAATTTAATCTTTTAAAATTGATATCTTTAGTTAACAATTTGTTAATCTAAATGTCTGAAATCAAAATAATCTCTCTTTTTGAAAAAATACTTGATAAATCATCAATAATTATAAACGACAAACTTAAATTAAGATTTTATCATATATGGAAGACAGATATACCCCTTGAATCAATTTGTTTACTTCTTCCAAAGGACACAGATCAAGTATCAGCTATATTAAAAATCTGTAATGATAATAATCAGGAAATTATTATTCACGGCGGCCTCACGAATCTTGTTGGTTCAACAAAATCCTCTAAAAATCAAGTAGTTGTTTCCCTTGAAAAAATGAATAAAATAATTGAAATTGACGAGAAAGGTAAAACTGTTACATGTGAGTCTGGGGTAATAATTGAGGATATTATTAATTCTGTTAGAGAAAAAAATCTTCTTCTTCCATTAAATTTTGGAGCAAGAGGTTCTGCTCAAATAGGAGGTGCAGTTTCAACTAATGCTGGGGGATTAAGAGTGTTTAAATATGGTATGACAAGAAGCCTGGTACTGGGTTTAGAGGTAGTTCTTCCAAATGGAACTATAATATCATCATTAAAAAAACTAATGAAAGACAATTCAGGTTATGACTTAAAACAGTTTTTTATTGGATCTGAAGGAACTCTTGGAATAGTTACAAAAGTTGTTCTTAGGCTATACCAGTATCCTAAGACAAGATATACTGCTCTTACTGTTACTAATAGTTATGAAAAGGTTTTAAGTTTATTAAATTTTATGGATGATAAAATTTCAAATAACCTGACAGCATTTGAACTCCTTTGGAATGATACCTATAAGCAAATGGTAAGTGATAAAACCATGTATAACAAATATCTTCCCGATAATTCTAAATACTATGTTTTTATCGAATTTATGGGTAGAGATTTTGAAAATGATTACAATACTTTTGAGAAAGCTGTTATGGAGGCACTTGACAAAGGATTTGTTGATGACGCAGTCATTGGTAATAATGAAAAAGAGCAACTGAATATTTGGGGAATTAGAGAAGATGTAGCTGTTTTAGCAGAAGAAAAAAAATTTGATCAGCAATTTGATATCAGTATACCTGTAGCTAAAATTGGAGAAGTAATTGATAAAACAATTATTGAGCTTAAAAATTGTAAAGGTGTGGAAACAATCTTTCCGTTTGGTCACGTTGCAGATGGTAACATACATTTTATAATTGGAAAGGATTCAGATGATGATGATTTAAAAAATAAGATTAACGAAATAATATATAGTAATACAGAATTAGTTAAAGGTTCAATATCTGCAGAACACGGAATAGGTCTTGATAAAAAGAAATACTTGATAAAAAGTAGGAGTAAAGATGAAATTGAATTAATGAGGTTAATTAAAAAATCTATTGATCCAAAAAATATATTAAATCCCGGTAGAGTATTTTAATATAAGATATTATCTTTATAACTCAAGCTATGGCAGGAAATTCATTCGGTAATATCTTTAAAATCTCATCATTTGGTGAGTCCCACGGAAAAGCTCTAGGTGGAGTAGTAGATGGATGTCCTGCAGGTGTGGATATTGATTTAGACTTTATTAACTCTGAGTTGAATAGAAGAAGGCCTGGGCAATCTGAAATTGTTACTCAAAGAAAAGAAGATGATTCTGTTGAATTTTTATCGGGAATCTTTGAGGGTAAATCCACTGGAACTCCAATAGGATTTATAATTCTTAATCAAGACCAAAAATCAAAAGATT
The DNA here is from genome assembly GCA_042088875.1 of Candidatus Marisimplicoccus framensis. GTDB lineage: Bacteria > Bacteroidota > Bacteroidia > Flavobacteriales > Flavobacteriaceae > Marisimplicoccus > Marisimplicoccus framensis_A. The sequence continues at coordinate 851 of JBELLF010000006.1, read as the reverse complement.
ACTCTCATATAAAGGATAGCTATAGACCATCTCATGCAGATTTTGTATACGATAAGAAATATGGTTTTAGAGATTATAGAGGTGGTGGTAGAAGTTCAGCCAGAGAAACTGTAGTTAGAGTTGTTGCAGGTGCTATAGCTAAGCTTCTTTTAAAGGATGTTAAGATAAACGCTTTTGTTTCATCTGTTGGAAATATAAAATATGAATATGAAAAGTCAAATATTGATTTTGAAAATATTGAAAAATCAATTGTAAGATGTCCAGATCTTGAAAAGTCTAAAGAGATGGAAGACCTAATTAAACAAATAAGAAAAAAAGGAGATACAGTTGGTGGAGTTATTTCTTGTATAATAAGTGGAGCTCCTGTTGGTCTTGGAGAACCCGTTTTCAATAAACTTCATGCCGAGCTTGGAAGGGCAATGCTATCAATTAATGCTGTCAAAGGATTTGAATTTGGAAGTGGTTTTAAAGGATCTGAAATGAAAGGATCTGAACATAATGATTCTTTTAATGAGGATGGGTCTACAAAAACAAACTATTCTGGTGGTGTGCAAGGTGGTATATCAAATGGTATGGAAATATATTTTAATATTGCATTTAAGCCTGTTTCCACAATAATGAGAGACCAGGATTCTATAGATAGTAAAGGAAATAAAGTTAAATTACAAGGCAAAGGTAGACATGACCCATGTGTTGTGCCAAGAGCAGTGCCTATAGTTGAAGCTATGGCTGCATTAGTTCTTGCGGATTATCTATTATTAAGCAAACTCTCTAAAATATAATTATGAAGCTACATTGGAAAATAATTATTGGAATGGTTTTAGGTGTTGTTTTTGGACTTATAATGTCTC
>JBELLF010000052.1:0-5320 GCA_042088875.1 Candidatus Marisimplicoccus framensis | reverse complement strand
TTGGAGGATGTTCAATTGACTACTCACTTCAGTTATTAAAAGATATTTCCAATACGATAAACAAGAATTTATTAGACAGACTTATAGTTAATTATAAAATGGGTTCGTTAATTAAATCAACTACTCTAAAAGATTTAAAAAACAATTTAAAAAATGGATCTTTTTCACCAGAAACAGTTATATTCAATTTGACAGCTAGTACTAAGAAAGAACTTTTAAATAATTTTGAAATCAAGTTAAGTTCTTCTTGGTTGTCAAAATTTATTTGAAAATGAAAAAACTTCTTCTATTTATAATTTTATTTAATACGTCGTTAATTTATTCACAGGATATTTATTCAGAGTTAAACAATAAAAAGAAACATTGGGTAGATAGTATTTATAATTCTCTTTCATTAGAAGAAAAAATTGCACAATTATTTATTAATTGGGTATCACCAGAGCAGTCAGATTTTGAAGAAATAAAAAAACTAGTTGAAGTAAATAAAATAGGTGGTTTAATATTTTCAATTGGTACAACAAAATCTCACATTGAATGGCTAAATAAGTTTCAAGCAATTTCAAAAACACCTTTATTAGTTGCTATGGATGCTGAATGGGGGCCATCACAAAGATTGTCTGATGTTTTTCCACATCCTTGGAACATGACACTTGGAGCTATTCAAGACAATAATCTAGTTAAAAATATATCAAAGAGAATGGCGGAGCAAAATAAGGCTCTTGGAATTAACTATAATTTTTCTCCATCTGTTGATGTTAATAATAATTCAAAAAATCCAATAATTGGAAATAGATCTTTTGGTGAAGATCCCGAGAATGTATATCAAAAGGCAAAAGCATACATAAATGGTCATAAAGAGGCAGGTGTTTTTACATCAGTCAAACATTTCCCTGGTCATGGCGATACTGACAAAGATTCTCACAAAACACTTCCTGTTATTAACGGAAGTATGAAAAGACTTAATGAAGTTGAGTTATATCCTTTTAGGAAACTAATTGATGATGGTGTTGTAGAGTCTGTTATGACAGCTCACCTTAGTGTTCCATCTCTAGATAAAAAATATCCCTCTTCATTATCAAAAAAAACAATAAGTAATCTTTTAAGACAAGAATATAAGTTTAGCGGTATAACAGTAACAGATGCACTTGACATGAAAGGTGTTCTTCAAGATCCTACCATTAATGTTGACCTGAGGGCTTTTGAGGTTGGAAATGATATTATTTTGATGTCTACAGATGTTACAAAGGGTATCAATATAATTGCTGAAAACCTAAAAAGCGGAAAGATCCCGATGGGTAAATTATCTGAATCAGTAAAAAAAATCTTATCCCTAAAAGCTAAATCTAATTTAGATAACAGAATAAAGATTTCTACTGAAAATATTCTTGAGAGAGTTAATACGCCAAAAGACACCCTCTTGTATTCAAGAGCAATGGAGTCTGCAATAACATTAGTAAAAAACAACTCCAGGTCTCTTCCTCTTTTGAAAGATAAAAAATATTTACATATTTCATTTGGAAATGAATCAAGCTATCTCTCTAATAAACTAAAAAAATATGTTGATGTTGATTCCTTTAATTCAAAAGATTATGATCCTCTCTTTGAAAAAACAAAATATGATGGTATAATAATCTCTTATCATGGATCAAGTTCTAGCCCATATTCTTCAAACATAATACCCAAAAATATATCTAAAATTATTGAAAAAATAGGGGAGAACAATAATGTAATATTAAGTTTATTCCTTAATCCATATAGTTTGAATTCTTTTGAAAAAATTGATAGTTTCAATTCAATTATTGTGGGTTATCAAAATAATATGATCTCTCAAGAAATCATGGCTGATTTATTGACAGGTATAAGGACTTTTAAAGGAAAATTACCTGTCTCTAATAATTTTTATCCAGTAAATCATGGTATATCTATTGATAAGAATAATACTCTTGGATACTCAAGGCCTGTTTATGAAGGTTTTGATCACAAAAAACTTTCATATCTAGATTCAATTGCTATATCTGCTATAGACTCAATGATGGCTCCAGGAATACAGATGTTAGTCTCAAAAAAAGGTAAAATTGTATACAATAAAAGTTTTGGATACCATACTTATAAAAAATTAAATAAACTTGAGAATAAACATGTATTTGACTTGTCATCAATTACTAAGATTCTTGCTACTATGCCATTAGTTATTCAAGAATATGAAGCTGGAAGCCTTTCTTTAAATACAAAGTTAAAGCAACTTTTTCCAAATAAAAAACTTGCTGATAAAGGTGAAATTACATTAAAAGAAATGTTATCTCACTATGCTAGGCTAAAACCTTGGATTCCATTTTATGAAGAGACTTTAAATAGTAGAGAAAAACCTAAGACAAGATTTTACAAAACAAATTCAAGATCATCATTTTCAACACCTGTTACGGAAAATCTATATCTAAAAAGAAATTATGAGGAAAAAATATTTAAATCAATTGTAGATAGTGAATTGATTGAAAAACTTGAATTTAAATACTCGGACCTTCCTTTTTATTTTTTAAAATTTTGGTTCGAAGACATATATAGTAAACCACTTGATATATTAGCAGAGGAAAGAATTTTTAATAAGCTTAAACTTGAAAGGACAATGTTTAATCCATATAAAAAAATAAGTTTAGATCAGATTGTTCCCTCTGAAGAAGATGATTTTTTTAGATATTCAAAACTACATGGTTATGTTCATGATGAGGGTGCAGCAATGCTGGGAGGTGTATCTGGACATGCTGGATTATTCTCTAATTCCTATGAAGTTGCTATTATACTTCAGGCTATGATTCAAGGAGGTTCTTACAATAACCAAAGACTTTTTAATTCAGAGTCATTTGATGTGTTTAATAAATGCTACTACTGTGCGTATGACAATAGAAGTGGGGTGGGGTTTGATAAACCTCAAATTGAGGGTAATCATGGCTCAACTTTTGGTCAAGTTTCAATGAATAGTTTTGGTCACTATGGTTATACAGGTTCAATGGCTTGGGCTGACCCAGATGAAGAAATAATTTTTGTATTTCTTTCAAATAGAACTTTTCCAACTAGAGATAATACATTACTTCAAAAAAGTAATATTAGAACTAGATCTCAGGAGATAGTTTATAAATCTATATTTAATAAAGAATGAAAATAGGAATAGTATGTTATCCTACTTTTGGTGGTTCAGGAGTAGTTGCTACCGAGCTTGGGATTGAATTATCAAAAAAAGGACATGAAATACATTTTATTACATACAGTCAACCTGTAAGATTAGATGCTTTATCAAGAAATCTTCATTATCATGAAGTAAATGTCCCTGATTATCCACTTTTTAAATATGAACCATATGAATTAGCTCTCTCAAGTAAATTATATGATGTTATCTCTAAGCATAAGATTGATGTTCTTCATGTTCATTATGCAATACCTCATGCTTATGCAGCTTATATGGCAAAAAAGATACTTGATGTAAATGGGTATAATATTCCCATAATTACAACTCTTCATGGAACAGATATAACTCTCGTAGGTAATCACCCATTTTATAAACCTGCGGTAACTTTTAGTATTAATAAATCTGACATTGTAACATGTGTATCCAATAGTTTAAGAGATGATACTAGAGAGTTTTTTGAGATTGAACGAGATATTGAAGTAATTCCTAACTTCATTGATATAGATAAATATGACAAGAAACATAATCTCTGTGAAAGAAATATGATAGCTCATGGAGATGAACAAATCATTGTTCATATAAGTAATTTTAGACCATTAAAAAGAATTATTGATGTGCTTAAAATTTTTGATAAAATTTCACAAAAAATAAACTCTAAGCTTATCATGGTGGGTGATGGTCCTGACAAGAAAAAAGCTAAAGAATTTTTAAGAAAAAATGATTTAAAAAATAAAGTTATTTTTCTTGGTAAGACAAATGAAGTTGATGAAATTCTATGTTCATCAGATTTGTTTTTGCTCCCTTCTGAAAAAGAGAGTTTTGGTCTTGCTGCTCTTGAAGCTATGGCCCTAAAAGTTCCTGTAATTTCCTCTAATGTTGGAGGTCTGAAAGAGTTAAACATAAATGGTAACTCAGGCTTCACAAGTGATGTTGGTGATATAGATTCTATGTCAAATAATGCCATAGAAATTCTATCTAATGAAAATTTAAAAAAGAAATTTAAGTCTCAGGCTTTTGATAATGCTAAAAAATACGATATCAAAAAAATAATCCCTTTGTATGAAGATATTTACAAAAAAGCTATAAGTAAGTCTTAATTAGGGTTGTAAATTCTTTTAGCCTCTTTGTAAATTTGCTGTTTATCAAATGTCATTTTCTTAGTTTTAAATTTAGAATATAAATCCATTTGATCAGTATAATGATCTGAGTCAGGATTGTCAGAATTTCCATAAGAAATAATACTTTCCAGAACTGGACCCTTTTCATTAAACCTGACAATTCCAATATACGATTCACCTTGGGTAACCTTATGCATACCATCTTTATATGGTCTTGATGACATAGCTGTTATAACATCGGGAAGTCCCCATATAGGAATCTCTTTATCCCCTCTAACTAGTTTTTGGAAGTCTCCAAGAGTTATATCAATTGACCCAAAATTATCAATTAAATATGCTTTAGTATCTGCTAGCGCAGATAAAAGCGTCTCTTTGCTTACAGTATTATTATTATTTTGTATCTCATTTCTATATCTCCAAACAAGTTGATAATATAGAACACCATAAATTCCAGCACCATGAGAATCTATATCTGTCTTTCTATCCCATTTTTGAATTATATCTAACATTTCAAATAAATCATTATCAGGATCAATTTTTAGTGTCTCAATTATACTTATGTCCATGAAATTATAGTTAAACTTTGATGGAAATGAATTATCGTATTTAATATCCTTAAAATCTTTGTATGAAACTTTATCATAGCTCTCAATTAATTCAATTAATCTTGTGGATCTATTGTTGTCATATGTCTCGTATCCCATTCTATTACTATAATTTTCTTCTTTAGGATTTTCTTCTGCTGATGTTGATTTAAAGGGAGAGTGGTTTGCATCATATATAAAACCAGCTTTTGGTTGTATAACTTGCGGAAGATCCTCTATATCATAATATTCAGTCCAAAGAGTTTTTTTTGTATCTCCAGGAACAATACCTTTCCAATTGTAGCCTTCAGCTCTTTTAGGAATTATTCCATTAGATATATAGAATATCGTATCATATCTATCAGCGTATCCAATATTGAATCCTGGAATTTGCTTCATCTTTAAATTATTATAGAATTCAGTAAAATTTTTAGATT
>JBELLF010000051.1:0-5512 GCA_042088875.1 Candidatus Marisimplicoccus framensis | reverse complement strand
GTAGAGAATGGAGACAGCTTATGGATCAGAGTTAATGTTGAAGATTTTAAAGAATCGTTAACATTTAGTGGAAAAGGTTCTTCAAAAAACAACTTTTTAGTTGACATGTCTAATATGGATGATTATGAAAATGAATATCTTTCAAGATATTATGTTGAAGAGAGTGAAATTTTTAAAAGCAAAATAGACTCTTTGATGAATGAAAAACTTATAGTTTGGAATTTATTTGATAAAGCTGTTGATCAAAAAAAATTATCTAACAGTATCACTAAATCTAGCATAAAGTATAACTACTTTAATAAGCTTGAAAGGTATGCACTTCTTAGAGGCGCAAATTGGACAAAAAACAAAAGAGAATCATATTACAAATACAGAGATGAAATTGATTTAAATGATTCTGATCTATCTCTTTTTGAACCTTATGTAACGTATTTAATGAATTACTTTAATGAAAAGACATTAGATAGTGGTAATATATATTTTTATGAAAAAAATAATACAGATTTTAATGTTAAAAAACTACTGATTATAGACTCTCAAATAAGCGATCCATATCTAAAGAACAATTTAGCAAGAGCAACTGCTATAGAAGAAATTTTAAATTATAGAAACAATGAATTTCATGATGAGTTTATTGACTATTACAAATATGTAAATACATCTGAAAAATATCTAGATGAAATTACAAAGTTATATGTTGATATAAATAAAATGCAAAAAGGTAATCTCTTACCAGATGTTGAAATAATTAATTTTGAGGGAAGCACAACCTCAAGTAGCATAGAATTTAAAGGCCAGAAAACATTTATTTATTTCTGGTCTCAAACTCAAATGAATCACTACAGGAGAACTATTCGAAGAGTTGAGGAACTTAAAACAATATATCCAGATTACAGATTCGTTGGAATATGTATTCAGCCATATACAGATATGGTTAGTCAAGCACAGAACATTTTAAATCTTGATTTAAGAAACCAATATTCTTTTGAAAATTTTGAGAAGTCAAGTAAAAGCTGGGTTTTGACTTTTTTAAATAAGACAATAATTATTGATGAAAAATCAAATATAATTGATGGCTTTAGTAATCTTTTTACTAAAGAAATTGAAGAGACTTTAGATTTAAATTAGTTTCCTTTCTTATGATCACTAAGAAACTTCTCTAAACCTATATCAGTTAGAGGGTGTTTTAAAAGTCCCTTGATAGCAGATAGAGGACTAGTTATTACATCAGCACCAATTTTAGCACAATCAATTATATGCATTGTATGTCTTATTGAAGCTGCAAGAATCTCTGTTTCATATGCATAGTTATCATAGATATCTCTAATATCACTAATTAAGTCTAGACCATCAGTAGAAATATCATCAAGCCTTCCTATGAAGGGAGACACATATGTAGCTCCTGCTTTTGCAGCTAATAAAGCTTGTCCTGATGAAAAAACAAGAGTACAATTTGTTTTAAGTCCTTTATCGCTAAAGTATCTAATAGCTTTTACTCCTTCTTCAATCATAGGGACCTTAATAACTATTTGTTTATGAAGTGATGCAAGCTCCTCACCTTCTTTTACAATTCCATTATAATCAACAGATATTACTTCAGCAGACACATCTCCATCTACTATATCACAAATTTTTAGATAATGATCAATAATGTTTTTTTGACCAGTAATACCTTCTTTTGCCATTAATGAAGGGTTTGTTGTTACTCCATCAAGTATTCCAAGAGATTGGGCTTCTTTTATTTGGTCTAGGTTTGCTGTGTCAATAAAAAATTTCATAATTCTTAGCTATATAGTTTCATTATTATTTTTTGAAAAAGCTTATCTGGTAATAAACTTTTCAGTGTAATTTTCTTTTCAAGAAATCCGCCCACAATGTAGTTAATTTTTGGATTCTTTTTTTTAATAATTTTCAACACTAAGCTGGCAACTTCAATCGGGTCTCTTCCATGATTCATTTTTCCATTAACACTTTTAATAATTTTTTCATATTCATGAAAATAAGGTGAAGAACTGGGATTATCTGAATCTCTCCTATTATTCAAAATTTCAGTTTTATAGTCACCTGGCGCAATATTTACAACGTTAACATTATACTTTTTAAGTTCAATATTTAAACTTTCAGCTATAACTCTAAAAGAAGCTTTTGATGCACAATAAGCACTCCAAAAAGGAAGGCCGAGATATCCTGCAATTGAAGTAATGTTAATTATTAAACCCATTTTTTTTGATCTCATATGAGGTAAGACTGTTTGGATTAAATTAAGCTGACTAAAAAAATTTGTATCAAATACTCTTTTAACATCATCCATTTTGATTGTTTCAGTTGGTCCAGTAATGTTAATTCCTGCATTGTTAACTAAAACATCAATTTTTCCATATTTCTTTATTATCTGGTCAACTTCAGACTTTGATGCTTCATAGTCATTTATATCAAGTTTAATGGTTAAATAGTCAGAGTTAATTTTTTCAGCATTTCTAGATGTCCCAATTACAGTGTACCCTTCAGAGTGAAGTTTTTCAGCTATTGTTCTTCCAAATCCAGAAGAAGTTCCAGTGATTAAAATGACCTTGCTCATTATTTATTAAATATATTAGTTATAAATTTAATACATGAAATATACAGTTGTTTTTTTGTTTCCACTATTAATATTTAACTGTCAAAGCTCTAGTGATAAAGATTTTAAAATAAATATTAGCTCATCTGACAAAATAATCTCAAATGGGGACAATATCAAAATTGTTATAGAATCAAAATCAGGACAAGTTATTGACTCCGCAGCATATTACTTAAATGAAAAAGAAATAACTAATGAGACCACTCTAAAAGACTTAAAATTAGGTGAGAACATAGCAAAAGTTAAGATTTACTCTAATGGAATAGAGCATTCTATTGATAGAAGTTTTGATGTTTATTCAAATAAGAAACCTGAGATAATGACTTATGAAATTATTAAGGAATATAACCATGATCAAAATGCTTATACTCAAGGATTAGAATTTTATGGGAATAATTTATATGAAAGTACAGGACTTAACGGTAAGTCATCATTAAGAAAAGTTGATTTAAATACTGGCGAAATTCTAAAAGTTCTAAATCTTAACTATGAGTATTTTGCTGAAGGTTTGACAATATTAAATGATAAAATATTTCAATTAACATGGAGAAACAAAATTGGATTTGTATATGATCTTGATTTTAATAAAATTGGAAGTTTTGATTATAATAAGAGCATTGAGGGATGGGGATTAACAAACGATGGTGAATACATATATAAATCAGATGGAACAAGCAAGATATGGAGATTAAACCCTGATACACTTGAAGAAATTGATTTTATTGATGTTATGACAGATAAATCAAGGATTAGGAATATTAATGAGTTAGAATATATTGATGGAAAAATTTATGCAAACACTTACCAGCAAAACAGAGATGTTATTATTATTATTAATCCTAAGGATGGGGCCGTTGAAAGTGTAATAGATTTTACTGGTATTAGAAATAGAGTTTTAAACACTCCTGAAACAGATGTAATGAATGGTATAGCAGAGCTTAACGGAAAATTGTTTGTTACTGGAAAAAACTGGGATAAATTATTTGAAGTAAAAATTTATAGCAGAAAATAATCTCTAGCTACTAAATAAAGGCCTGTCTATCATATAAGATTCTACTTTCTTGCCAATATCAATTAAGAGATTTTCTTTATTAGAATTTTCTATAGACGAGTTAATAGTTTCTGCAACAAAGTCCATGTCCTGCTCATTCAGCCCTCTTGTTGTAATAGCAGGTGTACCAATTCTAATACCACTAGTAACAAAGGGTGATTGATCATCAAAAGGCACCATATTCTTATTTACAGTAATATTTGAAATACCAAGCACTCTTTCAGCTTCCTTTCCAGTAATATTTTTATTTCTTAAGTCAATAAGCATTAAGTGGTTATCTGTTCCGCCTGAGACAATATTATAACCCATATTGATAAGATTTTCTGATAACCTTTTAGCATTAATTATTACTTGGCCTATGTATTTTTCAAAGTTTGGTTCAAGGGCTTCACCAAAGGCAATTCCTTTAGCAGCAATTACATGTTCTAATGGACCACCTTGATTTCCAGGAAAAATAGCAGAGTCAAGAACAGATGACATCTTTTTTAAATTTCCATTTTTAAGTTTTAAACCAAAGGGATTATCAAAATCCTTACCCATCATTATTATACCACCTCTTGGGCCTCTAAGAGTTTTGTGGGTAGTTGAGGTAATAACATGACAATAAGGAACTGGATCACTTAAAAAGCCTTTTGCAATCAAACCTGAAGGGTGAGCAATATCTGCATGAAGAAAAGCTCCAACTTCATCAGCAATTTCTCTAAATTTAGAAAAATCAATATCTCTTGAATATGCTGAAGCTCCAACAATTATTAATTTAGGCATAATCTCCTTAGCTTTTGTTAAAATTTCACTATAATCAAAAATTCCTTCTTTAGTTACACCATAAAAACTAGATGTATATATTTTACCTGAAAAATTAACATTGGAACCATGAGTTAAATGCCCACCGTGAGAAAGATCAAGACCTAATATCTTATCCCCTGGCTTAAGAAAAGCATCAAATACAGCTGTGTTAGCTTGAGAACCTGAGTGAGGTTGTACATTTGCATATTCAACTTTAAATAACTCTTTTAGTCTGTCAATTGCAAATAGTTCTATTTGATCTACTACTTCACAACCTCCATAATATCTTTTACCTGGATAACCTTCAGCATATTTATTTGTCAAAATAGATCCAGTTGCCTTCATAACATCTTCACTAGTAAAGTTCTCAGATGCAATTAATTCAAGTCCACCAAGTTGTCTAATTTTTTCTTTTTCAATTAAACTAAATATTTTTTCTTGACTATTCATTACAGAGAATTAAATTGCTAAATTAATAAAATAGCAACTCTAGTTTGTTTGTTTCCTATTATATAAATCAACTAGTTATAAACAATTTTTATTATTAAATATTAGATTAGATTAAATCAATCTTCATAAAATATAAGTCATCATTATTTGGCCAATAATCTTTCTTTATGTATTCAATTTTAAAATTTAATTTCTCGAAAAATTTATATGTAAGATTGGAAGTCTCAACTTCAATTACACTTAATTTTCTATCATTCTTTAAAATTTTAATACAATAATTAACTAGCTTTTTACCTAAGCCCAAACCATGATAATTGGGGTCTATAAATAACCAGCATATTCTAGCAGTTTTTATATTCTCGTATGCATATCCACCTCCTCCTACCTCTTTACCCTGGGATTCAATTATAAAATAGGAGTCAAGATTTTTAGAATCAAAGTATTTTTTAAAATCATTTAATTCTTTTGTGTCAAAGTATTTTGGGACGTTTAAAGAAAATATTTTGCTTAAAAATTTAAAGTCTTGTTTTTGAGCTGCCTTTATTACCGCCATATAATAAATATAAATTATTCCTTTTCAAATTTGTAATTTTACATCATGAATAGTT
>JBELLF010000050.1:0-5798 GCA_042088875.1 Candidatus Marisimplicoccus framensis | reverse complement strand
AATAGTCAATTTCTTGAATTAAATAATCAATTTTATTTTTAAAATATTGTTTATTATCACTATCGTCAGATATAGCACTTACTAATTTAAGCTGTTTTTCCTTTGCCTGTATTAATTTTATTTTGTTTTCAAGATCTTTGTTTGATTTTACTAAATATTCATTTTTACTCTCAAGTTCTTGATTTAACTTTTTTAATTCATTTAATTTAGCTAATAAAGTATTGAGTTTTTCATTTAAAGAGGTTAAGTTCTTTACTAGCATATTAGATAAATATTATTTTAATGATTTCAATTTATAAAAATCTTAATTTAAATTTGAAATAGAATGAGGTTTTTTCAAAAATTATTAACCAAATTACTAGTTTCTTTTTCATCAATTGTAATTCACTCGCAAGAAGTTGACTTCCATACACCTATTGATGCTCCATTTAATCTGTCGGGAACATTTGGGGAGTTTAGATCTAGATTTCATACTGGTATTGATTTCAAGGGTGGTGAAGGAATTAATATTTTTAGCATAGAAGATGGTTATATTTCTAGAATTGAAGTAAGTCCTAACGGATATGGTAAGGTAATCTATATAACTCACCCAAACGGTTATAGTTCTGTATATGCTCATTTAAGTAGATTTAGCCCAGATATAGAAAGATATATTAAATCGGAACAGTATAGATCTAAATCTTTCACTGTAAAAAAGTTTCCAAAAAAAGATAAAATACAAATTAAAAGAGGAGAATTAATAGGTTATTCAGGAAATACTGGAAGATCATTTGGTGCTCATTTACATTTTGAAATACGAGAGACCAATTCTCAAGATGCTCTAAATCCACTTATTTTTAATTATACATATGAAGATCTTGAAAGACCAATAATTAGAGGTCTATATACTATTAATGAAAACAATAGTCTTATTAGACATTTACCTAAAAGAGTTAAGATATCTAAAGTTAATGATTCAACTTATGTTGCTGATAATATAGTATTTAGTGGAAATATAGGGTTTGGTTTAGATATTTATGATATACAATATAAAAATTTGTTTAACAGAAATGGTGTGTATAAAATTGAACTTTTAATTGATTCAATCCGGAAGTTTTCTTATAGTATGGATAGAATCAAGTTTAGTGAAAACCATTATAAAAAACTTATGTATGATTACCTATCTCTAGTTAAAAATAATAAGAGAGTCTTAAAGGTTTATTCACCACCTAAATCTAATTTGTCATTTATAAAAAAAAATGACTTTGATGGTATCATTAAATCTAATGAAATTAGTGGTAGTAATGTAAATATTAAAGTCACAGATTGGAACAATAATGCATCTTATCTTAAATTTAAAATTATAAGCACTGATTCTATAGAATTAAATAAACCATTAAATGGAATTGAAATATTGGCCAATCAAAAATATGTTATCAATAAAGGAGAATCATCTATTGAGATTAATAAAAATACATTTTATGAAGATGTGCTTCTTAATATAACATCTAAGGATAATACTATTGATTTAGGAGAAGAAGTAACTCCTTTTCGATCTTCAATTAAATTAAAAGTACCTATTGATAAAAATTTAGATTCGCTTAGTTTAAGTCAGACATTTATTGGTAAAATTGTAAATAACAAAGTTAATTATATAAGTTCTAAAATTAATGATTCATTTATTACAGCTAATACTTCTTCATTGGGAAAATATATTATCTCAAGAGATTCTATATTACCAGAAATTAGACCTATAAATTTTAAAAATAAATCAAACGTTAAGTCCAATAAAACATTAAGAATCAAGATAAAAGATGATAAATCTGGAATTAAAAACTATAATGTGTATATAAATGGAAAATGGGCATTGTTTGAATATGAACCTAAGCAAAATTTAATTTTTCACGATTTATCTGATTCAGTTATTGAAGATGGGGAAAATGATTTATTAATTGAATTAGAAGATGGTGTAGGTAATAAACAGATTTATAAAACTAAAATTTATTACTAGCTATTTATAAACTCTTTAAGGGTTTCTATTAAATAATCAACTTCTTCTATTGAATTATTATGTGAGAATGAAAACCTAATAGATGGTAAATTTTTAATCTTTTCATTCTGTATTTCCTTAAGCACATGCGATCCACTTGAACTACCTGATTGACATGCACTTCCTTTAGAGCATGCTATACCTTTCAAATCAAGATGAAAATCAAGCATTGAAGCTTTATCATTAGATATAGGGAAGCAAACATTTAACACTGTATACGTACTTTTTTCTAAATCTCCTGACATTCCATTGTAGTGAATATCAGGAAAAAGATTATTAAGTTTTTCAATCATATGTCTTTTGATTGATTTAACATGTTCAACTTCTTTATCTAAGTTTTGAATAGAAATCTCTAGAGCTTTGGTCATACCTACTATATTATGAACAGACTCAGTACCTGCTCTAAGCCCTCTCTCTTGAGGACCACCACAAATAAAAGATTTTATTTTTGTTGATTTATTTATATATGTAAAACCAACACCTTTGGGACCATGGAATTTATGACCTGCAGAAGACAAAAAATCAATATTTAATAAACTTAAATCAATTGGGTAGTGCCCAACAGCTTGAACTGCATCGGAATGAAAATAAGCATTATGTTTTCTACATAATTCTGAAACTGATTTTACGTCAAGAATATTACCAATCTCGTTATTTATATACATTAACGATACAAGTTTAGGCTCATTATTTGATCTTAATAGTCTCTCAAGGTCCTCTATGTCGACCTCTCCTTCATCCTTTAGGGCAACATAATGTACTTTTAGATCCTTATTTTTAATTTCTTCAAGAGTATGAGTTATTGCATGGTGTTCAATTTTTGATGATATAACATGTTTAACCCCAAGGTCTTTAACAGCACATTTTAGTATTGAGTTGTCAGACTCTGTACCCCCTGAATTAAAAATGATTTCTCCTGGTTCACAGTTTAAAATTTTTGCAATTGATTTTCTAGATGTTTCAATATACGATTTAGCTGATCTTCCGTAAGAATGTGTTGAAGATGGATTTCCAAAACAGTTTTTTAAAACATCAGAGATCTCATCAACCACCTCATTTCTAACTTTAGTAGTTGCAGCATTATCAAAATATACTTTCATATACTTTTATTCAAATTCTTTAATTGTTGAAGTTATTATACTAATACAATCATACAATTGATTTTCAGTCATAACAAGAGGAGGTGCAAACCTTATTACATTTCCATGGGTAGGTTTAGCAAGTAACCCATTATCTCTTAACTTAAGACATATATTCCAAGCAGTTTGACTGTCTTCAGAATCATTAATTACAATTGCATTTAAAAGTCCCTTACCTCTAACTAGTTCAGCTATTTTACTTGATTTAATATATTTATTCATTTCAGATCTAAATATTTCGCCAAGAACTCTTGCATTTTGAGCTAATTTTTCATCAATTATTATTTCAAGAGCCTTCTTTGCAATACTTGCTGCAAAAGGATTTCCACCAAAAGTACTACCATGTTGGCCAGGCTGAATAACTTCCATTATTTCAGAGTCACAAAGAACAGCTGATATAGGATACGTACCTCCGCTCAATGCTTTTGCAAGAATTAATATATCTGGTCTGACATAAGTTGACTGTTGCTCGCAAGAAGATTCACAACTACAATTACCACAAGATGCAAGCAAAGATCCAGTTCTCCCTAGACCAGTCTGAATTTCATCAGCAATCATCAGAACATTATATTCTGAGCACAAGCTTCTGACTTTTTTTAAGTATTCAGGTTCAGGTACATTAACACCTGCTTCACCTTGTATAGGTTCAACCAGAAATGCTACTATATTTTTATCTTTTTTAAATTCATTTTCCAAAGCACTAATTTCTCCATGGGGTATGTGAATAAATCCGGGTGTATGAGGACCAAAAAAATCTTTAGATCCAGGATCAGAAGAAAATGAAATTACAGTTGTTGTTCTTCCATGAAAATTATTGTTACAAACAACAATTTTTGCTTGGTTTTCATCAACTTTCTTTTTTAAGTACCCCCATTTTCTTGATAATTTAATTGAAGTCTCGACACCTTCAGCTCCAGTATTCATAGGAAGTAGCTGATCAAATCCAAATAACTTTGTTGCAAACTCCATATATTCTCCAAGCTTATTATTGTGAAAAGCTCTTGATGTTAATGTAAGGGTCTCAGCTTGATTTTTAATTAAACTAACTAATTCTGGATGACAATGTCCTTGATTAACAGCTGAATAAGCTGATAGAAAGTCATAATACTTTTTTCCATTTACATCCCACATAAATACACCCTCACCTTTTTCTAAAACAACAGGAAGTGGATGGTAATCATGTGCGCCATACTTTTTTTCAAGATCTAGGTAATATCGTGATAAATCTTTTGAGGTTTTTTCTATCAATTTAAAAGAATTTTGATTAAATATAAATATAGTAATTTTGAGAATATTTAATCTCATGATTAAGAGGTATCATAATATTCTTTTCTTATTAGTTTTAATTATTCTTGGATGTGAAAAAGATGACATTTGCATAGAAGGGTCTGAGAATACAAAGAGAATTACAATTGGTTTTATTGACTATGATAATAAAGCACCAAAAAGCATTTCTCTAGAGAATATCAGAGGAATTGGACTAGATTCAATAATTGAAGTAAATAGTGGAGATAATTTAAAACTTCCTTTAATTGCCAGTTCTAATAAAACAGAATATATTCTTGAATATAACAAAACTCTAGATACTGTTACTATTCATCATCAAACAATACATAAATACCTCAATAGATCTTGTGGTTACATATCAAATTTTGTTGTAAAATCAGATACTGAAATATCAAAAAATAGTGGCTGGATAAAAGAAGTGAGTATCGAAAATGATTCAATTTTTAATGAAGAAAAAACAAATATACTTATTCATTATTAGCTTTATTTTTTCACTTAACTCTATATTTTCACAAACAGAAAAGATAGAAAGTGACAGTTTAATAAAGAAAAATAAATTATTGAATATAAATAAGTTAAGGTTTGGTATTGATTTATCAAACTCAATAATATCTTTATCTAATGATGATAAATTAAGCTATGAAATTGTGGGTGATTTACAAATAACTGATGATCTTTATTTAGCTGCTGAATATGGATTAATCGATAGGTTCATTGAAGATGAAAATATTAATTTTAATTCAGTTGGTAATTATTTAAAAATAGGATTCGATTTTAACATGTTCAATAATTGGGTTGGAATGGATAATTCAATATACGTAGGTCTAAGATATGCCTCTTCTTCATTCTCAAACAAAGTTGATAGCTATACAATTAGAAGCGGAGATGCTTATTTTTCAAATCTAGTTGATACAGGTTATGAAAATATAACTCACAATAATTTGAATGGAAACTGGATTGAAATTGTAACAGGAGTTAAAGTCGAAACATTTAAAAATATATATCTTGGAATTAGCTTAAGATTAAACAAATTATTGTCAGACACAAAACCTTCAAACTTTGATAATCTTTTTATCCCAGGATTTAACAAGGTGACTGATGATAATACCTGGGGAAGTGGATTTAATTATACATTAACTTATTCAATCCCATTTAAAAAAAGTAAATAAATTCTAGCAATCTATTATTTTGTATTTATTCTTTGATTATATCTTCAATGAATTTGTCTAAAAATTTATTTGAATTAGAGTAAGTGTAAAGTAAAAAAAAACCCCTAATTAAGGGGTGCTTTTTATAAGATAAAGGCGGCGACATACTCTCCCACTAATAGCAGTACCATCTGC
>JBELLF010000049.1:0-5823 GCA_042088875.1 Candidatus Marisimplicoccus framensis | reverse complement strand
TTTCTGCTTTCTCTCAAATAATGAAATATCAATTTCTGTAAATGAAAAAACTAATTTGAAAGATCTTAAAGAGATTATTTCAGTTTTTGAAGAGTTTACAAATAAAAAATCAACTATAAAGGAGTTTCCAACAGATATTGAATTAATTAATGAAAGAAAATCTGATATTTTATCTCATCCTGTTTTCAATTCATACCACTCTGAAACTTCATTGATGAGATATATAAAATCCCTGGAGAACAAGGATTTATCTTTAACTCAGTCTATGATCTCACTTGGATCTTGTACTATGAAATTAAATTCAGCTTCAGAAATGATCCCATTAAGTTGGAGCGAATGGAACAGCATACATCCTTTTGTTCCTGTTGATCAAGCAAAAGGATACCACGAAGTAATAAATAAATTAGAAGGATACCTGTCAGAAATTACAGGTTTTGCAGCAACTTCATTACAACCCAACTCTGGTGCTCAAGGAGAATATAGTGGATTAATGGTAATCAAATCTTATTTAGATAAAAAAGGTGATAGTCACAGAAACATATGTTTAATTCCATCTTCTGCACATGGAACTAATCCTGCATCAGCAATTATGGCTGGATTAAAAGTAGTGGTTATTAATACTGACCAAAGAGGAAATATTGATATTGAAGATCTTAAAAGTAAAGTAAAAGAATATAGAGATAACCTTGCAGCATTAATGATTACTTATCCATCTACTCATGGAGTATTTGAATCTGAGATTCAATCAATTAATAACTTGATTCATCAAAATGGTGGTCAAGTGTACATGGATGGTGCCAACATGAATGCACAGGTCGGCTTGACAAGTCCAAAAATAATTGGCGCTGATGTATGTCATCTAAATTTACATAAAACTTTCTCAATTCCACATGGGGGTGGTGGTCCTGGAGTTGGGCCAATTTGTGTAGCAGAACATCTCAAAGAATTTCTTCCATCTAATCCATTAATTAAGACAGGTGGAGATGATTCACTTGAAGCAATTTCCTCTGCACCCTGGGGATCAGCACTTGTTTGCCTTATATCATACGGATATATAAGGATGTTAGGTAGAGATGGTATTAGAAAATCGACAGAAATTGCGATTGTAAATGCAAACTATTTGAAGACTAAACTCGAGAAAAATTATAAAATACTTTACAGTGGAGAAAATGGAAGATCAGCACATGAATTTATAATAGATTGCAGAGATTTCAAAAAATATAATATTGAAGTTGTAGATATTGCCAAAAGACTAATAGATTACGGATTTCATGCTCCAACAGTTTCATTTCCTGTTCCTGGTACTATGATGATTGAACCTACTGAAAGTGAAAATTTAAATGAATTAGATAAATTTTGTACAGCTCTTAATTCAATTTATACTGAGATTATTTCTGATGATGATTCCAAGAGAGAGATGCTCAGGAATTCACCCCATACATTAAAGATGTTGACTTCCTCTGACTGGCCATACAATTATAGTAGAGAAGAGGCCTCATTTCCTAAAAGCTATTTAAAAACTAATAAATTTTGGCCATCAGTTAGAAGAGTAGATGAAGCTTATGGTGACAGGAATTTAATTTGTAGCTGCCCTCCTATAGAGACTTATCAATAATTTAAGTAATTTTATAAAATGAACTACAGAATAACTGGTACAGGAAGCTGCATACCAGATATCACAAAGAAAAATTCAGATTTTCTTAATAATAAATTCCTCGATAGAGATGGGAGTGATATTCAAAGTTCAAATCCTGAAATAATCGAAAAGTTTAAGTCTATAACTGGTATTACCGAGCGTAGGTATGCCTCTGATGAAATCAACTGTTCTGATCTAGCAGTAGATGCTGCAAGAAGTGCAATTATTGATTCAAAAATTGATCAAGAAACATTAGACTATATTATTGTTGCTCATAATGCAGGAGATATTTCATGTAATAGTGGACAAGTAGATACACTTCCTTCAATTGCTTCAAAAGTTAAAGCAGGACTTAAAATCAAAAATCCAAATTGTGTAGCGTATGACATTATTTGTGGTTGTCCAGGTTGGGTAGAAGGCATGATTCAAGCAAAATCTTTTATTAAATCTGGAATGGCAAGTAAATGTTTAATAATTGGATGTGACACACTTTCAAGAATTCTAGATAAGAACGATAGAGACTCAATGATATATGCAGATGGATCTGGTGCTGCCATATTAGAAAAAAATACTTCTTATGATGGTGGAATATTATCTCATAAATCTGCTACTTTCACTTACGAGGGTGAAAATGATTTTATATTCTATGGCTCATCATATGATAAAGAATTAAGAGAGAGTGACGATCAAAAGTTTATCAAAATGCAGGGTAGAAAAGTATATGAATTTGCACTTACTAATGTTCCAACAGCCATGAAATCATGTTTTGATGAGTCTAAATGTAATATTGACGATCTTAAAAAAATATTTATTCATCAAGCTAATAAAAAAATGGATGAGGCAATTATTAAGAGATTTTATAGACTCTATAAAAGTTCTATACCAAAAGATGTCCTTCCAATGAACATTGAAGAGTTTGGGAACAGTTCAGTAGCTACAATTCCAACTCTTTTTGATATAGTTAAAAGAAACAACTATGGAGGACATGTCTTAAATAAAGGAGACATAATAATGTTTGCAAGTGTAGGAGCAGGTATGAATATAAATGCTATAACCTATAAGATTTAATCATAATGAAACTTTTTTTTCATATAGGTAGGTATTTTTTAATGATTAAATACACTTTTACAAAATTTACTAAGTGGAATGTTTTAAAAAAATTAATTATTCAAGAGATTGATGATCTCATTATTGGTTCAATTTGGATTGTAGCTTTCATGTCGTTTCTAGTTGGAGGTGTAGTTGCGATTCAGACTGCACTTAATATCGATAGTCCTTTTCTACCTGGAAATCTTATTGGATTTGCAACAAGACAATCAGTAATTTTAGAGTTTGCTCCAACTTTAATTTCTATAATTATGGCAGGAAAGGTTGGATCTTTTATTACATCTAGCATTGGAACTATGAGAGTGACAGAGCAAATAGATGCTCTGGAAGTAATGGGAGTTAATTCATTTAATTATCTAATTTTTCCTAAAATTATTTCTTTAATGTTATATCCTTTTTTAATTACTTTAGCAATGTTTCTAGGAATACTTGGTGGTTATGTGGCCAGTGTTTACGCAGGATTTTCTACAAGTTTTGATTTTATTCAAGGAATTCAACTAGATTTTAAAGTGTTTCATGTAGTATATGCATATATAAAGACAATATTATTCGCATTTATTTTAGCTACAATTCCATCTTATCACGGATTTTTTATGAAAGGTGGTGCCTTGGAAGTGGGTAAAGCAAGTAATATATCTTTTGTATGGACCAGTATCGTAATTATCATAATTAACTTTGTTGTAACTCAACTTTTATTAGCATAATGATTAAAGTAGAAGAAATATCAAAATCATTTGATGGGGTTAAAATTTTGAAAGAAATTTCAACTGTTTTTGACAAGGGAAAGACTAATCTAATAATTGGTCAGAGTGGATCAGGAAAAACTGTTTTAATGAAATGTCTCCTAGGACTCCTTGAGGTTGAGAGAGGAAATATTTATTTTGATAATGAAAAGTTTGATAAAGAGAATATATCAGTATTATCTCACTTAAGGAAAGAAGTTGGAACTGTTTTCCAGGGAAGTGCTTTATTTGATTCAATGACGGTATTAGAGAATATTATTTTTCCAATGAAAATGTTTTCAAATAAAACTGATGAAGAAATGTTATTGAGAGCTCAAGAAGTAATTAATAAAGTTGACTTAAAAGATGCTGATAATAAATATCCTTCTGAAATATCTGGTGGAATGAAAAAAAGGGTTGCAATAGCAAGAGCTATTGTTTTAAATCCAAAGTATCTTTTTTGTGACGAGCCTAATTCCGGACTTGATCCAAAGACAGCTATAATAATTGACAAGTTAATTCAAGATATAACAATCGAGTATAATATTACAACTGTCATAAATACCCATGATATGAATTCAGTTATGGAGATTGGGGATAAAATTATTTTTTTAGTTCAAGGAGAAAAAGTCTGGGAAGGAAATAATAAAGAAATTCTAAAAACTAATAACAAACTAGTTAACGACTTTGTCTATTCATCTGAATTACTAAGAAAGGTTGGAAAATTAGGGAGTTGAGTTTGAAACAGATATAAGTTTTCCATTAAATAATTTTCCACCATTTAAAGCAAAATCTAATATATAACTTGCCATTTCATTTGGGTTTGTTTGTGCAACATATTCAGGAAAAGCCTTTTTAAGCATCTTTGTTTGTACAGCACCTAGAGCAAGAACATTAAAAGAAGGTCCATTTGGAAATTCCTCTGCTAATACTTCAGTTAAAGCAATAACTGCAGCCTTGCTACTTGAGTATACAGATAGACCAGGAAATTTTTTTGAACCATTTACACCTCCAATACTACTTATATTAATCACATGGCCTGACTTATTAATTATTGGCAAAAGCAATCTTGTAATTTGAGCTAAACCAAAAACATTTACATCATAGGTTTCCTTAAAGGATTCATATGAAGTTTTATCAAAAGTTTCATTTTTGAGATGACCTGCATTATTGATTAAAAAGTCGATGTTAACTTTTTTACTTTTCAAGTCTTCAACTAAATTATTTAATTGATCATTATCTGTTATATCCACTGAATAACAATCAATCCCATTAATATTTTTAAAAGGTTTAGAGTTCCTTGATACAGATATAACATTATATTTGAGCTTAAGAGCTTGGACACATATTTCATAGCCTATACCAGAGCTTGTTCCGGATACAAGGATAGTTTTCATTAAATTAGAATTGAGACTGGATTTTCAATATAATCTTTCAAAGTTTTTAGAAACAGTGAACCAGTAGCACCATCAACTGTTCTATGATCACATGCTAATGTTAACTTCATTGTATTTCCAACAATTATCTCTGAATTTTTAACTATTGGTTTTTGAATTATTGCACCAATGGAAAGTATCGCAGAATTAGGTTGATTAATTATTGATGTAAAACTTTCTATACCAAACATACCAAGATTAGATATAGTAAATGTACTTCCTTCAATTTCTGATGGATTTAATTTTTTGTTTTTTGCTCTTTCTGCAAAATCTTTTATTTCTGAATTAATCTCAGGAAGATCTTTAGAGTTTGCAAACTTAACAACTGGGACTACTAATCCATCCTCAACAGCAACAGCGACACCAAGATGAACATGCTCACTTAATAAAATTTTGTCATCATACCATCTAGAATTAACTTTTGGATGCTTAGCAAGAGAAAGTGCAACAGCCTTAGCTATGATATCGTTAAATGAGATTTTTATGTTTTGAGTATTTATAAATTGTTGCCTAAATGATATCATATTATCCATTTCCATCTCAATGTTTAGATAATAATGAGGTGCAGAAAATTTTGAATCAGACAATCTCTTTGCAATAGCTTTTCTCATGGTATTATTAGAAATCTCATATGAGGATTCTTTAACATGAGGCTTTGGTTGATTAAAGTAACCGTAATTTGATGGTTTATATGAATCTATATCTCTCTTTATAATTCTTCCATTATCACCCGTTCCTTTAATTAATGAAATATCTATTTCCTTTTCAGATGCAAGTTTTTTTGCTAATGGTGAAATAAGTATTCTACCATTGGAGTCAGTCTTTGGTTGATCTTTAGTTATTAGCTTAGGCTCCTCCTTAACTTCAACTTTAGGCTCCTCCTTAACTTCAACTTTAGGCTCCTCCTTAACTTCAACTTTAG
>JBELLF010000005.1:0-33431 GCA_042088875.1 Candidatus Marisimplicoccus framensis | reverse complement strand
TTAGGCTCCTCCTTAACTTCAACTTTAGGCTCCTCCTTAACTTCAACTTTAGGCTCCTCCTTAACTTCAACTTTAGAATCGCCTTTGATTAATGACGATACATCTTCTCCTTTTGAACCTATTACAGCAATTATACTATCTACAGGAGCTGTAGAGCCTTCATCTATTCCTATATGAAGAAGAACTCCATCATGAAAAGATTCAAATTCCATTGTAGCCTTGTCAGTCTCAATTTCTGCTAAAATTTCTCCCTCTTTAACATCGTCACCAACTTTTTTGAACCATTTTGCAAGAGTACCCTCTTCCATAGTATCACTTAGTCTTGGCATATTTATAACCTCAGCCATATTAATCTAATTTATGTTTAATAAATGGATAATCATTTTGCTCGTAAACAACATCATACATAACAGAAGTATCTGGAAATGGAGATGACTCTGAAAATTCTTCACACTCTGCAATTATTTTTTTAACTTTTTTATCAATCTTTTCAATATCAGATTTAGTTCCATATTTCTTTGAGAGAATTATTTTTTCAACCTGAGTAATTGGATCAATTTTTCTATACTCTTCGACTTCTTCTTTAGTTCTATACTGTTGAGCATCAGACATCGAATGACCTCTATACCTGTAAGTTTTTACATCGAGAAGTGAAGGACCCTTTCCAGCTCTGGCATGTTTTACACATTTATCAATTACCTCAGCAACTTTTACTGGATCCATACCATCTACTGGCATTGAAGGCATTTCGTAGGGCTCACCTAATTTCCAAAGATCTTCTTGACTTGTTGTTCTTGCTACTGATGTTCCCATGGCGTAACCATTATTTTCAACTATATATATTACAGGTAGTTTCCATAAAGCAGCAAGATTAATTGACTCGTGGAATGCTCCTTGTCTAATAGCACCATCTCCTAGAAAACATAAAGTAACACTATCTCTTTTAAAATATTTATCACCAAAAGCAATTCCAGTACCTAACGGAATCTGACCTCCAACAATTCCATGACCTCCAAAAAAATTAAATTTTTTTGAAAAAATATGCATTGAGCCACCCAATCCTCCCGATGTACCAGTTGCTTTACCGAATAATTCTGCCATTACAAATTTTGGATCTTCTCCTAAACCTATTGCATGAACATGACTTCTATATGAACTAATCATTCTGTCCTTTTTAGGATCTATGGAATGAAGACAGCCAGCAAGAACTGCCTCTTGGCCATTATAAAGATGTAAAAAACCTCTTATCTTTTGTTGAATATATTTAGCAGCAAGTTTATCTTCAAACTTTCTCCATAAAAGCATATTTTCATACCAATCTAAATAAGTCTTTCCAGTAATTTTTTTCATATTATAAAGTTGAAGTCTGTAATCAAAAGACGCAGCAAAAATACTGATTTCTTTAGTATATTGCAATAAAATTAGGTTGGACACTCAAAAATTATATTCTCTTTTCAATTCCTGCTCAGGTGTATCTATTGATACAAGAAAAATTAATAAAGATGAAATGTATTTTTCATTAAAAGGAGATAATTTTGATGGTAATGTTTTTGCAATGGAAGCAATTGAAAAAGGTGCAAAGTTTTCAATTGTTGACGACCTTGAGCAAAAAGACATTCATGATAATGTTGTTTATGTAGAGAACAGTCTAAAAGCTCTTCAAGATTTAAGTAATCATCATAGATCTCTATTTGATACAAAAATTATTGGAATTACTGGTAGTAATGGTAAAACAACCACTAAGAACCTTATCTATTCAATCCTTTCTCAAAAGTATAATGTAATCAAGACAAAAGGGAATTTAAATAATCACATAGGAGTTCCACTTTCACTTCTTAATATAGAAGATGATATTGATGTTGCTATTATAGAAATGGGTGCTAACCATATTGGAGAAATAAAAAGATTATGTGAAATCGCTATGCCAGACATAGGATTAATTACTAATTATGGGTATGCTCATCTTGAGGGTTTTGGAAGTTTTGAAGGGGTTATAAAAGGTAAGACTGAAATGTATGAATATTTAACAGAAAACTATGGTCACATAATTATAAATAATGATGATAAATTACAAGTAGAAAATTGTAAAGGAGATCTTGCAGTAACTTTTGGAAGCACCAAAGATTCAGAGTTTATGTTTGATTACAAAAAAGATAATTCATCTTTAAAACTTAAAATTGATGGATACGAATTTAATTCAAATCTCTTTGGTGAATATAACTTTTCAAATTTAGCCTCAAGTATTACAATTGGAAAGTTCCTTGACTTATCAAATAAAGAAATTCAAGAAGGACTTGATAAATTTTTAAATGACTCCAATAGGTCTGAAATTTTAAATTTTGATAGTAATAAGATTTATTTAGATGCATATAACGCTAATCCTTCAAGCATGTTAGCAGCTATTTCAAATTTTGAAAATATAAATATAATTAACAGAGTATTAATATTGGGAGATATGTATGAACTAGGAGAGTACTCAGATCAAGAACATCAAAAAATAGTTGATTTTGTTTTAGACAAAGATTACAGCAAAGTCTATTTAGTAGGTGACAATTTTTCAAAATGTAATACTAAGGGAGGATATTTTTTTAAATTTTCAAACACTAATGAGTTAGCAGAATCTGACTCATTTAAAAGTTTAAAAAATATGAATATTTTAGTTAAAGGGTCAAGGGGAGTTAGTTTAGAAGAATTATTTAAATAATAGCTCCATCTATAATTTCTTTAACAACATCAGGATTTAAAAGTGTGGATGTATCTCCAAGGTTTTTAAAATCATTACTTGCAACCTTTCTTAGAATTCTTCTCATTATCTTACCTGATCTAGTCTTGGGTAGGCCGCTAACAATTTGAATTTTATCTGGCTTTGCAATTGATCCTATAACTTTTCTTACAACATTTATTATCTCATCCTTAATTTTATCATCATTTAATTTTGTACCTACTATAACATATGCATATATACCCTCACCTTTAATATCATGAGGATATCCAACAACAGCTGATTCAATTACATCTTCATGCTCATTAATTGCATTTTCAACCTCGGCTGTTCCCATTCTATGTCCAGACACATTAATTACATCATCAACTCTACCAAGTATCCTTAAGTATCCATCGTGGTCTCTTTTTACTCCATCACCTGTAAAATACATACCCTTGTAGTTTGAAAAATATGTATTAATGCATCTTTCGTGATCTCCATATGTAGTTCTGATGATAGATGGCCAAGGAGATTTAATACATAAATTACCCTGAACATTATTTCCATATAATTCATTACCCTCCGCGTCAACGATAACAGGTATTACACCTGGTAATGGCAGTGAAGCATGAGCAGGTTTATTAGGAGTTATTCCTGCTAGTGCTGATATCATTATACCACCCGTTTCAGTTTGCCACCATGTATCAACCAATGGACACTTTCCTTTACCAACATTATCATGGAACCAATGCCATGCTTCTTCATTTATTGGCTCTCCTACAGATCCAATAGCTTTCAATGAATCTAGTGAATTATTTTCAAGTGGCTTAAGACCATGAGCTTGAAGAGCTCGAATTGCAGTTGGTGCTGTATAGAATTGGTTTACCTTATACTTATCCACTATATCCCAAAAACGACTAACATTTGGATATGTTGGAACACCTTCAAACATTACTGTAGTGGCACCACATAGTAAAGGCCCATATACAATATAAGAATGTCCTGTAATCCATCCTACATCAGCAGTACACCAATAAATGTCATCTTCATCGTATTGAAATACGTTTAAGAATGTATACGAAGAGTATATCATGTATCCAGCTGAAGAATGAACAACACCCTTTGGCTTACCTGTTGAACCTGATGTATATAAAATAAATAATAAGTCCTCTGAATCCATAACTTCAGAATCACATATGTTAGACTCATTCTCAATACATTCGTGCCACCAAAAGTCTCTTCCGACCTCCATATTGATATTTTGTTTTGTCCTTTCTAAAACAATAACACTTTCTATTGATGAACATTTTTCAAGAGCTTCATCAACTACATCTTTAACAGGAATTGTCTTATTACCTCTAAAGTTTCCATCAGATGTTATCACAATTTTTGCTTCACAGTCATTTATTCTATCAGCCAAAGATGCAGCCGAGAAGCCTGCAAAAACAACTGAGTGAACTGCACCTACTCTAGCGCAAGCAAGCATTGCAATAGCTGCCTCTGGTACCATAGGCATGTAGATAATTACTCTGTCTCCTTTATTAATTCCTTTACTTCTAAGAGCATTAGAAAAAGTACATGTTTGCTCGTAAAGTTCTTTGTATGATAAATATATTGGTGATTCTTCAGGATCATTTGGCTCCCAAATAATTGCAGTCTTGTCCCCTCTTTCAGAAAGGTTTCTCTCAAAAATATTTTCAGTAATATTTAGTTGAGCATTTTTAAACCACTTAAAATCTGCATTTTCAAAATTTGACTCAAGGACATTATCCCACTTTTTTTTCCATAAGAATGAATCAGCAATTTGAGACCAAAATTTTTCAGGATCTTTTTCACTTAATTCGTATTTTTTGAAATATTCAGATAAGGTTTTTATTCTTTGCATTTCTATTTAGGATATCTTATGCTTTCAACTAATTCCTTGATATTTTCAGGTGTTGGTTTTGTTAATCTTGATACAATTAAAGATACAATAAAGTTAATTATCATTCCAATAGTACCAATTCCCTCAGGTGATATTCCAAATAAATAATCTTGAGGTAATCCCGGACCGCCAAGTTGCGGTTTAAAATAAAATATATATATAGTTGTAAAGACTACACCTACTATCATTCCAGATAATGCTCCTTCCTTGTTCATTCTTTTGTCAAAAATTCCAAGGATAATTGCAGGAAAAAAAGAGGATGCAGCTAGACCAAAAGCTAATGCAACAACTTCAGCAACAAATCCAGGAGGATTTAATCCAGCTAGTCCAGCTGCTACCACGGCAACTGCTATAGAAATTCTAGCTGCCCACAATTCTCCTTTCTCAGAAATATTAGGATTTATATTTTTCTTAAGAAGATCATGGGAAATTGAAGTTGAAATAACAAGAAGTAAACCTGCTGCAGTTGAAAGAGCAGCAGCTAAGCCACCAGCTACAATAAGTCCAATTACCCATGGAGGTAAGTTTGCAATCTCAGGATTTGCTAATACCATGATATCTCTGTCAATTGTTAACTCATTAACTTGTTCATCAGCTACATACTGGATTACACCATCTGCATTTTTATCATCGAATTGAAGTAAACCTGTGTTTTCCCAATTTTTGAACCATTGAGGTACTTCTGAGTATTGAGCATTTGATACCGTATTAATTAAGTTAACTTTAGCAAATGCAGCAACAGCTGGAGCAGTAGTATATAAAAAGGAGATAAATAATAATGCCCATCCTGCTGAGATTCTTGCATCTCGTACTTTAGGAACAGTGAAGAATCTA
This sequence comes from Candidatus Marisimplicoccus framensis, assembly GCA_042088875.1. Classification (GTDB taxonomy): domain Bacteria; phylum Bacteroidota; class Bacteroidia; order Flavobacteriales; family Flavobacteriaceae; genus Marisimplicoccus; species Marisimplicoccus framensis_A. Next base: position 27,969 of record JBELLF010000005.1, on the reverse strand, counting down.
ACAATTACATGTGGAAGTCCAGCAGTTCCAAACATTAATGCAGCAGTTATAAAAAATACATTAATTAATGTGGTTTGATTAATATCAGTATACTTTTCAAAACCTAAATCAACAGATAACTGATTCAACTTCTCTAAAAGATAAACTCCATCAGTTGTCTTACTCCCAAATCCAATTTGAGGAATTGGATTTCCTGTTGCTTGAAGTGATATAAAAATTGCTGGGACTGTAAAAGCAAAAATTAGAACACAATATTGAGCTACTTGAGTATATGTTATACCTTTCATACCACCAAGAACAGCATAGAAAAAAACTATTCCAATACCAATAATTACTCCCAGATCATATGGTATTTCAAGAAATCTTGAGAATGCAACTCCAACTCCCTTCATCTGTCCAACCACATATGTAAATGAGACAAAAATTGCACATATTAATGCAATTGTTCTAGCATTTTGGGAATAATATCTTTCTCCTATAAAATCTGGTACTGTAAACTTTCCAAATTTTCTTAGGTATGGTGCAAGACAAAGTGCTAATAAAACATAACCTCCAGTCCATCCCATTAGATATTGTGATCCACCATAACCTAGAAATGAAATAATCCCTGCCATAGAAATAAATGAAGCAGCTGACATCCAATCAGCAGCAGTTGCCATTCCATTTAGAACAGGATTAATCCCACCACTAGCAATATAAAATTCCTTTGTACTTTGGGCTCTTGTCCATATAGCAATACCTATATAAAGCGAAAAGGTTACTCCAACTAATAAATACGTCCAAAATTGTGCATCCATATCTATTCCTTTAGATTATGTTTTTTATCAAGCTTATTCATTAAATAAACATATATGAATATTAGAATAACAAATATGTAAATTGATCCTTGTTGAGCAAACCAAAAGCCTAAAGGAAATCCACCTAGGTAAAATTCATTTAAGTTTTCAGCAAGTATAATACCAAAACCAAAAGAACAAATAAACCATATTGTTAGAAGTATTCTGAGGTATAATATGTTTTTTCTCCAATATTTCTCTTTCATTTTGTTTATTTTTTTTCAAATTAAACAATAATTAAATAAATATCTCACTGCATAATTACTGCTTATTATTTATTTTCTGGAAACTTTCCATGTTTTCTCAAATCCTCTTTTGTAATTATGCTAAATGTTTTAGATTTTGGACCTTCTTTAAAAATTTCAAATGATTCATTTGGCATTGAGATGAGTTTCCTAAGTTTTGTGTCCATGATTCCAAAAGTTAAATCTAGATGAGCTAAATGGTTTCCACTCATATCGTAAAAATTTTGAAAAAGAGAGAAAAATCGACCATCATCACTATAACCATCTATTTCTAAATCAATTGAAAACTCAACACCCATCATTATTTCTTTATAATAATACATATGTTCATAAAATAAGACAGGACCTATATTAAGATTATTAAATTTATCCCTATCTAATTTTAACTCAGAGAAGAAAGACACCCGAGTATCTGTTGCATATTTTATATATGCATGATTAGCAACATGCCAGTTAGGATCAAGATCAGTCCATGAGGCAAAATATTTTCTTTCAAATTTTTCCAAATGTGTTAATTAGTTGTTTCAATTTAGGAAATTTAAAAAAAACTTTCTCTGTATCCCCAAAAAATATCAAAATAGAAAAATAAGAAGCTAAGGCTAATTAAAAATTTAATTACACTCCCAGCTATAACTCCTATAAATGATCCAAAAGCAGGCTTCAATGATTTACCAAAGGATTTATTATTAGTCATTTCTCCAAGTAAAGCCCCTAAAAAGGGACCAATTATAATACCAATTGGTCCAAGTATTACTAATGCCAGTATAAGCCCGACTGTTGTACCAATTTGTCCAGATCTTGTACCTCCTAGTTTTTTTACTCCCAATATTGGTATTAAATAATCGAGAATTCCAACGGAGACAGCTACAGTTAATGTTATTAAAATGAAGTTTAAGTTAAATTCAACTACAGAAGTTAAGTTTAAAAGCAAAATACCTAGCCAAGCAGTAACCGGGCCAGGTATTATTGGTAAAAAGCTTCCAATTATGCCAATTAGACAAAATATAAAGCCTAGTATTAATAAGAATAAATCCAAATTTATTATTCTGAATTAGGAGATTGCTTTTCATAGATTATAGCCCATTTAAATAAACCATCCTCTACTTGAGCATCTATCATTTGAACTGTAGTTACTTCTTCTCCATCTATAGTTTGAGTTAATGAATGTCCACCTACTATCCATGTTTGTCCACTAGGTTGACCAACATATGGCATAACCCAGAATACATTCCACTTAGGATCAGCTTCAGATTCAAACCAGACACTTAGCGCTTCTGCATGTGCATCAGGACCTTCAATTCTTGATCCATCAGGAACATCGATTCTAATATCTTCAGCTTCAAGAGATTTAATAGTTTCAATATCCCTATTATTATGAGCATCTATAAATTTCAAGTACATCTCAGTCATTTCATCCGTGCCTACTGTAAATGTTTCATTTTCATCTCCTGCCCACATTCCAGAACCTTTTGGTTCTTCAAGAGGAGTTGAACATGAAGCTAATATTATAGCAAAAAGTAATATATATTTTTTCATTTTGAGTTTTGTTTAAAGTTGTTAGTTAAATATAGAAAAAGTTAAGCAGAGTTTCTGCTAGCATTAATATTTCCATATAGAGATCTTTTTATCATTTTTATTTTGTTTCCTCATTAATTGGTTAGGTTAATAATAAAGTTATTAATATTTGATGGTTTTTTTTACTTTTAACAAATAATAGATTCTATATGGCTAGAACTCCATCAAATATGATTTCACTAGGATCCGAGGCTCCTGATTTTAATCTTCCAGATGTTAATTCTGAAACTAACATTTCATTAAAAGAATATAAAGGAAAAATAGGCACAGTTATAATGTTTATTTGTAATCATTGTCCATTTGTCAAACATGTCAATCCAACAATATCAAAATTATCTAAAAAGCATCATGGAGAGGATATTAAGTTTTTAGCAATCTCTAGTAATGATGTATTAAATTATCCTGATGATAGTCCTGAAAAAATGAAAATAAACGCTATTGAGAATGATTTTATTTTTCCATATCTCTATGATGAGACCCAGGATGTTGCTAAAGCATATGATGCTGCATGCACACCTGATTTCTATGTTTATGATTCAAATTTAAAGTTAGTTTATAGAGGACAACTTGATGACTCTAGACCAGGTAATGAAATTTTATCTGATGGAGCTGACATAGAAAATGCAATTGAATGCCTTATATCTGACCTAGAGAATACAAAACCTCAGAAACCTAGTATTGGATGTAATATTAAGTGGAAATAAAATGACAAAAAATGATTTAATTGATTGTCATGAAAGGATTAAGCAATTTATTCACAATACACCAGTACTAACTTCAAAATTGATAAACAATTTAACTGGAGCTGATATTTATTTTAAATGCGAAAATTTTCAGAAAATGGGAGCGTTTAAAATGAGAGGTGCAGCAAATGCAATTCTTAAACTTTCTGATGAACAAAAAAATAATGGTGTTGTTACTCACTCATCTGGAAATCATGGACAGGCTTTATCTCTTGCTGCTAAAAAGATTGGTATAAAAGCGTATATAGTTATGCCATCTAACGCTCCTGAAATTAAAAAAGTAGCTGTAAAAGGGTATGGTGGGCAGTTAATAGAATGTGAATCAAATCTAATTGCTAGAGAAGAAGCAGCTAAAATCATAGTAAATTCAAAGGGTGCTACTTTTATCCATCCCTCAAATAATGAAGATGTAATTCTGGGTCAAGGGACTGCATGCAAGGAACTCATTGAAGAATATGGTTCATTTGATTATATATTAGTTCCAGTTGGTGGAGGAGGATTAATTGCAGGAACAGCATTAGCTTTAAAATATTTTGCAAACAAATCAGTGGTTATTGGAACAGAGCCTTTTGAGGCTGATGATGCATATAGATCTTTATTAAGTGGTAAAATTGAATCGAATTCAAATACTAATACTATTGCAGATGGATTAAGATCTCAACTTGGAGATAAGAATTTTCCTGTAATACTGGAGGAAGTAAAGTCAATTATACGAATTACAGAAGATGAAATCATTGAATCAATGAAATTAATTTGGCAACACCTAAAGATAATATGTGAACCTTCTTGCTCTCTTCCCCTTGCTGGAGTAATAAAAAACAGAGAACAGTTCTTAGGAAAGAAAATCGGTATTATTATTACAGGAGGTAATGTAGATCTTAAAAATTTACCCTTTTAAAATTTATGAAATATTTCTATTTCCAATACTAGAAATTATTCTCTGTTTACAAAATTAATCATTACAGCACTCTCCATCTTTACATTGACAATATTTCAAATTATAAAGGTGAGCATATGCTAGAAAAAATACAGATATGTATGAAAATAATTCTGAAATTTCAATTATTCCAATCATTTCATTTAGTAGTATTATTACAAAAAATAGCCAGCAAGTCCATAATACTAGTTTCATAAAATTCTTTGAAGTATTTTTTACTGAATAGTATACAGCTATAAACGACAAAAAGATGAATAAATAATTCAATGATTCCCACCATATTGGCTGAGTGTCAGCAGAAACAAAACTAGATTGAGCAACAAATAAAATAGGTGTTGCAAAACAATGAATAGAACAAATCAAACTTGTAAAAATTCCAATTGTATCTGAATTGTTTAAAACTATTTTCATGTTTTATAAATATGTGGGTAATACTGGATTCGAACCAGTGACCCCTACCCTGTCAAGGTAGTGCTCTAAACCAACTGAGCTAATCACCCATACTTTGCAAATTTAAAAGATTTCTTTATACTTTTAGTAAATGAAACATTTATCTAAAAAAGACTTTGACGATTTGCAAAAATTTTATAGAATTAATTTAATTAATTCTTGTACAGGTTACAAATCAGCTAATTTAATTGGATCAATTTCAAAAGATGGAGTTGAGAATGTTGCTGTATTTAGCTCAATTACTCACCTAGGTAGTAATCCTGCAATGTTAGGCTATATACTTAGACCTACAACTGTACCAAGAAATACTTATAAGAATATAAAAGAGACAGGTTTTTTCACTGTAAATCATATTATGAAAGATATAATTAGCGAAGCTCACCATACAAGCGCTAAGTATCCTGAGGAAATTTCTGAGTTTGATATGACTGAACTTGAACAGGAATACAAGGAAGGATGCAAAGCTCCATTTGTAAAAGGATCTCCAGTACAACTAGTTTGTAAGTATCTTAATGAATATAATATTGAAGAAAACGGCACTGTTTTAGTTGTAGCAAGTATTGAACAATTATATTTTGATGAAAATTTAGTTAGTGATACTGGGTTTTTAAGGTTAGATAAAGGTAATGTAGTAACAATTAATGGTTGTGACGGATATGCATTACCAACACTTTTAGATAGATTTGATTACCAGAGACCAAAAAAATAATGGATTTTATATCAGATAAATTAACTGAGTATTTAATTATAAACTCTGAAAAAGAGCCTGAAGTTCTATCTAGGTTAAGCAAAGAGACTCATCAAAAGATTTTACAACCTAGAATGCTAAGTGGCCATTTCCAAGGAAGATTTTTAAGTTTAATTTCTAAAATTAAATCTCCTGAAAAGATTTTGGAAATTGGAACGTATACTGGATATAGCACTATTTGTTTAGCTGAGGGGTTATCAAAAAATGGAAAAATTGATACAATAGATAAAAATGAGGAATTGATTAAAATTCAGAATAAGTATTTTGAGGAGAGTGGATTTAGAAATAATATTACTCAACATACAGGAGATGCTCTTGATATATTAAAAAACTTAAATGAAAAATATGATATTATTTTTATTGATGCTGATAAAGAAAACTATATCAACTATTTCAATCAAGTGTCAAACAAAATTAGCAAAAATGGTATTATAATTTCAGATAACGTTCTTTGGTCTGGAAAGGTCTTAGATTTTAATCAAAAAGATAAAGAAACTTCAACTCTTGTTGAGTTTAATAAAATTGTTAACCATGACAAACGATTTAAAAGTATCATTTTACCAATTAGAGATGGGATTTCAATTTCAAGATTAGTTTAGATCTCTTTTAATTGAATCTTTTAAATCATCAAAATCTTTTTTTATATCACTTACGCTATCATTTAAATCCTTAGTGATTGATTTAGTTGGATTCTTTACTTCAGTATTTTTTGAAATCTCAGTTTTTATTTCGTTAGTTGCTTGCCTAATCTGAGTCATACCTTTTGCAAGCCCTTTTGCAATTGATGGAATTTTGTCGGCACCAAAAACAAGTAATACAATAAAAAAAACAAAAATAAGTTCTGCTCCACTAATAAAAAGAATCATAACATAAAACTAATCAATTATTAAAGGACTCAAAATTTTTTTTAAAATATTCAATAACTAGTGTGTAGTTGCCCATTTTAAAATTTTCTTCAACAGGATAATTTAAATATGTTGAGGTTACAAAATTATGGATATTGTCTATTTTTAAATCAAACTCCTGGACAAAAAAACTATGACCATAGAATTTTATTATATGATCAATAAGGTCATAATCATTAGTGTATTCCCTTACTTTTTTTAAGTTTTTATAATATCCTGAGAACCATTTATACATCCTCTCAATATTTAATCCACCTGAAAGAGGAGCAAGAATTAGCTCAGAAACTAATTGTGTGTTTGTTGGAATACTTTCCATTTTAATACCTTTAAATCCTGGTATACCAACATCATCAAAATTTATTTGATCAATAACACCTGAATTAATTAAATCAGCTGATATATTACCAGAAAGTCTACTCGAGTTTACAATTACCTCATCTAATTCATTTACAAATTCCTCTAAAAAAATTTTGACTGAAATAGAATTTAATATATCATCATTTATAATAATTTTCTTTCGTTTAAATTGAATAGCAGAAAAAATAATTTCATCATTAAGACTAGCATATATTTTAAAATTTCCGTCAGAATCTGTAACAGTATTAAATTCTGAAGTAATATTTAATACATGAACACCTTCAATTGAATATGAGTCATCGTTAAAAACTGTCCCTTTAATTAATCTTTGACTATTACTTTGTGACAAACAAATTATTGGTAATGATAGTAAGAGAAATAAAGTAATCCTCATTCATTTTGTAGAGTTTTATAGACCTCTACTTCTTTTAATAAATAATCAATTACTAAAAATTGATTTTTTTCTAAAATAAGGTTTTTAAGCTTTTGATCTGAATCAAGTTTAAATAGAAAATCAGAGGTCTCGAAGGGTTCAAGGTTAAGAATATCTGAAAAAAAGTTATCATCTAAAATATATGGAAGAACCTCACTTGGAGAGATTTTAAGTTTTTCCTCTTCAGATTTAGAGTCAACTAAAGTAGATAGTAATTTAAATATATTTACAAAATTCAATCCATTAACTACCTGCCTGTCATCTGTCAGAACATTTTGGATTCTTGTTGACTTATCAGCTATATAATCAAAACCTTTAAATTGTTCTTCCTTTAAATCTAAGAACTTTTCGGCATCATCAGGTGTAATAACAACTTCATCTAACTCTCTGACTCTTTGATTAATTTGAACTATCAGTCTTTTATTTTTCATTATTTCTTCGTTTACTCTAACAGTTCTAATTATATATTGAACAGAAGAGAAAATAATTTCATCATTAACTTTTGCTAAAATTTCAAATTCACCATTTTCGTTAGTAATAGCAGTATTTTGAGATGTGTTATTAATAACGTTAGCCGCAGGAACATCTATATTTCTATATATAACTTTTCCTTTGATTAACTCTCGTTCTTGGGAAAAACCAAATTGAAAAATAAGGATAAGAAAAAGAATTTTTTTAAACATATCTATATCTAAATTACAAATAAATCGTTCATAAAATATAGAGGTTAAAATTTAATCTTTCTTTAAATTACCTTACAAAGACTGGGTTTAATAAATCATTTGATTCTTCAGAGCTAAATGAATAACCTGAGTAGTCAAACCCTAAGACATCATTTTCGGATTTAATTTCATTTTCAATTAAATATCTTGTCATTAATCCTCTTGCTTTTTTTGCATAAAAAGAAATTATTTTAAGCTTACCATTTTTAAAGTCCTTAAACTCAGGAGAAAGAATTTTATTATTTAATAATTTAGAATTTATAACTGAAAAATATTCATTACTTGCAAGGTTTATAACAAGCTCGTCATCAGAGATTTCTTCTGTAATAGAATTAGTTACAGATTCACTCCAAAAATCATATAGATTTTTTGAACCATTAACTGAAAGCTTAGTTCCCATTTCAAGTCTATATGGTTTAATAATATCGAAAGGTTTAAGAATACCGTATAAACCGGATAATATTCTTACACTATCTTGAAGCTTTTCATGCTTATCAGTATCTATTGATGATATGTCAATAGCATCATAAACATCGCCATTAAAAGCATAGATGGCCTGTTTTTGAGCTGAATCTGAAATCTGGAAATCTTGATTTCTTTTCCAATTCAAATCACTTAATTTAGGTGATATACTCATAAGTTTAGCAAGATCAGGAGAAGATAAATTCTTAATTATATCATTAATTTGTTTGGCTTTTTTGTCAAATAAAGGTTTGGAGCTATAACTCGTCACCACTTGACTTTCAAAATCAAGAGATTTTGCAGGGGAAATAAGTATTTTCATCTTTTTATTTCAAATTTATAAATTTTTATGTTTTGAATAACCTCTCCATTTTTTTATAACAGAATTCATATCTTCTGGAATATCAGTGTCAAAAAGAACATTTTCTTTAGTTTTAGGATGACTAAACCCAAGTGTTTTAGCATGAAGAGCTTGTCTTGGCAACATATGAAAACAATTTTCAACGAATTGTTTATACTTTGAATAAACAGTTCCTTTTAAAATTTTATTTCCACCATATCTTTCATCATTAAAAAGTGTATGCCCAATATATTTCATATGAACTCGAATTTGATGAGTTCTTCCAGTTTTCAGTTTACAACTAACAAGCGTTACATAACCAAACCTCTCTATAACTTTGTAATTAGTGATAGCTTCTTTTCCGCCCTCAAGATCTTCATAAACAATCATTTGAAGTCTATTCTTTGGATTTCTCCCTATTGGAGCATTAATCTCTCCCTCATCATTTGTTAAGTCACCCCATACTAAAGCTAAATATTCTCTTTCAACTGATTTCTTAAAAAATTGCTTAGCAAGAATAGTCATTGATTTTTCAGTTTTAGCGATTACTAATAGACCAGATGTGTCCTTATCAATTCTGTGAACTAATCCAGGTCTATTGGATGAATTATTAGGAAGATTATCAAAGTGATATAAAAGACCATTTATTAATGTACCTGAATAATTACCATGGCCTGGATGAACCACTATTCCACTTTTTTTATTTATTACAATTATTGAATCATCTTCATATTTTATATCTAAATCAATATTTTCAGGAGTAAGAAGATTTTCATAAGGAGGATGAGTAAATAATACTCTTATTTTATCACCTCTTTTTACTTTATAACTAGATTTTACAATTATGTCATTTACCCTAATTGAACCTTCTTTAGCTGCTTTTTGAATTTTATTTCTAGTTGCATTTTCAATCCTATTCATTAAAAACTTATCAATTCTAAGCGGTTCTTGACCTTTATCTATATCAAAAGCAAAATGCTCATGAAGTTCTTGTTCAAAAATTTCACTAGAATTATCTTTTACCATTACCCAAAATTAGACTTAAGCCTGAGTTCATTGGAATTTTTTGGCCAGGAAGAATTTTTTCACCCTCATACAAAACGTCTAATACCATATCTTTTCCTATATCATCAACATAATTATATTCCAAGACTTTAAAACCAAGAGCTGTAAGGATAGATTCTGCATTTCTTTTAGTTATTTGGATAACATTAGGTACAGAAACTTTTTGAAAATTTCTTGGGTTTACATTTAGATAGATTTTTCTATTTTTTTTTACGAGCTCATTCTCTAAAGGTGTTTGTGAAATAATTGAATAATTTGGAATTTCTACAAAAAATTTTGATGAATCAAGAACTTCATACTTAAGTCTATTCTTTTTTAGGATATTAATTGCCTCATCAAGATTTAAACCTGACAAATTAGGAACCTCTATATATCTATTGTGTTTTGTATAAATCATTAATGAATTATAGACAAGAAAAAACACAATAAAAACAACAGATACCATAAGAAATATTTGTTTCGTTAGTGATTTGCTTTTAAACTGATTCCAAATTTTCATTTCTATAATTTGTGTAAATATACTAAGACATAATTGTCTTTTATTATATTGACTTACATTTGAAAATATTATGGTAAATATTGCTGTTGTTTTTGGTGGTTATTCATCTGAATATGAGGTGTCAGTTAAAAGTGGAAAATTTATTTATAAAAATTTGAAAGACAACTTGGATTGGAATATATACGAAGTGTGTATTTCAAAAGAAAAAAAATTTGTTAGATATGACAATGAATTATATGACTTAAATTATGAAAGTTTTACATTTAATATTAATGAAAAATTCATAAAACCAGATGCCGTGTTTAATATTATACATGGTGATCCAGGGGAAAATGGAGCTCTTGCTGAAATCCTTGAGAAAAATAAAATTCCACAGACTGCATGTGATGTATTAGTATCAAAACTTACATCTAATAAAAAAAAATATGTAGAGTTTGTTAATTCTCTTGGTATTCCTTCATCAAAACAAGTATTAATTACAAAAAAGAACATTGATAATTTATCCTCACTCACAAGTTCAATTTCATTCCCATGTATTGTAAAGCCAAATAAAGGCGGAAGTAGTATAGGTATATCAAAAGTTTACAAATCAAATGAAATAAATGAAAAGATTCAAATTGCTTTTAAAGAAGATGATGAAGTATTGATTGAGAGTTTTCTTGATGGTCAAGAAGTATCAGTAGGAGTCATTCAAAAAAAAAATGAAAGGATAATACTTCCTGTTACAGAAATCATTAGTAATAATGAATTTTTTGACTACAATGCAAAATATTTAGGAGAATCTCAAGAAATTACACCAGGAAATATTTCTGAAAAATCAAGAAGAAAGATTCATGAATATTTGAATATAATTTATGATAAAATAAATTTAAGTGGAATTACAAGATCAGAATTTATAATTATTGATGATATACCATATATTCTTGAAACTAATACTATTCCTGGATTTACCGAGCAGAGTATTGTTCCACAACAAATTGAAGCTCAAAATTTAAAAGTTAAAGATGTAATAAATGATCTTATACGATCTATTCTTTAAATTATAATTAATTTTATCTTATGAAAAGAGCTATTTTTCCTGGATCCTTCGACCCAATTACAATTGGACATCTAGATATCATAAATAGAGGTTTAAAAGTTTTTGATGAAATAATTATTGGAATAGGAGAAAATGCTGAAAAAAAATATATGTTTTCATCTGATAGAAGAGTTGAATATGTAAAAACAGTTTTTAAAAAAAATGATAACGTACAGGTAAAAACTTATTCTGGATTAACAGTTGATTTCTGTAAAAAAAATAATTCAAACTTTCTAATTAGGGGAATTAGAAACCCTTCTGACTTTGATTTCGAAAAAAGTATTGCACTCACTAATAGAAAGATTTCAAATATTGAAACTGTATTCTTTTTAACCTCTGTAGAAAACTCATATATAAGTAGTAGTATTGTTAGAGACCTAATAAGAAACAAGGGTGAATATCAATTATTTATTCCTAAAGGAATCACTATTTAGAACTTCTAGAACTATCAACCTTATGTTTTCAAATGCATTTTTTAAAAGATTATTTATATCATCATATGATATCCATTCTGTCTTCAAAATCCCTTCTTCAACTTGAGGAATAAGAGGGCCCATATAAGGGGTTGACATTTTAAACCAATATGTTTTTTTTAATCTATAATTTTTACCCTTTTTAAAAATGTGATAGGTTTCGGACAACTGATTATTTATAATAATATCTGCAAGACCTGTCTCTTCTGTTACTTCCCTTTTTGCTGCCTCAATTATTAGTTCTTTTTTTTCAACTCCACCCTTTGGAAGATCCCATTTATCATTTCTAAATATGAAAAGTATTTTTCCATCAGTTCTCTCCACTAATCCTCCAGCTGCCTCAATTACAGGGAATTTTTTTAAAAACATACCCCATAACTTATCAATATTTTTGTGATATAAATAAACTCTTTCATTATTCTTAGATTTTAATGCTTTAATAATTAGTGATGCAGAAGTATATTTTATAAAAATTAATGGTGATGCGTCAGTTGTCTCAGGTATATTGTTGGTTAAAACTAGTGGCTTTTGGTTGAAAAAAACTTTATACATTTGTACTAATGGTTTTAGATAAAAAAGTTGCTGAGCAGACTATAAATTATCTCACACAAATTAATGCAATTAAATTAAATACCAAAAATCCGTTCACATGGACAAGTGGTATAAAATCTCCAATTTATTGTGATAATAGATTATTGCTATCATATCCTAAGATTAGAAAATTCATTGCAGATAAAATGTCTGAAATTATTAAAAATAAATACGGACAAAATATTTCAATTACAGGAGTTGCTTCTGGTGCAATAGCAATTGGAGCATTGATTGCAGAAAGATTAAATCTTCCTTATTCTTATGTCAGGCCAGAGCCTAAAAGTCATGGATTAAAAAATCAGATTGAAGGTTTCATTGATAAAGAATCTGAAGTTCTTGTTATTGAAGATTTGATAAGCACAGGAAAGAGTAGTTTAAATGCTATAAATGCTCTTAGAAATGAAAATTTTACTGTCAGTGGAATGCTTTCTATATTCTCATATAACTTTGAATTTGCAAATGAGAGGTTTCAAAATGAAGATATTTCAATTAACTCATTGGCAGATTACAATACTTTAGTTGAAATGATTTTGTCTGAGGGGTCTATATCTATAGATGAGGCAGCTAGACTTAAGGATTGGAGAAAGGATCCTGATAAATGGGTTTAATAAATAATTTTTATCTCTGAAGATCTAAATTCTTTAGATCCAATAGTTTCTATATAGGCAACTAAATTTCCATTATTTAAAACCCTTTCAACCTTTCCATTAAATATTTTTTCTTTGATTAGAAATTTACATTTATTCTTTCCATATAAATTTTTATGAACTTCTTTAGACAAATAATTTATGTCATGAATTCTTTTAAAATAAATATCATAATCTTTAAGTAATTGATCTAGAATTTTATCAGGGTCAATATTTTTACCAGTTATTTTTTTTAATGATGTTACATGCCTAAGATTTTTATATCGTGTTTGATTAACGTTAATACCAATACCTATAATTGAAGAAGATAAGTCGTTACCCATAAAAATATTCTCAATTAAAATTCCTGATATCTTATGATTTCCTGACAAAATGTCGTTTGGCCACTTAATTAAGGTTTTTTCATTACTAAAAAATTTTACAGTATTAAGAACTGAAAGAGAGGTTACAAAGTTTAATGCATATATAGGTACATTAAAATCTTTATCAAATTGAAGATATAATGAGCATAAGAGATTGTTTCCATAACTTGAGAACCACCTGTTAGTTTGTTGACCTCTACCCTTATATTGATATTTTGCGCATAAAACATCCTTATTATTAATTTTTTTTGATTTAATTAACATCTTCACCTTGTCATTTGTAGACCTAGTGGCATTAACTTTGATTATGTTATAATGACTCATATTATTAAAAGTAATAAATTTGAATAAAGAAAAGTTTAATGGTTAAACCCAAATCATCAGAATCTGAATTAATTACTAAAATAATTTTTGGTGTCGAAGATGTAAAGGGTTTAGATTTAGTTATTATGGATCTTACAGATATTACTAATACTGTATGTGGACATTTTATAATCTGTACCGGTACATCAAATACTCATGTTTCAGCAATTGTTAGTTCTATTAGAAAGCATGTAAGTAAAGAGTTAAAAGAAAAACCATTTAGTATCGAAGGAAATGAAAATCAAGAATGGGTTCTAATTGATTATGTAGATGTAGTTGTACATGTCTTTCAAAGTGAAATTAGAGAATATTATGATATTGAGAATCTTTGGGGTGATGCAAAAATTAGAAATGTTGAATTAAATGCTTAAAAATGGCAAACAAGAAAAATAAAAATAAATCAAAGATTAATATATACTGGTTCTATGCATCTATTGTCTTTTTCATAATCAGTATTGGCCTACTTGGTGTTGATAATGGTATTCAAAGTACTCAACCAACTGATATATCATCTTTTGAAAACTATCTTAGAAATGGAGATGTAGAGAGAGTTACCATAATTAATCAGAGATATGCCAGAGTAACATTAAATGAAAATGCTCTCGAAAAAGACATCCATAAAAGAGCTAGATCAAAAACCTTTTTAGGACAGGACAACTTAGCTGGTCCACATTACCAATTTGAAATTGGTACTCCAGAGTTGTTTGAAACTAATCTTCAGCAAATTAAACAGACGCAAGACCTTGATTTTTCAATTGAATTTATGACAATGGAAAATAGATGGCTTGATGTTCTCTTAGGATTTTTACCAATTATTATAATAATTGGAGTATGGATTTTTCTAATGAGAAGAATGTCTGGTGGTGCAGGAGGTGCAGGTGGACAAATTTTTAATATTGGTAAATCAAAAGCAAAACTTTTTGATCAGAATACATCAGTAAAGACCACATTTAAGGATGTAGCTGGTCTTGAAGGTGCTAAGGAAGAAGTTCAAGAGATAGTTGATTTTTTAAAGAATCCAAAAAAATATACTGTATTAGGTGGTAAAATTCCAAAAGGAGCTCTCTTAGTTGGTGCACCAGGAACTGGAAAAACTCTTCTTGCAAAAGCAGTGGCAGGCGAAGCAAAAGTTCCTTTCTTTTCTCTATCTGGTTCTGACTTTGTCGAGATGTTTGTTGGAGTTGGAGCTTCAAGGGTTAGAGATCTATTTAAGCAGGCAAAAGATAAATCACCATCAATAATTTTTATTGATGAAATAGATGCTATCGGAAGAGCTAGGGGAAGAAGTAATATTACTGGATCCAATGATGAAAGAGAAAATACTCTTAATCAACTTTTAACAGAAATGGATGGTTTTGGTACAGATACTAATGTTATAGTTGTTGCTGCTACCAATAGAGCTGATGTTCTTGATAAAGCATTAATGAGGGCTGGAAGATTTGATAGACAAATATTTGTTGATCTTCCTGATTTGAATGAAAGAAGAGAAATTTTTCAGGTTCATTTAAAGCCATTAAAAAAGAGTAGAGCTTTAGATATTGACTTTTTAGCAAAACAAACACCTGGATTTTCTGGAGCAGATATTGCAAATGTCTGTAATGAAGCGGCATTAATAGCTGCCAGAAACAATAAAAAATCTGTTGGTAAACAAGATTTCCTTGATGCAGTAGATAGAATTGTAGGAGGTTTAGAAAAAAAGAATAAAATAATTACAAAAGAAGAGAAGAATACAATAGCTTTTCATGAGGCTGGACATGCAATTGTAAGTTGGCTTCTTGAACACGCAGCTCCTCTTGTTAAAGTAACAATAGTCCCAAGAGGACAGTCTTTAGGTGCTGCATGGTATTTACCAGAGGAAAGAATGATTGTTAGGACGGAACAAATGCTTGACGAAATGTGTGCTACACTAGGTGGAAGAGCTGCGGAAAAGATCATTTTTAATAAAATATCAACAGGAGCTCTAAGTGATTTAGAAAAAGTTACCAAACAAGCAAGAGCAATTGTCTCTATTTATGGATTAAATGATAAGATAGGTAACATAACATACTATGATTCAAGCGATCAGACTGATTATAATTTTACTAAGCCATACTCTGAAGAAACTGCAAAAAAGATTGATCAAGAAATATCACTAATTATTGAAAAACAATATAAAAGAGCTTGTGATATTCTTAGAAAGAACAAAAACAAACTATCAGAACTTGCAAAAAGATTATTAGAAAAAGAGGTAATCTTTAAAGAAGACCTCATTAAAATTCTTGGCGAAAGACCATTTAAAAAAGATGAAAAGTATGATAATAAAAAATAACTATTTTGGACTTTTGGAACTTTTTTAAAAAAAAGAAAAAGTATAATCTGGAGCCTGATGATACATCTATATCTAATAAATCTTCTCTGGATTTAATATTTGCAAAAAATTTTACAGGCTCTGGTGGAAGATTTATCTATCTAGATCATGAAAATTCTACAAAAGAAATCTTTGAAAAGATAATTTTAGAAAATAATTGGAAAATAGATAATGTTTGTTCACTTGATTCGGACATATCAAAAAATCTTAATATTAGGTTAATTCGAAATATTGATAACCAAAAGGTTAAAGCTCTGGTTACAGGATGTGAATTTTTACTTTCAAATTCAGGAAGAATATTGATTTCTAATAAACAAATTAAAAATAATAGGATAGAAAATCTTCCTCCAGTAGTAATAGTATTAGCTCGTATGGATCAATTTGTAACAGATTTAAGTGAAGGTATGACCAACCTTAAACATAAGTATAAAAAAAATTATCCTTCAAATATTACAACTATCGTAGTAAAAAATAAACTTAATGAAGATAACTTTTTAGCTTATGGTAATAGTGCCAAAGATATTTACCTTATTTTAAGTGATGATTAATTTCCTTCCAAGGTTAATTAGTGGAATTCTCTACATAGTAATAATTTTTGCATCAATAGTTATTAGTATGGAAACATTCATAACTGTTTTTTTAATTTTTACTTTAATATCAACATATGAAGCTAATTCACTGTATCAGAAAATTAAATTTAAGGGATATAAGTATAATCATCCATTTATTCCCCCGTTATATGTTTCAGTATCAATGATAGCACTAATTTATATTCCATTTAGTGGCAATGCTATATACAATCCATATCTAATCTTATTTATTTTTATTTTAATATGGATAAGTGATACTATGTCTTATTTTTTTGGATCATTATTTGGTAGAAATAGTTTAAAAATTGAAGCTTCACCAAATAAAACGTGGGAGGGTTTTATTGGTGGATTATTTTGTTCAGTTTTATTCAGTTATGTTTCATTTAATTTTATACAAGAAATATTCCCTTTCTGGAAAACTATAGTGCTTGGATTAATTATACCAATTTTTGGACTTTTTGGAGATATTGTTCAATCCAAAATTAAGAGAAAAGCTGATGTAAAAGATAGCGGAAATATAATACCTGGACACGGAGGCTTATTTGATAGATTAGATAGTGCAATTGGTAATTCCTTTATTGTTCTAATAATAACCATTTTATAATGTTTCATAAGGAAGGCTTTAATATTATAATTTTTGATTTTCTTATCAGTGCCTCATTGGTAATATCTATTGAAATTCTTATTGACTCCGAATTATTAAAACAAGTATTACAAGGAACAATTTTATTAAAATTTATTATGATTTTATGGTTTTTTAGAAATCCTAATAGAGAACTAAATAAAAATCAATCAATTATAATCAGTCCAGCAGATGGTAAAATTGTCAATATTGAGGAAGTTTTTGAAAATGAGTTTTTTAAAGATAGAAGATTACAGATCTCTATTTTTCTATCTCCACTTGATGTTCATGTAAATAGA
This sequence comes from Candidatus Marisimplicoccus framensis, assembly GCA_042088875.1. GTDB lineage: Bacteria > Bacteroidota > Bacteroidia > Flavobacteriales > Flavobacteriaceae > Marisimplicoccus > Marisimplicoccus framensis_A. The sequence goes on along the minus strand of JBELLF010000005.1, from coordinate 10,280 downwards.
TATCCTGTATCAGGAGAAGTTTTATTCTCAAAACATCATCATGGTAGGTATTTTGTTGCTTGGCATCCTAAATCTTCTGAAAAAAATGAAAGAACCACTGTAGTATTAAAAAATGAAAATTTTGGAAATATTATGTATAGACAAATTGCTGGAATGGTTGCTAGAAGAATTGTTAATTATGCAAAAGTAGATTCAAAGGTAGAGCAAGGTGATGACTCAGGATTTATTAAATTTGGGTCAAGAGTAGATCTATTTATTCCTTTGAAATCAAAACTTAATGTAAATAAGGGTGATAGGGTTGTTGGAGGAATCTCTGAAATAGCTAAATTAAGATAGTTCATCCAATGAATTTTTTATTGATTGAATCTTTTGTTCTGTATCGATAATTTTTTGTTTTTCCTTATCAATAATTTCTTTAGGTGCATTACTTATAAAATTTTTGTTTTTTAATTTACTATCTACAGACTTAAGAAAACCAATATTATATTCAAGTTCTTTATTTAATTTCTTGATTTCAGAATCTTTATCAAAACCTTCGTCCAGTGGAATAAAAAACTCATAATTTTTTATTATAAAAGATTTAACTAAAGCAAAGTCAGCTTTTTCAGATTCAATTATATCCTCAACAAATCCAATTTTTTTAATAACATCAATATTACCAATTGGTTTATTAGATGGAATGCAGTATAATTTAATTGATGTTTTAAAAGGAATATTTTTTTCCTTTCTATAATTTCTTATTTGTGAAATAATTTCTTTTGTAATTTCAAAATTATTAATCAGCTGTATATCATATTCTTCCTTATTTGGCCATGAACTTATTGTTATTGGTTTAGAGACTTTGCCCTCAAGATTATGATATATTTCTTCTGAAAGAAAAGGCATAAATGGATGGATAATTTTCAAATTTTTAATAAATAATTCAATTAAATCAGACTTTGACTTCTGGTCAATTTTCTTACCATATTCAGGTTTTAATATTTCTAAAAACCATGAACAAAAGTCATCCCATATCAATTTATATGAAGACATTAAAACATCTGAAATCCTGTAACTTTCAAAGTTACTATCTATAGACTCTAAAGTATTGTTGAATTTATTTCTATACCAATTTATTGCTAGTTCATTAACTTTAGGCTGTTTAATTTGTAAGTCAGTATCCCAACCATCAACAAGCCTCAATGCATTCCAGAGTTTATTTGTAAAATTTTTTCCTTGCTGACATAAAGATTCATCAAACAAAAGATCGTTACCAGCAGCTGAGCTTAGCATTAAACCGACTCTTACAGAATCTGCACCATATTCTTCAATCAATTTAATAGCATCAGGTGAGTTACCAAGTTGTTTAGACATTTTTCTTCTAAGTTTATCTCTAACAATTCCAGTAAAGTATACATTAGAAAATGGTTTTTCGTCTCTAAATTCATAACCTGAAATTATCATTCTTGCAACCCAAAAAAAGATTATATCAGGACCTGTAACCAAATCTTGTGTAGGGTAATAATATTTGATTTCTTCATTATCAGGATTTCTAATTCCATCAAATACAGAGATTGGCCATAACCAAGAAGAGAACCAAGTATCAAGTACATCTTGATCCTGACTCAGATCTGAATCTTTTAAATTTAATTTTAAGTCTTCGTTTGCTTTTTTAAGAGCTTCTTCTTTTGAAGTAGCAACTATATACTCATCATCGTTACCATAATAAAAAACAGGGATTTGATGACCCCAAGATAGCTGTCTTGATATGTTCCAGTCTTTTATATTTTCAAGCCAGTACTTATATGTTGATTTGAATTTTTTAGGGAAGAACTTTATGTTTTCGTTTTCTAATACATTTATAATAGCTGGCTTAGTTATTTCATCCATCTTTAAAAACCATTGTTTTGAAATTTTGGGCTCAATCACAGAATTTGTTCTTTCTGATCTACCAACATTATGGACATAATTTTCCTTTTTTATTAATAATTTATTTTTAATAAGCTCATCTTCCATTTCATTTCTGACAACAAATCTATTTTTGCCTTCATAATGAAGACCATGTTGATTAAGATTAGCATTAGTATCAAAAATATCTATAGTATCAAGGTTATGTTTTTTTCCTAGATTATAATCATTTATGTCATGAGCAGGGGTTACCTTAAGACATCCTGTTCCAAACTCAACATCAACATAAGGATCAGCAATTACTGGTACTTTTCTGTCACAAATTGGAACAATAGCTTGTTTACCAATCATGGATTTATATCTTTTATCTTTAGGATTAACACATACTGCAGTATCACCAAATATAGTTTCAGGTCTTGTCGTTGCGATAATCATCTCTTGATCTGAATCCACGATTTTATATTTCAGATAGTATAAATTTGATTGTTCCTCAACATAATTTACTTCCTCATCAGAAACAGTAGTTTTAGCCTCTGGATCCCAGTTAATCATTCTGTATCCTCTATAAATTAATCCTTTATCATGAAGAATTTTAAATGCAATTAAAACAGATTCATACATATCATCATCCAATGTAAACTTAGTTCTATCCCAATCACATGAACATCCCAACATTTTTAATTGTTCAAGTATTCCACCTCCATATTTTTCAGTCCACTCCCATGCGTATTTTAAAAATTCATCCCTAGAAATATCTAACTTATCTATTCCTTTTTTCTTTAGATTCTCAACAACTTTTGCTTCAGTTGCGATCGATGCATGATCAGTACCAGGAACCCAACATGCATTTTTACCTAACATTCTAGCCCTCCTAACTAATATATCTTGGATAGTATTGTTAAGCATGTGACCCATATGAAGAAGTCCAGTAACATTTGGAGGAGGTATTACAATTGTAAATGGTTCTTTATCATTTGGAATAGATTTAAAAAGATTGTTTTCCATCCAATATGAATACCATTTCTTTTCAATTTCAATATGTTCATATTTAGAAGGAATTGGCATCAGATGATAAATATTTTAAAGTAAAACAAAAATAACATACCTTGAAGTATATTTACAAAATTAAGTTAAATAAATGCCATCAATATCAAAAAAAGGTAATAAGATCCCTCCTTCACCAATCAGAAAACTTGTACCATATGCTGATGATGCAAAAAAAAGAGGAATTGAAATTCTTCATTTAAATATTGGTCAGCCTGATATAAAATCTCCAGTTGAATCTCTTAATGCAGTTAAGGAAACCAATTTAGATTTATTAAAATATGAATATTCTCAAGGATCACTTGAATTTAGAAACAATGTTTGCAATTATTACAAAAAACATAGTATATATGTTTCTCCTGATGATATTATAACTACTGTTGGTGCCAGCGAAGCCCTTTCATTTACAATGAATTCTATTTGTGATCCCGGTGATGAGGTAATTATCCCTGAACCTTTTTATGCCAATTATAATGGTTTCGCATTGGCTTCTGATGTTAATGTTATTCCAATTACATCAAAAATTGATGATAATTTTGCTTTACCATCAATTCATGAATTTGAAAAGAAGATTAATAGTAAAACAAAAGCAATTTTATTATGTAATCCTTGTAATCCTACTGGATATGTCTACTCCCAAGAGGAAATAACAAACATTGCCAATCTTGCTAAAAAAAATGATTTATTCATAGTTGTTGATGAGGTTTATAGAGAGTTTATTTATATAGATACTAAGCATTTTTCAATTCTTGAAGATGAAAAATTTTCTGAGAATGCTATTTTAATTGATTCAACTTCTAAAAGATACAGTCTGTGTGGTGCTAGAGTTGGATTTATTGTATCTAAAAACTCTGAATTCATACAGACTTGTTTAAAGTTTGCTCTTACCAGATTATCTCCTCCTACTTTAGCATTAATTGCTGCGAATCATGCTCTAAATTCAGGAGAAGACTATATAGAAAATGTAATAAAGGAATACTATAAAAGAAGAGAAGTTGTTATTAATGAATTAAGTCAAATTGATAATATTAAGTTTTCTAATCCAATGGGTGCATTTTATTCTATTATAAAGTTACCAATTGAAAATGCAGAAGATTTTGCAAAGTTTCTTTTGACAGATTTTTCATATAAAAATCAAAGTGTAATGCTATCTCCAGCTTCAGGTTTTTATAGTTCTGAAAATTACGGAAAAGATGAGGTAAGAATTGCATTTGTTCTAAATTCAGAAAAATTAAAAAATGCAATAAAGATTATTAAACTAGGTCTTAAAGAGTTTATTGGATAGCTTATGATTGTAAATAAAAATGCTTCATTAAAAAAGCTTAATACATTTAATGTAGATGCTAGTTGTGATCTGTTAGTTGAGACAAGTAATCCTGATGATCTCTTAGAGATATTAGACAGCAAAGAGTTAAATAACAATCTATTCATTCTTGGGGGCGGAAGTAATATATTATTTACAAAGCATTATCAAGGAACTATTATTAATCTAAAAGAAGAAAGTATAAAGATCTTAGAAGAAGGTGTTGATAAAATTCAAGTTGAAGTATCTGCTGGCATGAACTGGCATAGATTTGTTGAGTGGGCAGTGGATAAAGATTTTGGTGGAATTGAAAACTTGTCATTAATCCCTGGTAGTGTTGGTGCTTCTCCAATTCAAAATATAGGAGCTTATGGTGTAGAGTTAGAAGATGTATTTGATAGTTGCTCAGGAATAATGATTGACTCTCTTGATAAAGTTAACTTAAGTAAGTCAGATTGTGAATTTAGTTACAGATCATCCATTTTTAAAAAAAACCTTAAGAATAAATTTATAATAACTTCTGTCAGATTTAATCTAACAAAATCAAATCATTTATTTAATATTGATTATCCAGATTTGAATAATCTTTCAGAATCTGGCCTAGATTTAAAAAAGATTTCAAATGAGGTAATTAAGATTAGGAACTCAAAACTTCCAGATCCAAAACAATATGGTAATTGTGGAAGCTTTTTTAAGAATCCTATTATAGGCTATTCTAAATTTCAAAAACTTAAAGAAAAATTTAATGAAATTCCTTTCTTTAAAACTGATTCAAATTATTTTAAAGTTCCAGCTGCATGGTTAATTGATAAATGTGGCTTTAAAAAAATTAATGATGAAAATGTAGGTGTCTATAAGAACCAGCCTTTAGTAATAATTAATCTAGGCAATGCATCAGGGAATGAAATTATAAATTTTGCTAAAAGAATTAAGGACTCAGTATTTAATGAATTTGATATTGAGCTTGAAGAAGAAGTAATTGTAATGTAATGTTACTCCTTACTTTTTGAATCAATTACTATTGTTACAGGTCCATCATTAACAAGTGAAACTTTCATGTCAGCACCAAAAGTTCCAGTTTTTACTTTATCATCAATCTGATCTTTACAAGTCTTAATAAAATACTCATAGAGAGGAATCGCAATATGATGATCAGCAGACTTTATATAAGATGGCCTATTTCCTTTCTTAGTTAATGCTAATAGTGTAAATTGAGAGATTAGAAGCAATTCACCATTTATATCCAATACGGATTTATTCATAACTCCTTCTGAATCATTAAATATTCTTAGGTTTAGCACTTTATTTGCTAACCATTCAGCATCTTTTTTATCATCATCTAAACCAATTCCTATTAAGACAAGTAATCCTTTTTGAATTTCAGATTTAATCTTATTATTTATCTCAACTGAAGACTTATTAACTCTCTGAATTACTACTTTCATCGGATTTTCTATAAATATTATGGTCTTTCATCATATCTAAATAAGTATTATATCTTGATTCAAATATTTCACCATTAGTTATTTCACTTTTTATATTACAATTTGGTTCATCTAGATGAAGACAATCTTTAAATTTACATTTGTCTTTTGCTTTAAAAAATTCTGGAAAAAAGTCCCCAAGTTCATTTTTTGAAATATCTACAAGACCAAACCCTCTTATTCCAGGAGTATCTATTACCCTTATATTTGAATCTAGATCAAACATTTCTGCATGTGTGGTTGTGTGTTGACCCTGATTATGCGAGGATGATATTTCTTTTGTCTTCAGGCTTAAACCAGGAGATATATAATTGATTAAAGTTGATTTACCTACTCCACTATGACCAGATATCATACAGGTTTTGTTTTTCATTTTTGCAATTAAATTATCTACCCCGTCCCCAAATTTAGCCGAGATTAAATCACAATTATATCCTATATGATTATACATGTTAATCATTTCTTTAATTTTATCATCTTCATTTTTTTGAAAGGTGTCAATTTTGTTAAAGGCCAAAATAACAGGAATGTCATAAGCCTTACAGGTAACTAAAAATCTATCAATAAAATTATTTGTTGTTACAGGGTTATCAAGGGTAACAACTAGTATTGATAAATCGATATTAGAGGCAATTATATGATACTGTTTAGAAAGTTTTACTGATTTTCTAATTATATAATTTGATCTAGGCAAAATATCTGAAATAATACCAGTATTTTGATCTTCTATTTCAAATATTACATCATCACCAACTGATATTGGATTTGTAGTAGAGATATCCCTAAGTCTAATTTTTCCCTTTATTCTACATTCAAAAAATTTATTTTTTGATTTAACTAGGTACCAACTCCCTGTTGATTTATATACTTTACCCTCTAACATATTATATAACAATATATTTTTTCCTAATCATATTAACAAATCTACTTAATGATATTTGTATCTTTAAACAAAAAATTGAACAAGAAAGTCTTACTATTAATTCTTGATGGATGGGGAATTGCAGATAACAAAGATGCATCTGCACCTGACAAGGCAAACACTCCAAATTTTAATTCGTTAATTGAGAATTACCCAAATAATTTTTTAATAACTCATGGAGAAAAAGTTGGTTTACCAAAAGGTCAAATGGGAAACAGTGAAGTTGGTCATATGAATATTGGTTCGGGAAGGATAGTTCTGCAAGATCTTCTTAAAATTAATAACAGTATTAAAGAAGGTGTGTTTAGAAATAAAATTCATTTTAATGATATAGTTAACTATACTAAAAAGAATTCTTCAAATGTCCATTTAATGGGTCTAGTTTCAGACGGAGGTGTTCACTCTCATATAGACCATTTAAAAGAAATTATTTTATCGTTATCCGAAATTAAAGATAAAATCTTTATACATGCATTTACTGATGGTAGAGACGTCGATCCAAAATCTGGAATTGATTTTATAAAATCTATTGAAACTTTTAGTAAAAAAAATGGAGGCAAACTTGCAACTATTATTGGCAGGTATTATTCAATGGATAGGGATAATAGATGGGAGAGAGTTAAAAAAGCGTATGATCTAATTTCAAATTCTCTTGGAACCAAGTCAACTGATTTGATACATGATATAAATAATTCATATTCAAGAGGGGTAACAGATGAATTTATAGAGCCAATTTTGAAGGTAGATTCAGATGGCAATCCAATTTATGAACTAAATTCTGATGATACGGTAATATTTTTTAATTATAGGACTGATAGAGGGAGACAGCTAACATCCGCCTTATGTGAAAAGGATTATCTAGATCATGAAATGACTAAATCTGTGAGTAATTTATACACACTTACTAATTATGATGAAAATTTTAAAATTGCAAAACCAATTTTTGAGAATAAGGTTCTTAAGAATACTCTTGGAGAGGTAATTTCAAAAAATAATTTTAATCAACTCAGAATTTCTGAAACCGAAAAATATCCACACGTGACATTCTTTTTTAATGGTGGGAACGAGGAAAAATTCAAAAATGAGGAAAGAATTTTATGTCCATCACCAAAAGTAGCTACCTATGATCTTAAACCTGAGATGAGCTCTGATGAAGTAACTAAAAATGTAATACGAGAAATCAAAAAAGGTAAATTTGAGTTTATATGCTTGAACTTTGCTAATCCTGATATGGTAGGACATACAGGAAATTTTACTGCTGCAATTAAAGCTTGCGAAGTTGTAGACAATCATCTTGGAAGTATTATAAATGAAGCAACAAAAGAAGACTATACATCAATTGTTATATCTGATCACGGAAATTGTGAGAGAATGATTAATGATGATGGCTCAGTAAACACTTCACATACTATCAATCCAGTACCTATAATTCTAGTTAATTGTGAAAATAAAGAAATTAATAATGGAGTACTCGCAGATATTGCCCCAACTATACTTGATATTCTTGGTATAGAAACTCCTGTAGAGATGGAAGGGGAATCATTACTAATATGAAAAAGATCTATTTATTATTTATAGCTATTTTATTTACAAGCTGCTCTCAGAATCAAAATTATCTTTTAGAAGAAGGAGTAGTAGATATAGATTATTTAAAAAACTCGCCTAAAACATATTGGTTTAATGAAAATTTTGAAAACTATACAGTTGAAAAAATAGATATAGATAATTTCTCTGAGTTATATAATTATGATATTGAAATATTCATGAATACATTATGCCATGACTCTCAGCGAGAAATACCTAGATTAGTTAAAATTCTAAAGGAGCTTAATTTTCCCGAAAATAAATTAAAAATAATTTTACTTAATCCAAATAAAAAGTCTGAAATGGGTTATGAAGTAAATAAAAATATAACCAATACACCAACTATTATTTTTAATTTAGATAATGCTGAGGTTAACAGAATAGTTGAATTTCCAAAGGAAAGTCTAGAGAATGATATTCTCAAAATTATAAATGATGAAGACTATAAACATGTATATTTTGTAGAATGATACTAAAAGATCTAAATGAAATTAAAAAAATTAGGGAAAGTGCCCAATTAGTCTCAAAGACCTTAGGTTTAATGGCAGAGAAAATTAAACCTGGAATAACTTCTTTATATCTTGACAAGATTGCAGAAGAATTTATACTTGACAATCAAGCTAAGCCAGGGTTTAAGGGATATGATAATTTTCCAAATACATTATGTGTAAGTATAAATAATGAAGTAGTACATGGTATTCCATGTGATACACCTTTAAAAAATGGTGATATAATTTCAATAGATTGTGGAGTTCTAAAGGATGGGTTCTATGGTGACCATGCATATACTTTTTCTGTAGGTGAGGTATCCAAAGAAGTTCAAGAATTATTATATATAACGAAAAAATCACTTTACAAAGGAATTGAATCAATGAAAGAGAGTAATAGAATTGGTGATATAGGTGATGCAATAGAAAGCTATATTAAAATTCATGGTTACGGAATTGTAAGAGAGCTAGTTGGTCATGGATTAGGTCAAAGTCTTCATGAATTACCAGAAGTTCCAAACTATGGAAAAAAAGGTACCGGAAAACTTATCAAAAATGGTTTAGTATTGGCAATAGAACCGATGATAAATCTTGGGACTGAAAAAATTAAAATAAATGATGATGGTTGGACCTTTGTGACTCTCGACGGACTTCAGAGCGCACATTTTGAACATAATATTGCAGTTATTGATAGTAAGCCAGAGTTATTATCAACATTCAAATATATTTACCAAGCTCTTGGCATTGAATCTAACGAAGAAGATAAATTCAATAATTTTTTTTAATAGATGAAATATATATTAACATTCTTACCAAGAGAGTTACTAATAAAATATAGCTTCTACTTTATACCAATTTTAAAAATTATATTCAAAGGAAAAAGATTTTATGATCCAATTGATGGAAATGGATACTCAAAATTTTTATCATATGGTTATAAAAAAATAAGAAGAAATGCATTATCCCCTGGAACACTATCTTTGGAAAGACATAGGCTTCTTTGGTTATACCTTGTTAACGAAACAAATTTTCTTGACTCAAAACTAAAAGTTTTACATGTTGCACCAGAACAAATTTTTTATAAAAAATTTAAAAAAAATCAAAACTGGAACTACATAACCTTTGATTTAAAATCACCACTAGCAGATATAAAAGGAGATATTAAATCAATGAATTTTAAGAATAAATCTTTTGATTTAATAGTATGTAATCATGTTCTTGAACATATTGATGATGATATAAAAGCTTTAAATGAAATTTTTAGAGTTTTAAAGTCTGGTGGAGTTGCAATCCTTCAGGTACCTATTAACTTTAATAGAAATGAAACTTTTGAGGATCAATCAATAATTTCTAAAAAAGATAGAGAGAAATATTTTGGACAGTATGATCATGTAAGAGAATATGGCTTAGACTTTAAAGAGAGAGTTGAAAAAGCTGGATTTGAAGTAGATATGGTTTACTATACTGAAAATTTTTCTGAAGAAATTAAATTAAAATATGGATTGCAGATAAGTGATGTAATTCCTATTGCTAGAAAATCATTTAGTGATTAAATCCCATCCATTAGA
>JBELLF010000004.1:0-33877 GCA_042088875.1 Candidatus Marisimplicoccus framensis | reverse complement strand
AATAATTCAAAATATCTTGAAAATTAGCATCTATTCCTTCACTTACTGATGTTTTTCCATCATTTTTTAGAATACTTTTCATTCTAAATATTTTTTGAATTATTAGATCCGTCAAACTTATTACTTCCATGTCCCTCCATGCTTCTCCATAATCATGATTTTTAGCAATCATTAGTTCAAAAGTTTCTGAGACTTTTTTATCATACAATTTAAAAATATCATCAAGTTTTAAATCTGGCTCATCTACAACTCCAATCTCAAGCTGTATAAGTCCCATTATAGAATAGTTTATTATTCCATAAAATTCTGAAGTTTGACCTTCATCAATTTTATTTGATATATTATTTTGAAGATTTCTTATTCTTTGAGCCTTAATATGTATTTGATCTACTAATGAGATTACTCTTAAAATTCTCCATGAAGATCCATAATCACTATTTTTATCTTCAAAAATCTTTCTTGATTTATTTATTATTTTTTGATATTTCGACTTTGTATCTCCCATATTAGATTTTAATATAATTTTGGAAAAGAAGCTTAAAAATATGACTTTAAATTGTAACGGAAAAAAAATAAATTTTAATACTCAAAAAATTATGGGTATTCTTAATATATCTGATGACTCTTTTTATGATGGCGGTAAATACAACTCTATAGATAAGGCTGTTTCTAGAGTTTCTGAGATGATTAATCAAGGTGTTGATATAATTGACTTAGGAGCTGTAAGCTCTAAACCTGGCTCAAAGATTATTAAAGGGGAAGATGAATTAAAGATGACATCAAAATATATAATTGAGTTTTCTAAAAACTTCAATAATGAACTATTTTCCATAGATACCTATAATTCAGAAGTCGCGGAATTTGCTCTAAATAATGGATTTGCAATAATAAACGATATAAGCTCAGGAAAATATGATTCTAAATTAATTGATGTTGTAAAAGACTATAATGCAGGTTATGTAATTATGCATATGAAAGGTGATCCTAATAATATGCAAAAAAAACCTACTTACAATAATGTAGTTAATTCGATCTTAACATTTTTTAATTCAAAGATTGATGAACTAGAGAGCATTAACATCAAAAATATAATAATTGATCCTGGATTTGGTTTTGGGAAAACCATAGATCATAATTTTGAGATTTTAAGCAACTTGGAAAGATTTAAAGAATTTAAAAAACCTTTATTGGCAGGTATATCTAGGAAGTCTATGATATATAAATTTTTAAATACAAGCCCTGACAAAGCACTTAATGGAACATCTATTTTAAATACAATAGCATTGAATAAAGGTGCGGATGTCATAAGAGTTCATGATGTTAGAGAAGCAAAGGAATGTATAGATTTATTTAATAAGTTATGTTAATTCTTCCTCTAAAAGTTGTTCTTGATAAAGCTTTTTAAAATTACCATTTTCCATATTTAATAGCTCTTTATGATTTCCTTGTTCTAATATTTTACCATTTTCCATATAGATAATTTTGTCAGCTGATTCGATAGTTGAAAGTCTATGAGCAATTATTATTGAAGTTTTTCCTTTTGTAATTTTTTTAGTTGCATTTTTTATTAAGTCTTCAGAATAAGAATCAATCGATGAAGTGGCTTCATCTAAAATTAAAATATCCGGATTGTTAACCAATACCCTCAGAAAAGCTATGAGCTGTTTCTGACCTGATGATAAAGTACCGCCTCTTTCACTTACATTGAAATCATATCCGTTTGGTAAAGAATTTATAAAGTCATGAATTTCTAGCTCTTTTGCAGCATTATGAACATCTTCTAATGTTATTTTATCATTATAGAGAGTAATGTTATTAAATATTGTGTCTGCAAAAAGAAAAACATCTTGAAGTATAATTCCAACCTGATTTCTAATATTTGACAATTCTAAATTATTTATGTTCTCTCCATCAATTAAGATATTACCTTTATCATGCTCATAGAATCTTGTTATTAAGTTAGTTATGGTTGTTTTACCACTTCCAGTTGGACCAACAATAGCAAAAGTCTCTCCTGGATTTATTTTAAATGAAATATCATTAATTACTATCTCATTTCTAACGTAAGAAAAAGTTACATCTTTAAACTCAATCATTCCATCAAATTTTCTTTTAGACTTTTTACCATCATCTTTAATATGTGAATTATCCTCTAATATTTTAAAAATTCTTTCTGTAGAAACCATTCCCATTTGAAGAGTATTAAATCTATCTGCAATTTGTCTAAGTGGCCTAAAAAGTAACCCAGACATTGAAATAAATAGAAATAAAGTACCTAGAGAGATATTATCTCCATTAATATTGTTAAAACCTCCATACCATACCAAAAGACCAATACATATTGAAGTAGAAATTTCAGCAATAGGGAAGAAAATGGAATTTATCCAAACTGTCCTTAACCATGCTTCTTTGTGTCTAATATTTATTTTTTGAAAATTATTTATTTCGACTTCTTCTCTACTAAAAATTTGAACAATTTTTATTCCACTTATTCTCTCTTGCACAAAAGAATTAAAGTTTGCTACCTCTTTTCTAACTTTTTCAAAGGCGGTTTTCATAGTTTTTTGAAAAATTCTAGTAGCATAAATAAGTAATGGAAAAATAGATATAACAACAAGTGTTAACTCCCAACTTATAATTAACATTACAATCAAGACCGTAAACATTTTAAGAACATCTGCTATAATCATAAATAATCCCTGAGAGAAAATACTTGCAATAGTCTCTATATCATTAACAGTTCTTGTTACTAGCCTTCCAACTGCATTTTTATCGAAAAAAGACATTTTAAATTTTATAATTTTTTTAAAAACATTTACCCGTAAATCCTTGATAACTTTTTGACCTAGCCAATTAGCATAGTAAGCAAATAGATACATGAAAATTACTTCAAGAAATAATATTCCTACCATAATCATAATTATCGTTTGCATTCCATCAAAATTTTTTGGAAGAATGTAATCATCAACTACTATTTTTAATAAGTATGGAGTTAGAGTTGAAAGAAGAGAAATTATGATCGCTGATAGCAATACACCGTAGTAAGATAGATTATATGGTTTTACAAAAACCAATAATTTATAAAAAAGATTTATGTCAAAAATTTTACCGTTTACTTTTTCCAAGTCTCTATAAAAATATTATTATACTTAACACTTAATAAACTTAAACCAGAAGGTGGAACAGAAAAACCTGCCTCACTTCTACTTCTAGATTTAAGAATTTTTTTAAAATCTTCATTTGAAATCTTTGATCTTCCAATATCAATCATAGTCCCTACAATTGAACGGACCATGTTTCTCAAGAATCTATCCGCAGTAATATTAAACCTATACTCATTATTTATCTCTTTCCATTGTGCATCTGTAATATCACAAATATATGTTTTAACATCTGTATTTGATTTAGAAAAACACTTAAAATCATTGTGATTTAATAAATCGAGACAACATTCATTCATTTTTTCCAAATCAAGAAAACCCTTAAAGTAATATGTAAACTTATTGTTAAAAGGATTTTTTCGATTAGATATAACATACTCATAAGTTCTTGATACTGCATCAAACCTAGCATGGGTGTCATCAGAAACTAAATTAATTGACTCAATACATATGTCTTCTGGTAACATAGTATTTAATCTTTTACAAAATATACCCTTTTCAAAATTTTTTTTAGTATCAAAATGAGCAAACATTTGCTTAGCATGAACACCTGCATCAGTTCTTCCAGCAAGTACAAGGTTAATTTCAGAACCAATAAACTTTTCAAAGTTATTTTCTATAACCTCTTGAATGGTAATAGAATTAGGTTGTTTCTGAAGGCCATGGTATGCTGTGCCATCATACGAAAACTCAACAAAATATCTTGACATTATTAACAATTAAAGATATTTAATCAAATTAAAAATAAATTTGTAAATTAGTATACTATTTCTTACCAAGAAGTATTTTTTCTATTAACATTTCAAATCAAAACCACATATAAACATGTACGATATTAAAATGCTTAAGGCTAAAAAACTAGCCGAACTTATTGAGATTGCTGATCAGATCGGAATTAAAGACTTAAAGGGTCAAAAAAAACAAGATATTATTGACAAAATTATTGGCAATGTAACTGAAGAAAAACCTAATGATATTAAACCTGAACCAAAGGTTGTTAAAAATAATTTTAAAGAAAACAGAAATAATAATGGTGGAAATAAAAATTATCAAAATAGAAACTTTAACAAAGACAACAGAAATAGATACAAAGAACCTGATTTTGAGTTTGATGGTATAATTGAATCTGAAGGAGTTTTAGAAATAATGCAAGATGGATATGGCTTTTTAAGATCATCAGATTATAATTATCTATCATCGCCAGATGATATTTATGTTTCCCAATCTCAAATAAAACTTTTTGGATTAAAAACTGGAGATACTGTTCATGGTACTGTTAGACCTCCTAAAGATGGCGAGAAGTATTTCCCTCTTATTAAGGTTAACAAAATAAATGGCTTAGATCCTGAGGTTGTTAGAGATAGAGTATCTTTTGAACATTTAACTCCTCTTTTTCCAGAAGAAAAGTTTAATATTTCATCTAAAGAAAGTACAATCTCTACCAGAATTATTGATCTTTTTTCTCCAATTGGTAAAGGACAAAGAGGAATGATTGTCTCACAACCTAAAACAGGAAAGACAATGCTTCTTAAAGATGTTGCGAATGCAATTGCAGCAAATCATCCAGAAGTTTTTCAAATAATTCTTCTAATAGACGAGAGACCTGAAGAGGTTACTGACATGCAAAGAAATGTAAAAGGAGAGGTCGTTGCTTCAACTTTTGATGAACCAGCTGATAGACATGTTAGAGTTGCAAATATAGTTTTAGAAAAAGCAAAGAGACTTGTAGAATGTGGTCATGATGTTGTAATACTTCTTGATTCAATTACAAGACTTGCAAGAGCCTATAATACAGTTCAACCTGCATCTGGTAAAATTTTGAGTGGTGGTGTTGATGCTAATGCACTTCATAAACCAAAGAGATTTTTTGGCGCTGCAAGAAATATTGAGAATGGTGGTTCTTTATCTATTATATCCACAGCTCTAACAGAGACGGGATCTAAAATGGATGAGGTAATTTTTGAAGAATTTAAAGGAACTGGGAATATGGAACTGCAATTAGATAGAAGAATATCTAATAGAAGAATTTTCCCAGCAATTGATTTAGTTTCTTCAAGCACTAGAAGAGATGACCTTCTTTTAGGTGAAAATACAATTCAAAGAATGTGGATAATGAGAAAGTATTTAGCTGACATGAACCCTGTTGAAGCAATGGAATTCATTAATGATAGGTTTAAGAAAACCAAGAATAATGAGGAGTTTCTTATATCTATGAACTCCTAAATTATTTAAGCTTACTTAGCTTTGACTTTAAATTAGATGCTTTGTTCTTATGAATAACATTATTCTTAGCTAACTTATCAAGTAAAGACACAACACCAGGATAAAGCTTTTGAGCTTCTTTCTTAGTCTTAGCATCTTTTAATTTTTTAATAGCATTTCTAGTAGTCTTGTGCTGAAGTTTATTCAGAGACTTCTTAGTTTCACTAGAACGAATTCTTTTTAAAGCAGATTTATGATTTGCCATAATTTTTAATTTGTAGCCCGTAGGGGAATCGAACCCCTCTTTCCAGGATGAAAACCTGAGGTCCTAACCGATAGACGAACGGGCCAATCAGGTTGCAAATTTAATTGAAATTTTAATATTTCAATAAGATTTTGAAAATATTACTTTGTAAGCAGCAGGTTTACCTGTATAAATACATTTAACACCTTTAGAATCAATGTTTTCAGGAATACACCTTATTGTAGCTTTTGTTTGATCTTTAATAGCTTCTTCAGTTTCTTTTGTTCCATCCCAACCAGCAATTACAAAACCACTTTGAGATTCAATTAACTTTTTAAAATCATCATAATTATCTACTTCATGCGTATTATTTATTAGACTTTCATTTGATTGCTTAATCATGTTATCTTGAATTGAATCAATTGATTCAACAATTTTATCAACAATTCTATCAAAAGATGTATGAACTTTGGACATATCATATCTGTAAAAAATATCAGCTGAATTGTTTTCAATTTCTTTAAGTCCAATTACAATTCTCATTGGAATTCCTTTTACCTCAGAATCATTCAGCTTATATCCTAAACTAATATTTTCTCGATCATCAACCTTAACTCTAACTCCAATATCTTTTAGTTTATTATACAATTCATTAGACTTTACAACTATTTGATCAGAGTTTTCTTTTGCTTTGATTACAGGAATTAATATAACTTGAATTGGTGCAAGAAATGGTGGTAAAACCAACCCATTATCGTCACTATGAGACATAATTAAGGCACCCATTAATCTTGTAGATACACCCCAAGAGGTTGCCCAAACATATTCTAATTTACCAGACTTATCAGCAAATTTTACATCAAAAGCTTTAGCAAAATTTTGACCTAAAAAATGAGATGTACCTGCTTGAAGAGCTTTTCCATCTTGCATCAAAGCTTCAATACATAAAGTTTCTTCAGCTCCAGCAAATCTTTCTGACTCAGATTTGTATCCTTTAACCACAGGCATAGCCATATATTTTTCTGCAAATTCAGCATAAATATTATTGATAAGTTTTGTTTCATTTAAAGCCTCTTCTTTTGTAGCATGAGCAGTATGACCCTCTTGCCATAAAAATTCTGCTGTTCTTAAAAAAAGCCTAGTTCTCATTTCCCATCTAACTACGTTGGCCCATTGATTAATTAGAATTGGCAAATCTCTATATGATTGAATCCAATTCTTGTATGTTTTCCAAATAATTGCTTCACTGGTTGGTCTAACGATTAATTCTTCCTCTAACTTTGAATCTGGATCGACTATTAATTTCCCCTTTTTATTAGGATCATTTTTTAATCTGTAATGAGTAACAACCGCACATTCTTTTGCAAAACCCTCAGCATTCTTTTCTTCAGCCTCAAATAGTGACTTTGGAACAAATAAAGGAAAATAAGCATTTTCATGACCTGTTTCTTTAAACATCTTGTCCAATTGTGACTTCATTAATTCCCAAATAGAAAAACCATAAGGTTTTATAACCATACACCCCCTTACATCAGATGATTCAGCTAAACCTGCTTCTGAGACAATATCATTGTACCACTTTGAATAATTTTCTTCTCTAGGAGTTATCTTATTTCCCATTTATTTTTGGCATAATTTTTGGTCATAAATAAGTAGATGTAAAATTACATTTTTAAAATTAAATATTTGTTATAACTTTATGGAAATGCTGAAATTCTTAACAATAGTAAAAATATCACTGTTTTCAGCTCTTTTCATGAGCTGTTCAACATATTATTTATCGTCTTATTACGAAGATGATGGTATTTATGTTTCTACAGACAGAGGAACTAATTATGAAGGAGCATTTGATAATTATGCTCAAGTATCTTTAGATGACTTTACTTCAAATGATAATGGAAATTTACCATGGGGAGCAAAACCCGACTCAAGAGAAATAGTTTATAATTTTTTTCCAAGTTCGTCTAGGTTTTATTATAATCACTTATATTATGATAGCTATATGTTTGGATTAGGTGATTATTTTTATCCAAGACCTATTAACTATTACATAAATCCATATTCATATAATATTGGAAATTATTATTGGTATTACTTCAGAAATTCAAGAATGTACCCTTGGTTCAATAATCATATTTATAATTCAAGATTCTATGAAAGATCCTATGCAAATACTTCAGACACTCAAATATTTAGACAAATCCCAACAACTAGTAACTCTGCATCAAGACGTGGTGAAAAATTACAACCTAATGAGAGGTCTAGATCAGCTAATTTAAATGAAGAAAGAGTATCAAGTATTTATTCAAGATCAGATTCTTATGAAAAAGATTTTAATGAAATTACTAAAATAGATAATAATAGAACGAATACTCCAAGTCTAGCACAGTTAAAAAAGGACAATTTAAATGGAATTTACAGAAGAAGAAGTGGTTATTCAAGAAATACTAATCAAAAAAGATATTTACCTAACCTAAGCGCTATAAAAGATGATGTAATTAGAAAAACATATCAAAGAATAAGATCAGTAAATCCAAGTCAAAGAGGAAGTGTTCTTCAAGGAAGATCTTTTGAAAATAATTCTGGTAGATTCCAAAGAAGCCAAAACTATTACAACTCAAATTCTGAGAGATCATTGAATTCAAATTTTTCATCTTCAAGAAGTCCAAGTGGATCAAACTTCAGATCTAGATCTTCTTCAAATTATGGTGGTAGTAGATCTAGTAATGTCGGATCAAGAGGTGTAAGCGGGAGTAGAGCTAGTGCTGTAAAATCATCAGGCGGTAGCGGCAATATTCAATAAATGTTTACAAAAACTTTCAAATTATGCCTGATACTTTTAGGTATTTCATTTACATACTCTCAGACATACGAAGATGTTGTTAGATATAATTCATTTTATCATGATGGTAGCTCTAGGTTTAACTCGATGGGAGGAGCATTTGGTTCTCTAGGAGGAGATTTATCGTCAATATCAATTAACCCAGCAGGCTCATCAGTTTTTTTGGAGTCTGAGTTTGGTATTTCATTAAACTATAAAAGTCAAGAAATAGATAACAGCTTTAATAGCTCATTATCTTCAAATAAGGACAATCTAATTTCATTTAATCAAGCAGGATTTGTTCTTGTATACGAAAATAGAAAATCTAAGTTTTCAGTTGCCTACAATATAAACAGGTTAAATGATTTTAATGACTCTTTTTCATTTAGGGGTAAAAATAAATCAGGTATTGATAATTATTTTCTTAATTATGCTGATGGAATTCCTTATACAGATTTACTAGTTTACGAAGACGAAACAATCCAAGACGCATATAAGTTTCTTGGAGATAATTTTGGGTTTGGGGATCAGCAAGCTTTTCTTGGTTATCAAAGTTACATTATAAATGAAGATGGTGGACCATTCAATAATTATGTTTCAAATGCTATCTACAATAATTTAAATCAAAATGTCTCAATTTTTAGAAAAGGAAATCATTTTAAACACTCATTAAATTTCAGTAGCTCCTTCATTAACCATGTTTTTTTTGGATTAAATGTAAATTTTCATTCTCTTAGGTTTGAAGAAGATAAAGTATTCAAAGAAGATGGTTATATGTCTAATTCCATTGTAAAAAGAGTTCAATTTGATGAAAAATTATTCGCTCTCGGTGAAGGAATATCTTTACAATTAGGAAGTATTATTAAAATAAAACAACTAAGATTAGGATTATCATACACGACCCCTACCCTTTTAAAAATTGAAGAGGAGAATTCACAATACATTGAAAGTGATATTATCGAGAAAGATGGAATTAACACCTACAAGATTGATCCAAATACAATAAATTTTTATGATGAATATAAACTGACTCTTCCATCCAAGTCAACTTTTAGTCTTTCATATATTTTTGGAAGCAAAGGTTTAATTAGCTTAGACTATGAAATAACAAAATATAGTAACTCAAAATTTGATGATAATAATGGAAGGGATTCTTATCTAAATGCACTCAATAATTCTATTAAAAATAAATTAGATGGAATATCGGAGTCAATAAGAATTGGTGGTGAATATAGAATTAAAAATTATAATTTGCGAGCAGGTTACTTCTATTATAGTGGACCGGATTCTAATCCTGATAATACCATTTCAGGCTTATCAGCTGGAATTGGATTTAATTTTGGGTATCTAAATATCGATTTAGGTTTAACAAGATCTAGCACTTATTTAGATAATAGATTATATACCAGAGGACTAACAAGCTTATATTCAGTAGATAAAGGTTTGCTTAATTTCTATACAACATTTACTATAAAACTTTAACTTCTACTTAACTTCTTAATAACTATCTTTGAATTACTCAAATTTTAAAAAATGAAACTACAAGAATTACTAGATAAAGAGATTGATGCAACTGGTGATAATCACATTGGATCAAATAATGAAGAAACTCCACTTAAAGAAGGAGCTTTTGATTTACCTGATCCAGAGAAGGTAAGTCTGATCCAAAAAAAGGTATATGATATTTTGAACATCCTTGGTATGGATTTAACTGACGATAGTCTAAAAGGAACACCAAGAAGAGTTGCTAAAATGTTTGTTAATGAGATTTTCTCTGGCATAAACCCTAAGAACAAACCACAAATGTCAACATTTGAAAATAAATATAATTACGGAGAAATGCTTGTTGAGAAGAATATCACATTGTATTCTACATGTGAACATCATCTTCTTCCTATTGTAGGATTGGCTCATGTTGCATATATATCTAATGGTAATGTTATTGGGCTTTCCAAGATAAATAGGATAGTGAGATATTTTGCTGAGAGACCTCAAGTGCAAGAAAGATTGACAATTCAGATAGTCAGAGAGCTTCAAAAGGCTTTAAATACTGATGATGTTGCATGTGTAATTGATGCTAAGCACTTGTGTGTAAACTCTAGGGGTATTAAAGATATTAACTCTAGCACTGTTACTTCTGAGTTTGGAGGTAAATTTAAAAAAGAGAAATTTAAAAGAGAGTTTTTAGACTATATCAAACTTGAGTCTGAACTTTAATGTCACAAAAAGATTTATACATATACAACTCATTAACAAGTTCTAAAGAGAAATTTAAATCCTTAAGAAATAATAACGTTGGTATGTATGTCTGTGGCCCCACTGTCTATAGTGACGTTCACCTTGGGAATTGTAGAACTTTTATTTCCTTCGATGTAATATATAGATACCTAGGGCACCTAGGTTATAATGTTAGATATGTAAGAAACATTACTGATGTAGGGCATCTAGAAGATACTGGTGAAGATAAAATCTCTAAAAAGGCTAAGATTGAACAGCTTGAGCCAATGGAAATAGCTCAAAAATACACTAATAGTTTTAAAGAAATTTTAAAAAAATTTAATGTATTAGATCCTAGTATTGAACCAACAGCATCAGGACATATAACTGAACAAATCTCAATAATTGAAGATTTAATACAAAAAAATCTTGCATATATATCTAATGGATCTGTTTATTTTGATATATCCAATTATAATGACATTGATTCATATGGTAAACTCTCCGGGAGAGATCTAGATAACATTAAATCTAACTCAAGAGATCTTGTTAGTCAAGATGATAAAAAAAACGAATTTGATTTTGCACTTTGGAAAAAAGCCGAAAAAAATCATTTAATGAAGTGGAGTTCTCCATGGGGTGAGGGTTTTCCAGGATGGCACCTAGAGTGTACGGCTATGAGTAAAAAATACTTAGGTGACGAATTTGACATTCATGGAGGAGGCATTGATCTCAAATTTCCTCATCATGATTGTGAAATTGCCCAATGTGTTGGACATACTGGTAAACAGCCTGCAAAATTTTGGATGCATGCTAATATGCTTACATTAAATAACAAAAAGATGTCTAAGTCAACTGGTAATAATATTTTGCCAAATGAATTATTTTCAGGAAATAATAAACAATTTTCTAAGCCTTATGATCCAAATATTGTCAGATTCTTCTTTTTACAGGCAAATTATAGAAGTGAGTTGGATATTAGTGAGCCTGCAATTCAAGCATCTGAAAAGGGGCTTAATAGATTGATTGAAATAATAAATAGACTTAGTCTGGTTAAGACAGTTAAAACAAAAAATAATAAAGTTTTAGATACTATTAAAAAGTGGGAAAATAATTGTTATGACTGCCTAAATGATGACTTTAATACTCCAATGCTTCTTGCTGAAATATTTAATTCAAATAAAATAATAAATGACATTGAAAATAATATAACTGAGATTAATCAATTTGAAAAAGATTATTTCATTAATTTATTTGATACTTTCTTAAATAAAATTCTAGGTTTAAATTTTAAAAAAAATAAAATAAGTAATGACTCAGTTCTAGAAATTCTCTTAAAACTAAGAGATAATGCAAGAAAGAATAAAGATTACAAACTTTCTGATAATATCAGGGACGAATTAGCTAAAATTGGAATTAATCTGAATGATAAAGATTAGCAGACTTCTTGCATTTCCATTTATTTTCTTAATAAGAATATATAGACTTTTTATATCTCCATTAATAGGCCGTAATTGTAGATACTCTCCTACCTGTTCTGAATATGGAATAACTGCTTTAAAAAAACATGGCGTTTTTACTGGTACTTACTTGACTTTAAGAAGAATAATAAGATGCAACTCATTATTCAAGGGTGGGTATGATCCAGTTCCATAAATTATATTTATATTTAATAATGATAATTAACCAGATAAAATGGTCACCAAACGAAACTTTAATTGAAATAGGTGGCTTTTCCATTTACATTTATAGCTTAATGTTTATTCTTGCTTTTATTCTTGGCTATAACCTAGTTAAATCATTTTTTGTTAAAGAAAAAATAGACGAAAAATATTTAGATCCAATGTTAATATATATGGTAGTATCTATTTTTCTTGGTGCTAGGCTGGGTGAAGTATTTTTTTATCAATGGGGTTATTATCAAAATCACTTAATTGAAATACTTCTTCCTATTCAAGAATCCCCAAACTCATCTCTTTTAGGTTTAATTGATGGTTATAAGTTTACAGGATTTAGAGGTCTTGCTAGCCATGGTGCTGCAATTGGAGTTTTTATAGGTTTATATTTATTTATAAAAAAATATAAGTTTAAAAACTTTTTATGGATTTTTGACAGACTTACAATACCAATAGCTATTGGTGGAGCATTTGTGAGAATTGGTAATTTTTTTAATTCAGAAATTTTAGGAAAATACACTAATTCTGATTGGGGAATAATTTTTGAAAACAGGGGTGAGACTCTTCCAAGACATCCTGCCCAACTATATGAATCACTTGGATATATTATTCTTTTTATAATTCTCTACAAACTCTATCAGTCTTCAAATATAAGAGATAGAAAGGGTGTGTTATCTGGCTATTTTTTAATTGGACTTTGTTTTATAAGATTTATGGTTGAATTTGTAAAAGAAAGTCAAGGTGGAATAGAAGCATTTCTTCCTGGCCTATCAACTGGTCAATGGCTTAGTATACCCTTTATAATTCTAGGTTTTATTTTATTATTTAATAAGGATAATAGTACAAAAACTATTAGTTAGATTTATTCTTATATGAATCAAACATTATAGGTGTAGCTATAAATACTGATGAGTAAGTTCCAACCATTACACCAATAATAAGAGCAAACATAAATCCTCTAATTGACTCACCTCCAAAAATAAAAATTGCTATAAGAACGATTAAAGTTGTAAGTGATGTATTAAGTGTTCTACTTAAAGTACTATTAAGAGCAGTATTTACTGTTGTTTCACTATTCCAAGATGAATGAATTTTAAAGAATTCTCGGATCCTATCAAAAACAACTACTGTATCATTTAGTGAGTAACCTATAACAGTTAAGAGGGCAGCTATAAATGCTTGATTTATTTCCATATTGAAAGGCATAATCTTGTATGTTAATGAAAATATACCAAGAACTATTAGTACATCATGGAATACAGCTGAGACTGCTCCAAGAGAAAACTGCCATTTCTGGAACCTAAGAAGAATGTAGAAAAACACAATTACTAATGAACCTAGTATAGCCCAAACTGAATTTTGTTTAATATCATCTGCAATTGTTGGACCTACTTTAATACTTGACATAATACCAAACTCATCACCAACTGAGAATTGATCATAACTAAGAGGGTTATCGTAAATAGAATTTAAGTTTTCAAAAAGTATATTTTTAATTTCATTATCAACCTCTAAACCTTCTTGATCTACTTTATATTTTGTTGTAATTTTTAACTGATTTGCTGCTCCAAACGTTTTTACTTCAGCACTTCCAAACGCATCATTAAGTGTAGACTCTATGTCAGATGATTTAACTTCCTTATCAAATCTAACAATGTATGATCTTCCTCCTAAGAAATCAACACCCTGATTTAATCCTTGAAATAGTAAAGAACTAAGGCTAATAAGAACCAGTACAGATGATATTACATATGTAGCTTTTCTTTTACCTAGAAACTTAATCTTCAAGTTACTAAAGAGATCTTTGGTTGATTTAGTTGAAAATTCAAGTTTACCTGATTTGAATACTTTGTTGTCTATTAGTAATCTTGTTATAAATATTGCAGTAAATAATGATGTTGCAATTCCAATAAGTAAGGTTGTTGCGAAACCTTTAATTGGTCCCGTTCCAAATATATATAAAACTAGAGCAGTTAAACCAGTTGTTATATTAGCATCCAAGATTGAAGAAAGAGCATTATTGAACCCATCATTAATTGATTGTTTTAAACCCTTCTCTTTTTTTAACTCTTCTCTAACTCTTTCAAAAATAAGAACATTTGCATCAACTGATATACCAATTGTAAGAACTATACCTGCTATACCAGGAAGAGTTAGAACGGCTCCTAAACCAGCAAGAATTCCAAATATTAAAACAATATTTAATATTAAAGCTATATCAGCAAAAATGCCAGATGGGCCATAGTAAAAAATCATCCAAACCAGTACAAAAGTAAGTGCAATTAAAAATGAATATATACCACTATCGATTGCCTCTTGTCCAAGAGATGGGCCTACTACCTCAGATTGAATTATAGTTGCAGATGCAGGTAATTTACCTGCCCTTAATACGTTTGCTAAGTCAATTGCCTCATTTAAATCAAAATCACCTGTAATTTCAGATCTTCCTCCACTAATAGCACCTCTAGTAACTCCAGGAGCTGAATAAACAACATCATCTAGCACAATTGCAATATTTGAGTTCTGTCTGTAAGCAACATCTGTAAGATTTTCCCAAATCCTGGCACCTTGGGCATTCATTTGCATTGAAACAGCAGGATTTCCAACAGCATCATAACTTTGTGATGCATCAACAACCACTGATCCACTTAGAGGCGAAACATCCTCTCTATTTGATTTAATAGCATAGAGACTAGATAAACCATCTTGATCGACCTTACCCCATAAAAATTTAGTAAATCTCAAATCTCTTGGCAATAATTTTCTAACTTCAGGCAAAGACAAGTATGAATTGACTAACTCTTGATCTCTAGGCAAGAATCTTCCTAGAATAGGACCTCCCTGGAAACTAAATGCTCTTACAAGGCCTAATAATGGCCTTGAAGTATTTTGGATAGAGTCTGAAGACTGTTCAACTTCAGATAAAAGGTCATCTATTTCAGATTGGTTGGATTCTGATTGTTCATTATTTATTTCAAGTGATGATAAGTATTGGTTAGCAGAAACTAAAAATTCTGCAAAATCATCATTTTTAAAAGTTTCCCAGAACTCTAGTTGAGCTGTACTTTGTAAAAGGCTCTGAATTCTGTCTATATCTTTTGCACCAGGAAGTTCAATTAGAATCCTACCTGATGTACCTAATCTTTGAATATTAGGCTGAGTAACTCCAAACTTATCAATACGTTTTCTTAAAACTTCAAATGCAGAAACTATAGATTCATCAATCTTTGATCTCAAAATTGATTTCATATCATCATCAGATGTATCAAAAGAAACCTCCGAGCTCAAAGTTCTATTTCCAAAAATTTCTGGAGATGTTAATCTAGTTTGATTAGTACTTGAATCAAATGCTTCGAAGAAAGATTCTAAATAAGTTTGATCAGATTGTTTTTGTAGTTGATCAGCATCATCAAGGGCTTTTAGAAATTTCGGATTAACTGAGTTTTCTGCAAGACCTTTCAATAGATCTTTTATTGAAATCTGTAAAATAACATTTATACCACCTTTTAAATCAAGACCTTGATTTAACTCTTTCTGCTTTGCATCATTGTAGGATGAATACATCAAAACTGGAAAATCACCGATAGAATCTAAGAATCTTACCTCTTCTCTAGCTCTTTTCTCAGCAAATGAAATTTCGTTTTCTGAAATTTTTTCGATTGCAGCATTTTTTGCTTTATTTTCGAGAGTTGATGATATAAAAGTAAAAGAAAGCTGGTAGATGCTAACTAAACCAAATAATATAGCAAAAGTTTTAATTAATGAATTTCCTTGCATGATACAATTTTAATGCCTGCAAATATAACATTTGAATATTAATCAGACAACTTTATCTATATTAAACCATCTAGTGCAGAATTTGTTTCTTTAACAGCACTTACACTATTTTGAAACATTTCTAAATCTTTATTATTCAAATCTAGTTGAACAATCTCTTCAAATCCATTTTTACCAATTTTTACCGGTACTCCAATACAAAGATCTTTAGTACCATACTCACCCTCTAAAAGAACTGAGCAAGGAAGTACTTCTTTGGTATCATTAACAATTGCGTTAACTAAATATGAAACTGAAGCTCCTGGGGCATACCAAGCAGAAGTTCCAAGAAGCTTTGTTAAAGTAGCTCCTCCCACCATTGTATCAGAAGCAATCTTAGAAACTTCATCTTCTGATAGAATATTAGTTAGTAATTCGTTATTGCATTTAGCTAGAGATGTAAGTGGGATCATTGTTGTATCACCATGACCACCAATAACCATTGCTTCTATTTGATCTTGAGGATACCCTGAGGATTTTGAAATATATGTCTTAAATCTTGAACTATCCAAGATACCTCCCATACCAATTATTCTATTTTTTGGAATATTAAAAGATTTGTTGACAAGATATGTCATAGTATCCATAGGGTTTGATACAATAATTATAATGGCATTTGGGGAAAACTTAAGAAGGTTTTCAGATACAGATTTAACTATTCCTGCATTGATTCCTATAAGCTCTTCTCTTGTCATTCCTGGTTTTCTAGGAATTCCTGAAGTAATAACAACCACATCACTACTAGATGTTTTCTCATATTCATTTGTAACACCCAAGACTTTAGAATTAAAACCAAGTGTACTTGAAGTTTGAGTTAAGTCTAAAGCTTTACCTTCGGCAAAACCATCTTTAATATCTAATAGAATTACTTCTTTTACAATTTGTTTAATTAAAATGTATTCTGCACAGGATGAACCAACATTACCTGCTCCAACGATAGTCACTTTCATAATTAAGCATCAATTTTTGCATAAACAGCATTATCTTCAATAAATTTTCTTCTTGGAGGAACATCGTCTCCCATTAAAGTAGAAAACCACCTTTCAGCTTCTTGAGAATTATCAAAATTTAGAGAAATTTGTCTAAGTGTTCTAGTCTCTGGATTCATAGTTGTATCCCATAATTGATCTGCATTCATTTCACCAAGACCTTTATACCTTTGAATAGATACACCCGAACCAAATTCTTTAGCAAGATTATCTCTTTCTTTGTCATTCCATGCATATACCTTTTTATTTCCTTTTTTAACTAAATATAGTGGTGGTGTAGCAATGTAAACATTACCTCCTTCAACAAGCTCTCTCATGTATCTAAAGAAGAAGGTTAAAATTAGTGTTGAAATATGACTACCGTCTACATCGGCATCACACATAATAATAATTTTATTATACCTCAATTTTTCAAGATTTAAAGCTTTGCTATCCTCCTCAGTACCAATTGAAACTCCAAGGGCAGTATATATGTTTCTAATTTCTTCATTTTCAAATACTCTATGTTGTTGAGCTTTTTCAACATTTAGAATCTTTCCCCTTAAAGGAAGAATCGCTTGAAAAACTCTGTCTCTACCCTGCTTTGCAGTTCCACCAGCAGAGTCACCCTCAACAAGAAAAACTTCACACTTAAGTGGATCAGTTTCAGAACAATCAGATAATTTTCCTGGTAAACCACCTCCAGTCATGACGGTTTTTCTTTGAATCATTTCTCTTGCCTGCCTTGCAGCATTTCTAGCTTGAGCAGCAAGTATTACTTTTTGAACAATTATTTTTGAATCATTTGGATTCTCTTCCAGATAATTTTCAAGCATTTCAGATACTGCCTGAGAAACAGCTGCACTTACTTCTCTGTTACCAAGTTTAGTTTTTGTTTGGCCCTCAAATTGAGGTTCAGATACTTTAACAGAAATAACAGCAGTTAAACCTTCTCTAAAATCGTCTCCCGAAATATCAAATTTAAGTTTATCGGTAAGTCCAGAAGAATCTGCATATTTTTTTAAAGTATTAGTTAAACCTCTTCTAAAACCTGATAGATGAGTTCCACCTTCATGAGTATTTATATTGTTGACATATGAGTGAAGATTTTCAGAGAATGAAGAATTATAAATCATTGCAACCTCAACTGGTATATCATTTTTTTCTCCTTCCATTTTAATTATATCATTAATAATAGGCTCTCTTGATTCATCTAGATATTTTATAAACTCACTTAAACCCTCTTTTGAGTGAAAGGTTTCAGATAAAGGATCACCATCTTTGGTTTTTTTTCTATTATCTTTAATAGAGATTGTAATTCCTTTATTCAAGAAAGATAGTTCCCTCATCCTATTTGATAAAATATCGTAGTCAAATTCAGTAACTTCTTTAAATATTTCTTTATCAGGAGTAAAAGTTACTAAAGTTCCTCTTTTATCAGAGCTTCCAATCTCTTTAACATCAGAAACAGGTTTACCTTTACTATATGTTTGTTCATACTCTTTTCCATCTCTAAAAACTCTAGCAGTTAAAGATTCAGAGAGAGCATTCACACACGAAACACCAACACCATGAAGTCCACCTGATACTTTGTATGAATCTTTATCAAATTTACCTCCTGCACCAATCTTTGTCATTACAACCTCTAATGCAGATACTCCTTCTTTTTTATGCATTCCAACAGGAATACCTCTACCATCATCCTCAACAGTTAAGCTAGAATCATTGTTTATTTCAATTTTAATTGATGAACAATAACCTGCCATAGCCTCATCAATTGAATTATCTACAACCTCATAGACTAAATGATGGAGACCTCTTGACCCAACATCTCCAATATACATGGAGGGTCTTTTTCTGACATGCTCCATACCCTCAAGGGCCTGGATACTGTCTGCAGAATATTGATTATTGGTTTTGTTTTTAGTCATTTAATAGCTTATAAAATATAACTACAAATATACTAATAATGAAAGTGTAAAATATCTTGAAACAATCAGTATTTACAGTAACTTATCAACATTTTATTCATAAGATTCTTTGTGAATATTTGATACAGATCTACCGCTAGGATCATTAAGATTTTTAAAAGATTCATCCCAATCTAGAGCCTGAGGAGTACTACATGCTACAGATGGAACTGAAGGGACAGATCTTGCAGCTGCTTCACTAGAGAAATGTTCCTGAAAAATAGTTCTGTAATAGTATTCTTCTTTACTAAGCGGGGTATTAACAAAAAATATTTCAGAAGCATTTTCTAAATCTTTATCTGATACTTCTTTAGAGACTAATTTTTTAAGACTATCAATCCAAGAATATCCTACACCATCAGAAAATTGCTCTTTTTGTCTCCATAAAATACTTTCTGGTAAGTAATCTTTGAAAGCCTCTCTAAGAACCCATTTTTCAATTCTACCATTTTTAATCATTTTATCCTCGGGATTTATATTCATTGCTGTTTCAATAAACTCTTTGTCCAAAAAAGGGACTCTACCCTCAATTCCCCATGCCGCAAGTGATTTATTGGCTCTCAAACAATCATATTGATGAAGTTTTTTTAGCTTTCTAACAGTTTCTTCATGAAATTCTCTTGAATTTGGAGCTTTATGAAAATAAAGATATCCGCCAAACAATTCATCAGCTCCCTCACCAGATAATACCATTTTTATACCTAGAGATTTGATTGCTCTTGCCATTAAATACATTGGAGTTGAGGCTCTAATAGTTGTTACATCATATGTCTCAAGATGATATACAACATCTCTAATAGCGTCTATACCTTCTTGAACAGTAAAATTTATTTCATGATGAACTGTGCCGATATGATCAGCTACAATCTTAGCAGCTTTTAGATCAGGGGCTCCTTTAAGACCAACAGAAAATGAATGAAGTTGAGGCCACCAAGCATCTTGCTTATCACCAGATTCTATTCTTTTAGATGAATACTTTTTAGCTAAAGCAGAGGTAATAGAAGAGTCAAGTCCACCTGAGAGCAAAACTCCATAGGGAACATCACTCATAAGTTGTCTTTTTACTGCAGCTGAAAGTGAATCATGAATTGAAGTTATAGAAGTTTTTGCATCTTTAACAGAATCAAAAGTCGTCCATTTTGGCTTGTACCATTCTTTAAGTTCCATATTGTGACTTTCTAGAAAGTGACCTGGAGGAAAAAGTTCAATTTTATCACAAAATCCTTCAAGAGATTTAAGCTCTGAAGAAACATAAAAAATATTTCTTTCATCCCACCCCATATATAAAGGTATAATACCAATGTGATCTCTTGCTATAAGGTATGTTTGCTTTGATGAATCATAAAGAGCAAAAGCAAAAATTCCATTTAAATCATTAAGGAAGTTTATACCTTTTTCCTCATATAATGGAATTATAACTTCACAATCTGATTGTGTTTTAAAATTGTAAATATTTAAAAAACTTTCTCTGAGTATTTGATGATTATAAATTTCTCCATTAACAGCTATTACCTTCTTACCATCTTGAGAAATTATAGGCTGCTTTCCAGATATAGGATCAACAATCGCAAGTCTTTCATGTGCTAAAATAGCGTTATCATCAGAATAAATACCACTCCAATCAGGGCCTCTATGCCTAACCCTTTGGGCCATTTTTAAGACATTAGCTCTTACAACCTCCTTATCACCTTTAATATTAAAGGCACAGACAATTCCACACATATTTAATTAAACCTTCGATTAAAAACAAGCTCACCATTAATAAAAGTTGCTACAACATTAGTTAATGGGATTCTTTGTTCGGGTGAAGAAATGAGATCATTGTCTAAAATTATGAAATCAGCAAATTTTCCAACTTCAATACTTCCTTTTTCATCTTCTTCAAAATTTGCATAAGCTCCAAATCTTGTCATTGCAATTAATGCATCACCTCTTGAAATTGAATTTTCAATTTGAAATCCTTCATCAGGATAACCATTAATATCTTTTCTAGCTACTGCAGAGTAGAAAGTCATAATTGGGTTAATATCTTCAACTGGAAAATCTGTACCAAAAGCAATAATTTTAGATCTATCATAAAGCTCTCTGTAAGCATATGCATATTTGGCTCTTTCCTCACCTATCCTATCGTCTAACCAATACATATCACTAGTTGCATGAGTAGGTTGGACAGAAGGAATAATTTTAGAATTAAATAAATCAAAATCTTCTTTTGCTATAACTTGAGCATGTTCAATTCTCCATCTTGGGTCTCTAAAGTCAAAAAGGGCATCTCTGTATGCTTGAAGTACAATTCTGTTTGCCTGATCTCCAATTGCATGTGTATTCATTTGAAATTTTGTACCTGCCAGTCTAAATGCTAAATTATTAATTGAGTCAATTGGTGTACGAATTATACCTTTGAAACCCTTTCTGTCAGAATAATCATTAATTAAAAGTGCGCCTCTTGATCCAAGAGCTCCATCAACGTATACTTTTACTGATCTAACATTTAATCTATCTGTCTTATATGGACCTGTTTCTAAAAAATGTTCTAGTGAGCTGGGATCATTTTCAATCATTGCATAGATTTTAATCTTAAGAGATCCATCTTTTTGAAGTTCATCAATTAATTCAATTTGTTTTTTTGTTAAACCGGCATCAGAAATTGTAGTTAATCCATATTTAAAAGCTAAGTCTTGAGCACTTAAAAGAGCTTTAATTGATTCTTCTTTAGTAGGCTCAGGAATAATATTATCAACGAGTCTCATTGCATTGTCTATCAATACACCTGTTAATTTATTACCTATCTTAACAATCTCTCCACCATCGACTAATAATGAATTATCAATTCCAGCAAGTTTTAAAGCAGCGTCATTAACTAAATAAGCGTGTCCATCAATTCTTCTGAGAACAACTGGCTTATTAGGAAACTTATCATTTAATAGGGAATTAGTTGGGAAAGATTTATTATTCCAATCATTTTGATCCCATCCTCTCCCTATGATAAAATCTGGATTATTTTCAGCATCAAATTCTAAAACTCTGTCAATTACTTGTTCTAGACTTATGGTGTTTTTTAGGTCAACTTGATTTAAATAAAATCCCAAGTCATAGAAATGTGCATGTGAATCAATGAAACCTGGGTAAACAGGAAGATCTTGAGCATTTATAATGTTACTAGAGGAAAAATTTGATAATATCTCGTCACCTCCAACATAAACAAATTTACCTTCTTTGACAGCAAATGAAGAGTATTGATTATTTAGTTCATCTGCTGAGTAAATTTTAGCATTATGTACAATTAAATCAACACTTTCTGAACATGATGTTAAAAAAATCAGAAACAGAAATAGTATTCTCTTAAACATATAAAAAATTATATGCAAATAAAGCTAAATGATGTGTATCTAACAAAAAAAAAACTTAATATTAATTAACAAAAAAATAATTAATTATTACATTGATACCCGTTATGAAGATTATTAATATTATTAATACTAACATCCAAATTAATCAAAAAAAAATTTTGGAAAATGTTAATTTTGAATTGATTGAGGGTGATTTAAAATTTTTAATTGGAAAAACTGGAAGCGGTAAGACAACATTCATAAATTCAATTTTTGGAAACATTGATATAAAAAGCTCAGATAAATTTGATGTTTTAGGTTTTAATCTTAAAAATTTAAATGAAAAACAAATTCCACTATTAAGAAGAAAAATTGGATTTGTTTTTCAAGATTTTAAACTCTTAAGTGATAGGTCTATATATGATAATCTTGAATTTATTCTAAAAGCAACAGGACATAATGATATAAAGGAAATAAATGACAAGATTCAGAGAGTTCTAAAATTAGTTGGCATTGAAATTTATTTAGATAAATTTCCTGAAGAGCTATCAGGTGGAGAACAACAAAGAATTGCTATAGCAAGGTCTATACTAAATAATCCGGAATTAATAATTGCTGACGAACCTACCGGAAACTTAGATCCAGAGACTAGCTTAGAGATAATTGAATTATTTCAAAGGTTAAATAAATTTGGAACATCAATGATTATTGCTACACATGATTATAATCTTATACAAAAACT
Organism: Candidatus Marisimplicoccus framensis; assembly: GCA_042088875.1. Taxonomy (GTDB): domain Bacteria; phylum Bacteroidota; class Bacteroidia; order Flavobacteriales; family Flavobacteriaceae; genus Marisimplicoccus; species Marisimplicoccus framensis_A. The sequence continues at coordinate 10,731 of JBELLF010000004.1, read as the reverse complement.
TAGAGGCAAAATTTACAAGTGTGAAGATGGAAAATTTTTTGAAGTCAAAAGAAAATAATGATTAATATTGAAAAATGATTACTGAAAAAATAAAAAAAAATAAATTTTTACTTATTGCAGGACCATGTGCAATAGAAGGAAAAGAGATTGCTTTTGAAATAGCTCAAAGACTTGTCGATATAACTTCTAAATTATCTGTTCCGCTTATTTTTAAAGGTAGCTACAGAAAAGCAAATAGAACAAGGTTAGATAGTTTTACAGGTATTGGTGATGAAAAAGCACTAAAGATTTTAAGAGATATAGGTAATAACTTTGATATTCCTATAATTACAGATATTCACAGTGCTGATGAGGCAAAAATGGTAGCAGAATTTGTAGATGTTATTCAAATTCCTGCTTTTCTTGCCAGACAGACTGATATTCTTGTAAGTGCTGCAGCAACTGGTAAAGTCATTAATATCAAAAAAGGACAATTTATGAGTGCAGATAGTATGAAATATGCTGTTGACAAAGTAGTTCAATCTGGAAATAATAAAGTAATGATTACTGAAAGAGGTACTCAATTTGGATATAATGACCTAATTGTTGATTTCAGAGGTATAAGTGAATTGAAAAAATTAGCTCCAACAATATTAGATGTTACCCATTCTGTTCAAAAACCAAACCAAACTTCAGGTGTTACTGGTGGCAATCCTGAATACATAGAATCACTAGCAAGAGCTGGAATTGTAAATGGAGTTGATGGAATATTCATTGAAACACATACTGATCCATCAAAAGCAAAAAGCGATGGCGCAAATATGTTAGATATAAATAAATTAGAAAATCTTATTAATAATCTATTGTCTATAAGAGAAGCCACATCTAAATTATAGTATTATTTATTTTATATTTGTCGAACTTTTGTACTTTGAAATTTTGGGGTCGACTGGTTTTGACAGCAAGACTAATTTAATTATTTGCAAGTCGAGTAATGGAAATAATCTCGTAAATCTTTTTTTCAACTTTTAAATGGCGAAAATAACTACGCTTTAGCTGCATAATTGACTGAATTACAGTAAGTCTTTGCTTATCTCAACAAGGTTGAGAAGCTAAATATCTCATAAACACTTTGATTAACAGTTTTTATAATTGAGATACCATTAAGTTAATCTAGAGTTTTATATTCACTGGGTAAAATTTAAAACTAAAGGTGATAAGGATTATATTATGGTTGTTATCTACCTAGTATTTTCTCGAAAAATTAAAGATAAATAAGCTTGTAGAAGATAATTTAATTACTTGTATGGACGCGGGTTCGAATCCCGCCGACTCCACTCTTTTATAAATCCTCAATTTTTTTTTAAAGATTTTTTAATTATTGGAATGTAATATTATGAAATCATTAATAAATCATCTATTTAATGTAAATAAATATAGTTTAGATTCATTTTAAATAATTATTTATTATTTTGGATTTTAAACAAATCATTTAACTATATGAAAAATTTAGTATTAACTTTCTTATTAATTTTTTCTATTTCAGCTAATGCTCAATATGCAGTTATGTCTGCTGTTGATTTAACTGAAAATGGAGAAAATGACTACTTAGCTTTAGAAGAATTTTTTTCTGAAATTAACAAAGAAGCCGTGAAATTGGGGCTTCAAACAGGTCAGTCTGTATGGAAAAGAACTCCAAAAGAGGGCGACCAAGACAATGCACCTGAATATTTTATTTTTAACACTTATTCTTCAATGGAACAAATGCAACAAGGAATTAATTGGCCGGAATTAGCTCAAAAAGTCTATAAAGGCAAAATGTCAAGAAGAGCAATATCAAAAATGTTTGATAACTCTAGTTATGTTGCTGAAAAAGAAAGAAGATCATATGTACTTAGGGTTGTAGATGCAACTATTAGATCAGGTGGAAAGATTAAAAAAGGTGATAAGGCTACTATAAATTTAATGAACAAAAAAACTGATGATTTTGAATCATATGAGTCTGAAGTTTGGAAACCAATTGCTGAAAAAAATATTTTACAAGGTAACTTAAGACAATGGATTTTAGTTGAAGCCATAGACAGATCAGAGAATGCTTATGATGGGTGGACTCACATGGCTTGGAACCTAAGAGCTGAAAACCCTGGAGAATGGTATAGCCCTTCAGGTTTTAAATGGGACAAACTTTGGGAAGGAATTGAATCATCAAGAGATATGGCTGATGCAGTTGAGCTTACATGTGTATTCTCAGCTGAAGATTAATATTAATTTAAATTTTAAAACATGAAAAAACTTTTATCAATTTTTATTTTATTTTTTACTTTAAGTGTAACTGCTCAATACACAATTGTTAGTGCAGTAGACTTAAATGAAGGAATGGAAGAAGACTACCTAAAACTAGAGGAATTCTTTTCCCCTATTCATAAGCTGGCAATAGAAAAAGGAATACAAACTTTTCAAGCAGTTTTCAAAGTTGTAGAGTCGAATGACGAGGGAGAAAATTCAGCAGATTACTTTATTATTACTGGGTTTAACAATAAAGAAGAGCTTGATGCATATAATAACAGTTGGACTTCAGATGACTGGTTAAATTTAGCATATGAAGCTCACAAAGGAAAAATGTCAAGAGCCTCTGTTAGAAAGTATATGAATTCTGTTGGCTCTGAAAGTAAAGAGAGAAGAAATTATCATATCAAAAATGTTGATCAAACAATATGGGCTGGAGGAGATTTAAAACCAGGAGAAAGAATGTCAATTACTTCAACAATTGCTAAGTCTGATGATTTTGAATCTTGGGAATCTGAAATAATTAAACCTATAGTTAATAATGAAATTATGATGGGTCAACATAGATGGTGGGCTCTTTCAAAAATTTATGAGAGAACAGAAAATGCATACGAGGGTATTACTCATTTTTTCTTTAATATTCCAGTTCCTGGTGCTGCAAGAACAGGTTGGGATGACCTAGGAAAAACTTTTAAAGGACAAAAACTAAGAGAGGGTGTTCAATCTGCAAGTGAGCATCAAAATTATGGACTTTTAGAGCTCGTATCAATTAATAACTAATAAACCAATTTTTATTAGAAAAAAAACCCACCTTTATGGTGGGTTTTTTATTTTTGCATAATGTATAAAGATCAAATAACTTCGTTTTTAAGTAGTAATGGAATTCCTGAAGGTCTATCAGACATATTGGCATCTGGCTTAATTTTAGTTTCTATAGTAGGAATAATTGTAGTAATTAATTTTATAACAAGGAATATAATTCTATCTTTTTTTAAAAGAATTGCAAAATCTACTTCATCATCTTTTGATGATTTATTGATTAAAAATAGAGTTCCAAGATTAGTTTCATTTATTCCTTCATTATTTTTTCTTTTTTGGGTAGTCCCAATATACAATCAAGACTTTTTAATTATTCTAGAAGCTTTGACAATAATCTTATTTATAGTAACTGTTAGGTCGGTATTAGCTACCGTAAAAGACTATTTTAAATTAAGTTCTTCTCTTAGACATATTCCTATTGACAGCTACATTCAAGTTATAATGATATTTATTTGGTTTGTAGGAATAATACTTATTCTATCAGTTTTAACTGGAAGAGAGATAGGGACTTTCTTAGCTTCAATAGGTGCGTTATCAGCAATTATTATTTTAGTTTTTAGAGACACTATTTTAGGCTTTGTATCAAGTATTCAAATTACAGTTAACGATACTGTTAGAATTGGTGATTGGATTACCATGAAAAAAGAAGATGCAGATGGAACTGTTATTGAGGTGAATCTTTCTACAGTTAAAGTTCAAAACTTTGACAATACCATTACTACAATCCCTACCTATAAACTTGTATCTGACTCATTTATTAATTGGAGAGGAATGGAAGAGTCAAAAGGAAGAAGGATTAAAAGATCTTTATTAATTAAACCAAGCTCAGTAAAGTTTTTAAATAATGAAGACATAGAAAACTTAAAGAAAGTAAAGTTAATTTCAAACTATTTAAATAATAAGACTGAGGAAATAAATACTTATAACAAAGACAATAAAATAGACAAATCTATATTACTTAATGGAAGAAACCTCACTAATATTGGGGTATTTAGAATATATATAGAGGAATATCTTAAAGCTCACCCATTGACTAATGAAGACTTAACTTTAATGTGCCGACAACTCGAGCCAACTTCACAGGGTATACCTATTCAGATATACACATTTTCAAAAGACAAAGAGTGGACAAAATACGAGGGTTTAACCTCTGATATTTTTGACCACCTTCTATCTTCTGTTAAGTATTTTGATTTAGAATGTTTCGAACTAAATCAAGCAATTTCTAGTTAATACCACTTCCAGCTAAATGTGGAGGGTTTAGCTCCTTAATTTGATTCTCTATAGATTCCAACTCTACTATTAATGATTCAATAACAGCCTTAGATTCATTAAACATTTTTCTTGCTATTTCAAGGTTAGATGAATTAAGCTCAGTTGGACCATAAGAAGTTGATAACCCTTGCATAGCTATTCTTATTCTTGTTGCAATAGTTACTCTATCCCACTCACCTATCTCAGCTCTAGCAGGGTTTCCATCTAATTCATATTCAACATTGTTGTATTTAGATTTGAAATCAGCAATTTTTTTAATCATTTCCGGAGAGAAATCTTCTAGTTCCATCGAAGCTTTTTCTAATAACTGAACTTTAGCTTTCATTAAATTAAATTCATCATCATACTTTGACATTTCAATATAAAGTGATGAAACCATATTTCTAAAGTTATTGTAATCATCATATGACGAACCTTCTAAAGTTCCTTTTCTTAATGGATTTACATTAAAAGAAACAGGTCCATCAAGCTTCTCTACAGATCCATTATTTTCAAGATAAAGCTCTGCTTGGTATTCACCAGGTGTTACATATGGGCCTGATGGATTGAACCACCAATTAGACTGACCTCTTCCAGCTCTAACCGGGTAATAACTTTTATGTCTTAGATTCCAGGAAATTTTTCCTGATCCATTTGAGGCATTTTGCTTAATATTTCTAATATGATTGTCATTAGAGTCCTTAATTGTAAGAATTATACTTGGAGATTTTTCCTGCATTTCATTAGCTAAGTTATCATAGCCAGGAAATGGTATATCATTATTATCTGCATTAAGTTTTCTTTCACTTTGAATTCTATTTGATTTAGAAGTTTTAGGAATATCATTTAAATGATAAGTAAATACTGCTCCATAAGTAGGATTTTTAGCTAGGTAAAATTGACCTCCAGTATTTCCTAGAGAATTTCTAGGTCTAAATAACTTTGCGTCTCTAGGCTTAAATAATTTACCCTTAGCTGATAGGTTTTCTTCTGTCATTTCTCTTAATGCGCTATAGTCATCCAGAACAAAGAAACCTCTACCAAATGATGCTCCAACAAGATCATTTTCTCTTTCTTGAATTACGATATCTCTAAACGAAATAGTTGGTGTTCCACCAAGTTTTTGCCATGAATTACCACCATTTAAAGATGTATAAATACCAAATTCAGTTGCAAGGAAGAATAAATCTTTTTTCACATGATCTTGAACGAATCTCCACACAAGTGTATTGTCCGGAATATTATTAGATATTGATTCCCATGATTCACCGAGATCTGTGCTTTTAAATAGATAAGGTGATAAATCTCCTTCTTTGTGATTATCTAATGATACATAAACAGTATTAGAATCGTATAGATCAGCTTTTATATCATTTACAAAGCTTCTTTCAGGAAGGCCTAGTTTAGTTACAGGAATAGATTTCCATGATTCACCACCATTTGATGTGACTTGAATAAATCCATCATCTGTACCAGCCCAAATTAAACCTTCCTTAACAGGAGATTCAGACAATGAAGTAATTGTGTTATACTGAGACATTGCTTTAACATCCCATGCATTATCCCAACTTTGCTTTCTTCCCATAATAGGAAGTTCAATACGATTTTCATTTCTAGTCAAGTCAGCAGAAATTGGATTCCAGCTATCTCCCCTATTATCTGATTGCCATACTCTGTATGATCCAATATATATTCTTGCTGGATCATGAGGACTAACTAGGATTGGAGTATCCCAGTTATATCTTTCATGAGGGTCACCCTCTAAAGGTTGAGGCTGAATAAAAACTTGCTCTCCAGTCTCTAAATCAATTCTATGAAATCTACCCTCTTGAGTAGTAGCGTAAATAATATTGTTATAAACTGGGTCAGTTGCTGATTGATGTCCATCTGCAAATAAAGTTTTATACCAATCTCTATTAGTAATTCCAGCTGCTTCATCTGTTGCAGAAGGTCCACCAGCAGATCCATTATCTTGTGTTCCACCAAAAATATGATAGAATGGTTCAGCATTATTTACAGCTACTTTATAAAACTGAGTAAGAGGTAAATTTAAAAAATAATGCCAGTTTTTTGCTAAATCAAAACTCTCATATATTCCAGCATCAGTTCCAACCATTATGTAATCTGGATCACTTTCTTTAAAAGCAATGGCATGATGATCACTATGCTTTTGCCTTCTTCCCTCAAGTTCTCTAAAATTTTTTCCTCCATCATCAGACGTTAGTATTTGAACGTTCATTAGATAAAGTCTGTCAAATTTGTGAGGACTAGTATATAGCTCTTGATAATAGTGAGGACCAGTTCCACCAGAAACAGTGTTTGACATTTTTGTCCAAGACTCACCTCTATTAACTGATTTGTAGACACCACCCTTGGTTCTGTCAGTTTCAATAGCTGCATAAACTACATCATTGTCTTGGTAAGACATTGCAATACCAATTTTACCAAGATTTGATTTAGGTACTCCATTTGAAAGTTTTTTCCATGTATTTCCGTTATCATCTGACCTATGAATACCTGAACCAGGTCCTCCACCCATATAGGCTGCAACAGTTCTATGTCTATCCCAAGTTGCAGCATATATTATGTTTGGATATCTTGAATCCATCATAATATCTGTAACACCGGTCCACTCTGAACCACCTAAAATTTTATTCCAGGTTTTACCTCCATCGATAGTTTTAAATAATCCTCTATCTCCACCGCTAGACCAAAGAGGTCCCTGAGATGCAACATATACAACATTTGAATCTTCTGGATGTACAATTATCTCAGAGATATGCTCTGATTTCTTAAGTCCCATATTTTTCCATGATTTACCTCCATCCATACTTTTATATACTCCGTCTCCATATCCAACATGTCTTCCACCAACATTTTCGCCTGAACCAACCCAAATTATACTTGGATTAGAGGGATCAATAGTTATTGAACCAATTGAATATACTGGCTGCGAGTCAAATATTGGATTCCAAGTAGTACCAGCGTTATCAGTCATCCATACACCACCAGAACCGACAGCAACATACCAAATATTTTCATTATCCGGATGTATAGCTATGTCGGCAATCCTTCCAGATAAAAATGCTGGACCAACATTTCTAAATTTAAATGCTTTAAGAGAAACTTTTTCAGTTTTAGTATTCTCTTTTTGATTTTTTTTTCTTTGTGAATTAGCATCTATTGGAGTAAACAATAGCAATGTAATTAGAGCAATTAGTAGTTTTTTCATATTAATGTTTTTAGATTTGACCTAAATCGGCCTAAAAAGTTTGTTTAAATATAGTGATATTAAAATATTTCTGCAATCATACATCTAGCACTTCCGCCACCAAATTTTTCAATAGTTTTAATGTCAGAATGTATAATTTCAGTGTGCTTTAATATTTTAGATAATTGGTCAGGTTTAATGGAGCTGAAAGCACTTGAACTCATAATAAGCTTTGGATTTAAATCTTTATCAATTAATTGAATACAATTTCCTAGGTAAGAACTCATTTGATCGTATGATATATCAATTATTTCTAATTCAGAATCTTCAAGAGATTTAATTATGTTGTTTTTCTCGTCCTGATTTTTAACAGATTCAAGACAAATTATAGAAAAGTTATTACAGATTGACATCAAAACATTAGTATGATAAATAGGTTTAGACTCATAAATAGAATTAAATAATATTGGACTATAATTTAGATCTTTACAAAATTTCATAAACAGCTCCTTGTCAGATCTATTTGATAGAGCACAATATGCTATTTTATTTTTACGATTAAGAACCATACTTCCTGTACCCTCTAAAAATTTATTTTGATTTTCATAACTAGAATAATCATGAGTTACTTCAATATTGATATCTTTTGTTGAAAGTTTTCTTAAAATATTAGATTGTCTTTCAAGTCTCCTATTTTTTGCAAACATTGGGTATATAACCGCATTATTTTTATAATGAAAAGATATCCAGTTATTAGGAAATACTGCGTCAGGAGTATCAAGTGAACTGTCTCCATTTATCGAATATACTGAGACACCACCATCAGATATAGCATTTTTTAATTTTTCAAACTCTTCAATAGCTTGAATAGAGACTTCAGAATCAACTACTTCTCTGGATTGAAAAACATTATCATCTACTGTAAATTCATTAGCTCTGAATTTTTCTGGACTAATCATCAAAATATTTGAAGTAAAATGCATCATAATTCTCTTGTTAACGGTAAAGTTGAACATCTAAAAAGACCTGACATTTTTGAAACATTTGAATAATCTACTTTTTCTACTAATACACCTTTTTCTTCAAGCCATTTATTAAGTCTTTTAAATTTTGTATGAGAAACAATTATTTCAGGCGAAATAACTAGAATATTTGATGTCAGCATGAAAGTTTCTTCAGGGTTTGCGAGGAAGATGTTTTTTTTACCAAAAAGCTTAATTAAATATTCAACATCTTCTTTTTTCTTAAAACCATCAGGGCAAATAATTGCTTTATCCCTTGATATAGTCTGAAAACAGCAGTCTAAGTGAAGAGTATTTTCAAAAATATCTGTATTAGATTTTTTAATATCAATTGGGATAATTTCTTTGTTATTAATTATTCTTTTTAGATAATCTATTGATTCTTTATTAGTTCTAGCTGTAATTAAGGAAGGATAATCATCTTCAGAATACGTTCCAATAAAAACCTTATCATTATGAACAATTATATCACCTCCTTCTATATGCATAAATTCTGGCAGGTTAATAACCCCAACATTTAAATGATTTAATATTTCCTTTATTCCTTCAATTTCATCCTGCCTATTAGGCACAATATTGGATAAGAAGAACAAATTAGATATTACAAAACCTAAGTCTCTCGCAAAAATTTGATTACAATCATCAACATTACTTGGCCTAAGTACCTCAACATTATGTTTAGTTAGTTTTTTTTTTAAGCTCTCTACTTCTTTTTTTAGATCTTCCTCAAGTGGATATGAGTTATTCTTAATATGATAAAGGGACCGAGGATCATAAGCGTCTGACTCAGAAGGTAGATTTCCAAGATTATCAGCTATTCCAAGTATAACAGTTTTTAAGCGAGAATATTCGTTTTGAATATTAATATTTATCATTAAAGTACTTTGGTTTTCTTATTTGCAAAATAAGAAATTAAGCCTAAAATAAATACAAAAACAGTTGAATAATAAACAAAGTTTGGAGTAATAACTTTATCACCAGATGCATATGAATGAAGCCCAACTAAATAAAAGTTAACTCCAAAATACGTCATAATTATTGCTGCAAAAGAAATAATACTCATCAAATTAAATAACCATTTATTATTTAACCTAGGTATAATTCTTAAATGAAGAACAGCAGTATAAATCATTATACTAATTAGCGCCCATGTCTCTTTTGGGTCCCACCCCCAATATCTACCCCAACTTTCATTTGCCCACATTCCTCCTAAAAAGTTCCCTATGGTAAGCATTACTAATCCTATAGTAAGAGATAATTCATTGACAATGGTTAGCTCCTCAAGTTTCCTTGAAAATATTTTTCTATTCTTCTTTGTGGCAATTATAGTTAAAATTAAGGTCACAATACCAAGTATCATACCTATTGCAAATGGGCCATAACTTCCAACAATAACAGCAACATGGATCATTAACCAATAACTATCTAAAACTGGCTGAAGATTAGCTATTGAAGGATCAAGCCAATTCATATTCGCAATAAAAAGAATAATTGATGCGACAAATGTAGATGAGGCAAGAGTAAAATATGATTTTCTACCAAAAATAATTCCAAATATTACAGTAGCCCAGGCAACAAAAATTATCGATTCATAAGCATCACTCCATGGAGCATGCCCTGCAATATACCACCTAGCTGCAAGGCCAATAGTATTAAAAACAAATAAAGTAATTATTAGTGACTCAAAAAGCTTAATAAGATAACTAGTAAACTTATTGTCATAAAATATTTGAAAAATCAAAATTAAAAGCAAACCAAGACCTGCAAAGAGATACCATTTATAAAGTCTGTTAAATATATCTACTTTGTTGTAAACAACCTCTGAATTGATTTTGAAGTCAGATGGCATTACTTCACTTCCGTATTTTTTCTGAAACCCTTTAATGCTCTCTAAAAGCTCTTGAGACTGTGTGTAGTCTTTGTCCTGTCTTGCTATTCTTAATGTTTGAAAATAGAGGTTTAGAACATTATTAACATAAAGAGAATCAGCTCCTTCATAACTATTTTCAGAAATTTCAGGATAAGAGATCCATTTGTTATTAATATCATTTTGAACAGGAAATATTCTCATAATTTTTCCCTCTAAAGCAGAATAAAGTAAATTTACTCTTCTGTCAAGCTCAATAATATCTTTTTCGATTTGAGATGGAACATTAGACA
>JBELLF010000048.1:0-6403 GCA_042088875.1 Candidatus Marisimplicoccus framensis | reverse complement strand
ATTCTTGAAGCACCTGCTTATATAGGTGCATCAATATTTTTTCTTTTTATTCTATCTTTATTTATAGTTAAAGGACCATTTAAATGGTGGTTATTGATATCATTCATAATATCATTAACACTTTCATGGGGTAAAAACTTTCCATTACTTACAAATTTCTTTATTGATTATTTCCCGTTATATAATAAGTTCAGAGCTGTTTCTTCAATTCAGATAATTATAGAGTTTGTAGTACCATTCCTTTCAGTTATTGGTTTACATAAATTTCTTACTGACTATAATGTTAAGAATATAAATAAGACTTTTATTGCCTTTACAGTACCTTTAGTACTGTTATTTCTTTTTAAAGGTTCACTTTCATTTTCTGGTTTATATGATGGCTATTACTCAAATGCTTACGGGCCTGATATTTTTAGAATGATTGTAGAGGAAAGGCAGAATATTTTTAATAAGGATATTATAAGGGCAATTATTATTGGAATATTAATTTTTGTAACACTAAGATCATATAAATTAATTGGTAGAAATTTTACATTTCTTATTGTATTTGCAATTGTGTTTTTTGACCTATTCAATGTGAATAAAAGATACATTGATAAAGAACTATTCATTGATAAATCATATAATACATATCAAATGACTGAGTTAGATAATGAAATATTACTCGATACAACTGATTATAGAGTTTTTAATGTTGCTTCAGGTCTTTCAAATGCAAGCAGCTCATATTTTCATAATTCTATTAATGGATATCACGCTGCTAAACTTAGAAGATTTCAAGAGTATTATGACTATTTATCTCTTCATGATAACGAGAAGCTATTCAATTCCTTAAATGTTAAATATATCATAGCTAAGGATGAAAATAATGAAGAACAATTATATCAGAATCCAGATGTTCTAGGAAATGCATGGTCTGTCGACTCGCTTATGACAGTTGATACAGCAGATGATTTGCTAATTAAATTAAAAGAAACTGATATCAGTAAAGTTGCTTTAGCCTTAAATAATTCTATTAAATCTTCTGTGTCAAGAAAATATAATTCAGGTGATCTTGTTAAAATTGAAAAAACTAAGATTTCTTCATCACATATTAGTTATGATTTTGAATCATTATCTGATCAACTAATAGTTTTCTCAGAAATTTATTATCCATCCGGATGGGAAGTATATATTGATGATGTTAAATCAGACTATTTTGATATAAACTATATTCTTAGAGGAATGGTTATTCCATCTGGGGTTCATAAAATTGATTTTCATTTTGCCCCTAGCATTGTAAAAACAGGAATAAATATCAGAATACTAACAATTATAATTACCTTTAGTTTAGTAGTATACATGGTTTATAATAATAATAAATGGGTATAGTAGTAAGGCAATCTTTTTTAAATTTAATAAGTATTGGGATTGCTTTTCTTATCGGAGCATTTAATACTCTTTATCTTTATCCAACTTATCTAGGTAGCACATTTCAAGGTCTTGTTATAGCACTTTTAGCAATTTCAAATATTGTACAACCATTTATATCTTTTGGAACTCAACATTCTGTTATTAGGTACTATTCTAAATACTCTAAAAAAAGAGAGAAAGATGGTCTTTTAACACTTTCAGTTTTACTTCCATTAATAATAATTATACTTTTTGTTCCACTATTTTTTTACTATTATGATGAAATTAGACAATATCTTTTTCAAAGCAATAAAAGCCTTTCAAGTTATGCTTATGTTATTATTTACATAGCAATTTCAACTTCATTCTTTGAAGTTTTCTATTCATGGTTAAGAGTAAAGCTTAAATCTGTTTTTGGTAATTTTTTAAAAGAATTATACCCTAGACTTCTAATAACAATTCTTCTTGTTTCATATTCGTTTGGAATACTAAATTTTGAAGAATTTATTTTATTTTTAATTTACGGATATTATATAAGGTTAATAATTGTAGTTATCTATTCTTTTTACATTATGAAGCCTAAGATCAATTTTAGTTTCAAAGATGATTTTCAAGAAATCTTTAAGTATTGTTTGTTGATTTTTTTATCAGGCGCTGCATCAAGTATAATATTAGATATTGATAAATCAATGCTTTCTTCCATATTAACAGTTGAGAATGTTGCATATTACTCAGTCGCAGTTTTTATTGCAGCAGTAATTGAAATTCCAGGCAGGGCTATGTTTCAAATATTAAGCCCTGTTGTAGCAGATGCAATTAATAAAAAGCATTTTAGGAAATTAGAAGGTTTACTCAAGAAAAGTTCAACAAATCTAGTTTTAATAGCAAGTCTTTTCTTTTTACTAATCAATTTAAACCTTAACGATTTCTATAATATGTTAAATCAGGATGGATATTCAATTGGTATACCAATAGTAATTATAGTATCACTAGGTAAAATATACACAATGTCGATAGGATGTGTTAATAATATTATTTCTAATTCAAAGTATTATTATTACACTTTTTGGTTTTCACTAATTTCTTCAATATTAGCTGTTTTTCTTAATGTATATTTTATTTTTAATTATGGTATAATTGGAGCAGCTTATGCAACCCTTATTGTCCTCGTAATAATGAACTCTTTAAAAATGTACCTTATTAAGGTTAAGTTTAATATTCATCCATATAGTAACGATACAATAAAAATTATTGTCTTAACTATCTTAACATATATTGTGTTTTCAAATCTTGAACTTGGCTTTCAGCCAATATTAAATATTATAATTAAGTCTAGCCTTGTATTTATTTTATATACTCTTTCTGCATATATTTTTAGACTAAGTGATGATGTAAATATATTTATTGACAAGTTTAACAAGAACTGGTAGTTCTAACCAATCTTTTTCTTAAGATACATACCTGTATATGATTCTTTACTTTTAATTAAATTCTCCGGAGTTCCTTCGGCAACAATTTTCCCACCTTTATCTCCTCCTTCTGGACCAAGATCAATTATATGATCAGCACAGGAAATCATATCAAGATTATGCTCAATAACTAGAATTGAGTGTCCCATTCTGATCAATTTTTTAAATGTATTTAATAATTTTTTTACATCATGAAAATGTAGACCAGTAGTTGGTTCATCAAAAATGAAAAAAGTCTTATCAATTTGATCTCCTTTTCCAATAAAAGATGCTAGTTTGATTCTCTGAGCTTCACCTCCTGATAGAGTATTGGAGGATTGACCTAAAGAAACGTATCCAAGTCCAACTGATTGGAGGGGGAGGAGTTTATTAACAATCTTTATTTGATTATACTTTCTAAAAAATTGTATTGCATCATCGACAGTCATATTTAATAACATATCAATACTTACTCCATTATACTTAATTGAAGTTATTTCATTTTTAAACCTTTTTCCTTTACAAATTTCACATTCAAGTTCTACATCAGCCATAAATTGCATCTCTATCCTTACAATTCCTTCCCCTTTACATTCATCACATCTTCCACCATCTGTGTTAAATGAAAAGAATTTTGATTTATAACCCTTGGATATGGACTTAGGTATTTTTGAATACAATGTTCTAATGTCATCGTAAACTTTTAAATATGTCACTGGATTAGAACGAGAAGATCTTCCAATGGGATTCTGGTCAATGAATTGAACAGATTTAATTCTACTTAAATTTCCAGTTAAATCAATAAACTTTCCTGGTTTTTGAGAATAATCTCTAAAATAGTTAAGTAATGCAGGGTATATTATTTTTTTAACTAATGTAGATTTTCCGCTACCTGATACTCCTGTAATCATTGATAAGCATTCTAAAGGGATTTTTACACTTATGTTTTTTAAATTATTTTCTTGGGCACCATTTACATTTATAAAATATTCTGGTGTTTTTCTTTCGCTTGGATATTCAATTTTTTCAACTCCCCTTAAATATTTTGAAGTAAGTGTATCAGAACTTAATAACTGATTAACTGTTCCTTGCCCAACTATTTCACCTCCCAGCGATCCTGCCATTGGACCAATATCAACAATATGGTCAGCAGATAAAATGATTTCCTCATCATGTTCTACAACTATTACCGTGTTACCTATATCTTTTAAATTTTTTAAAATCTTAATAAGATTATCATTATCTCTTGAATGAAGACCAATAGAGGGCTCATCAAGAATATATGTGGAACCCACTAAACTACTTCCAAGAGAAGATGCTAGATTAATTCTTTGAGTTTCTCCTCCTGACAAAGTATTTGCTTTTCGGTTTAGTGTTAGGTATCCTAATCCTACATTATTCATGTAGTCAATCCTATTGTTAATCTCTTTTAAGATTCTAGCTGATATTTCTTTATCAGTTTTATTTATTTTTATCTCCTTAAAAAACAAACCAAGTTTATCAATAGGCATTGCCAATATTTCAGGTAAATTTTTACCATCTATTTTTACATGATAGGATTCTTTTCTAAGTCTACTTCCTCTGCATTCATTACATAAAGTTTTACCTCGATATCTTGATAAAAGAACTCTATTTTGGATCTTATAATTTTTTTTCTCTAAGTATTTAAAAAATTTATTTATACCTGTAAAATGCTCATTACCATTCCATAGAGTTTCAATTTCTTCTTTTGATAACTTGTTATAGGGCTTATATATAGGAAATTTGAAGTTGTCTGCATTATTAATTAATTTCATGTAATACTTCCTTAAACCTGTTCCTCTCCAGGGAGCAATTGCGTCATCATATACTGATAATGATTTGTTAGGGATCACTAGTTCTTCATCAATTCCTATTGTTTCACCGAATCCATCACAGTTTTTACATGCACCAAAAGGATTGTTGAAACTAAATAGATGTATAGATGGTTCAATAAATTTTATACCATCCATCTCATATTTGTTAGAAAAGGTTACTTCTTTACCCTTCTCAATGTCATAAATAGAACAAACACCTTTTCCCTCGTAAAATGAAAGTTGAACAGAATCTGAAACTCTTGATTTGAAATCTTCGTCATGCTTTACAACTAATCTGTCAACAACTAAATTAAAATCTAATATTCCCTTTCCATTAACATCATCAAGATCTATTATTTTACCTTTCTTAAAAATTCTAACAAAACCCTGTTTCTTAAGTATCTCAATTCTTTCCTTTGACTTCTTTTTTGTAGATGATTCAATTGGTGATAAAAGCAGAAGCTTTGTCTTAGCATCGAAGTTTATTATCTTATCAACAACGTCAGATACTGAATCTTTTTTTACAATTTTATTTGAAATAGGAGAATATGTTTTACCAATTCTTGCAAATAATAGCTTTAAGTAATCATAAATCTCAGTCTTAGTTCCTACAGTTGACCTTGGATTTGATGTATTGATTTTTTGTTCAACAGCTATTGCAGGTGATATACCTTTTATGTAATCAACTTTTGGCTTATTTAACTTACCCATAAATTGACGTGCATATGATGATAAACTTTCTACATACCTTCTTTGTCCCTCAGCATATAGAGTATCATAAGCTAATGATGATTTACCTGACCCTGATAAACCAGTAACTACTGTAAATTTATTTCTAGGTATTACAACATCAATATTCTTTAGGTTATGAAGCTTTGCACCTTTAATGATGATGTTATGTTTGGGGTCAATTTTAGAAATATCTTTCATTAAGGCTTTAAAAAGGGCAAAATTACTTAATAAGTTTATTAATTATTGATTTCCTGCCAATAGTTTTTGTTATAATGTCATTATTAATATCCCATCCTCGCGCAGGGCAATATTCCCTTCCATAAAAGATTATCCTTAAATGGAGTTCATTCCATTTTTCTTTAGGAAAAATTCTTTTACCATCTTTTTCAGTTCTTTCAACATTTTTTCCATTTGATAATCCCCATCTAAACATAAGCCTGTGTATATGAGTGTCAACTGGAAATGCTGGTTGTCCAAACCCTTGAGATACAACTACACTAGCTGTTTTATGGCCAACAGAGGGAAGTTCCTCCAACTTAGTAATATCCTCTGGGACTTTACCATTGTATTTGTCAATTAATATTTTTGATAAATTCCAAATACCTTTTGACTTAGTAGGGGATAGACCAACAGGTTTAATTATCTCTCTAATCTCATCAATCGATAATTTGATCATATCATAAGGATTATCTGCCTTGTTAAATAAATTAGGTGTAATCTCGTTTACTTTCTTATCAGTACTTTGTGCAGAGAGAAGAACAGCGATCAATAATGTATAGGGGTCTTTATGATCTAACGGAATTTCGAGAGTTGGATAGATTTCCTCAAGCTTATTTATTAGGAAATCAACTTTTTCTTTTAGTTTCATTTAGTTATTTTTGAAAAAAAAAATATGTTAAAAGTAGGCGATAATATACCAAATATAAATGTAACAACCCACAAGGGTGAAACTATTAATCTTACAAATTTTAAAGGAAAGAAAGTTATCCTTTTCTT
>JBELLF010000047.1:0-6944 GCA_042088875.1 Candidatus Marisimplicoccus framensis | reverse complement strand
TTTGCTATTTTGTTTCAACCACAAATAATTAACGAGCTCTCAGATTCCTCAAATACCACAATTATTGCTTCATACAAAGTAGTAATTGATACTATTACAAGTAATGTATCAATCACTACTGAAAGTGAAATTTTAAATGAACTCTTTTCTACTGGTGGTATGATAGGGATGTTAAACACTATTTTTTTAGTTATGGCAACGATGATTTTTGGAGGTTCAATGGATGCAATTGGCGCTATTAAATCTATCAGCAAAGCGTTTTTAAATTGGGCTGATAATATTTTTAAGTTATTTGCGAGTACTGTAGCATCTTGTTTAGCATTAAACTTAACTGCGTCTGACCAGTATTTATCTATTGTTGTTTCTGGTAAAATGTTTGAAAAAGCTTTTCAGGATAAAAAGCTTGCGCCTGAAAATTTAAGTAGAACTTTAGAGGATTCTGCTACTGTTACTTCTGCTTTAATTCCATGGAATTCATGTGGTGCGTATCACTCATCTGTTTTAGGAGTTAGTGTTGGTGAGTACTTTATATATGCAATATTTAATTGGATTAGTCCATTTATGACATTATTATTTGCAGCATTTAGAATAAAAATCAGGACTTTAGCTAACAAAAACTAATTATCTAATCTCATATTTGTATTTTTGTTAAATACAAAACTTGTATGAATAGCAAGAAAAAAGCTAATAAGAGTAAGTTTAAAGTTGTATTTGGATACATTTTATTATTCTCATCTCTAGTTCTGTTTACTTCATTCATTTCCTACATTTTTAATTGGAAAATAGACCAAAGTAATGTTGATATGATTTTTGATAGGAATGTTGAGGTTGAGAATCTTCTGGGTAAAACTGGAGCTTATTTAAGCCACCTATTTATATATAAGCTTTTTGGAATTTCCAGCTTTATAATTCCAATAATTCTATTTGTATCATCTTACTATATTTTATTAAATAAAAAAATATTTGATCTCTTTGAAAAGATTAATTGGCTTTTGTTGTTATTAATCTGGACTACAGTCTTAAGTGGTTATTTAAGGAGTTATTTTCCAGTTCAATCAGGACTTGTAGGATTTGAAGTTAATTTATTTTTAGACTCTTATATTGGAAGTATAGGTATATTACTAATACTAATCTTTTCATTTATAATATCAATTGCCATATTATTTAATATAACGCCAGCAAATACTATAGATTTTATAACAAGTTTATTGAAAGCAAAAGAGTCTAATATTGTGAAATCTGAATTAGATTTAAAGGAGGATTATATTGACGAAGATAAATCTAATGATGATTTAATTAAAGTTGAACATGAACCAAGTAATAGTGTTGATTCTGATGATATTTCAATTGAAGTTGAAGAAATAAATGAAGAAGAAAAAGCACCAAAAAATATTGATTTTTCTAATGCTAATTCTAAAAAATTTGATCCTACTCTTGATTTAAGAAATTTTAAAAACCCAAATACTGAAATTCTTAAAGAGTATGGAGATGGAACAATTAAAATAGATCAGGAAGAGCTCGAATCAAATAAGAATCGAATTGTTGATACACTTAAAAACTATAATATTGGAATTAAACAAATAAAGGCTACAATTGGTCCAACAGTAACTCTTTATGAGATTATTCCCAATGCTGGTATTCGTATATCAAAGATCAAAAACCTAGAAGATGACATAGCATTATCACTTTCAGCTCTAGGAATTAGAATTATAGCGCCGATTCCTGGAAAAGGGACAATAGGTATTGAAGTTCCAAATAAAAAGAAATCAATTGTATCAATGAAATCTCTATTAACCTCAAAAAAATTCATTGAATCTGATATGGAGCTTCCAATTACTCTTGGAAAAACCATTAGTAATGAAACTTTTATTGTTGATTTAACAAAAATGCCTCATCTACTAATGGCTGGTGCAACTGGACAAGGTAAGTCTGTTGGAATTAATGCTATTTTGACTTCAATACTTTATAAAAAACATCCTGCAGAAGTTAAATTTGTTTTAGTTGATCCAAAAAAAATAGAACTATCTATTTTTAATAAAATTGAAAGACATTATTTAGCAAAACTTCCAGAGTCTGATGATGCTATTATAATTGAAAATGATAAAGTAATTGATACCCTTAACTCTCTCTGTAGAGAGATGGATAAAAGATATGAGCTTCTTAAGGATGCTATGACAAGGAATATCAAAGAATATAATGAGAAGTTTATTTCAAGAAAATTAAATCCGGAAAATGGTCATACTTTTTTACCCTACATAGTTTTAGTTATTGATGAATTTGCAGATTTAATTATGACAGCTGGAAAAGAGGTTGAGACTCCTCTTGCAAGACTAGCACAACTATCAAGGGCAGTAGGTATTCATTTAATTATTGCTACACAGAGACCATCTGTAAATGTTATTACAGGATTAATTAAGGCAAATTTTCCAGCAAGGATAGCATTTAGGGTAACATCTAAAATTGATTCTAGAACAATTTTAGATACTGGAGGTGCAGAACAACTAATTGGTAGGGGTGATCTTCTTTATTCACAATCAAACGATTTAACTAGGATTCAATGTGGTTTTATAGATACATCAGAGGTTGAAAAATTATCCGAATATATTGGATCTCAAACAGGTTATGCATCTGCTTATATTCTACCTGAGTTTTCAAAAGATGATAACAGCGAATCTTCAAACATATCGATTAAAGACAGAGATCCCATGTTTGATGAAGCTGCCAGAGTTATTGTTACAAATCAACAAGGATCTGCTTCGTTACTTCAGAGAAAGTTAAAACTTGGTTATAATAGAGCTGGAAGACTAATTGATCAAATGGAAGATGCTGGTATTGTTGGGCCATTTGAAGGTAGTAAACCAAGACAGGTTTTAATTTCAGACTTAAATTCTTTAGAAAACTTGCTTAGTGAAATCAAGAAGTAATTTTAATAAATTTCTACTACTAGTTTTATTTAGTCTTTATGGTCTAAATGGACAAAATAATGGAATTAAAATATTAGAAGAAGTAATGAATAACGCAATGAATGTTAAAGACGCGAATTATAGATTTAAAATTATATCAGAAATCGAAAATGATTTTTTCCCAATAGACGGAGAACTATATATCAAAAAAGAAAAATATTTTATAGATACTGAAGAAATAGATCAGATTTATGATGGACATAAGCTTTATACAATTATTCATGAAAATGAAGAAGTAATTATCTCATCTGACTCAAACACTTTCTTTAATTTCACCCCTAAGCAGATTTTTAATTTTTTTAAAGATGACTTTAAAATAGGGATAGAAGAAAGTCAAGATTCATCATATAATTTGATTGCAAAGAATTCTATTCAAGAAGATTTGGTATACAGAATAGTTATTGATTCAAACTTATTGTCAATAAAAAGAATTGAAATTATAAATAGAGACAATATAACTCTAAGTAGATTTTTAACATTAAGTTATAAATTCAATTTATCTCTTCCATCTTCTTTATTTAAATTTGATAAAAATAATTTTAAAGATTACATGATAATTGAAAATTGAAGATTTTAGATAAATACATATTAAAGTTTTACTTAACTAGATTCATAGGTGTCTTTGCTATTTGTTTTTTAATATTTATCATTCAAACATTTTGGCTTTATATTGATGAGCTAGCAGGTAAAGGGCTAGATATAATTACAATAGGAAAGTTTTTTATTTACTTCTCTCCTAAATTAGTTCCATTAGTTCTTCCATTATCTATATTACTTGCATCACTTATTACTTATGGTACTCTTTCTGAAAATTATGAATTTATTGCGATGAAATCTAATGGTATATCAATCCTCAGAAGCATGATAGCATTATTTGTTTTTCATGTTTTTTTAGGTATAGGATCGTTTTATTTTTCAAATCATGTAGCAACATTAGGAGAGCTAAAATCATATAACTTAAGAAAGAATCTAGCCAAATTAAAACCCACATTAAGTGTCAGAGAGGGAATATTCAATGATATTGGTGATTTAAATATTAAAGTTTCTAGAAAGTATGGAGATAATGAACAGTTTTTAGAGGATATAATACTTCATTCAATTTCTGAAGATGAAGTAAATAGAATTGTTATAAAGGCTGAAACAGGAGAGGTAAGAAACTTAAATGATGATTATCTTCAGTTAGTATTAAAAAATGGCAATAGATATGAAGACTTAAATCCATCTGCTGCTAAAGAAAAACAGAAATATCCTTATTCTAAAGCTTCATTTGAAGAATATATTTTAAACATTGATATTTCAGATTTTAATAATATTAATCTTGATGAGGAAAATTATAAGTCAACTTATAAAATGCAAAAAATTAATCAACTTAAAACTAGTTCTGATAGTTTAGAAATCAACTTTTATAAAGATGTTGAAGTCTTTTCAAAAAATTTCTTTATTGGCCATACTCTGAGAAAACTACCAGACTTATATCCAAATCAAATTCTGAATTTGGATTATAATTTAAATTCATCTTTTTTAGACATTCTTCTTGATCCTAAAACATATGAACTTAATAGTGTTCTTTCAAGAGCAAATAACGAAGTAGATATTTATTTAAGACAACTTGATAATAAAAAAAAGACCTACTTTTTACAGCAAAAACTCATTAATCTTCATAAGCTTACCATCAATGAGAGATATAGCTTAATCTTTGCATGTATATTTTTATTTTTAATAGGTGCATCACTTGGGGCAATCATCAGAAAGGGTGGTTTAGGATTACCTTTGGTATTATCAATTGTTATATTTCTTACATATCATTATATAGGTGTTTTTGGAAAGAATGCTGCAGAAGATAATTCTTTAAGCCCATTTATTGGAAGTTGGATTTCAACTTTTATAATTGCACCTTTTGCAATTTATTTAACTAAAATTGTATCAATGGATAGAGGTATTAATTTTAGTTTCTTTGATAGACTTTACATAATTTTTAAAAATATAAAAAGAAAGAATGAATAAAATTAAGCTTGATAAAATTGAAGATGCCATAGAATCTATCAAAAAAGGTGAGATAATAATTGTTGTTGATGATGAAAATCGTGAAAATGAGGGTGATTTTATAACTGCTGCTGAAACAATCAATTCAGATAAAATTAATTTTATGGCTAAACATGGTAGAGGTCTAATCTGTGTGCCAATGTCAGAAAATTTATGTTCTAAACTAAATCTTGAAAAGATGGTACCCAAGAATACAGACCCATTAGAGACAGCTTTCACAGTTTCTGTTGATCTAAAAGGAAATGGAGTAACATCTGGGATATCAGCATCTGATAGGGCTAAGACAGTTCAAGCTCTTGTTGATAATAACACTAAACCCAATGATCTTCAAAGGCCAGGACATGTTTTTCCTCTAATTGCAAAAGATGGTGGTGTATTAAGAAGAACTGGTCATACTGAAGCAGCAATTGATTTTGCTAGACTAGCTGGTTTTAAATCAGCAGGTGTTATAGTTGAAATTATGAATGATGATGGATCAATGTCAAGACTTCCTGAACTATTTAAGGCTGCAAAAAAATTTAATCTTAAAATTGTTTCAATTGAAGATCTTGTTGCTTACAGGATGAAGAATGATAGTTTAATTGATAAAATTTTTGATGAAAACATAAAGACCAACTTTGGTGAATATCGATTAAGGGCTTTTAAACAATTAAATAATGAGCAAGTTCATATTGCACTTACCCTTGGAAACTGGAAACCATTTGAGACTATTTTAACCAGGATCAACTCATCCATGAATGATAATAATGTAACCAAAATTTTGAAAGGTACTAATGAAATCAAATATAATGAAATTTTTAAAAAGATAAATGATGAAGGTAAAGGGGCAATTATTTTTATTAATCAAAGTCAATCTCCAAAAAATATAATTGATAAGTTAAAGTCATTGATTGAGCCTTTGGAAAAACCTAAAATTGACTTTAGAGATTTTGGAATTGGTGCTCAAATACTTCATGAAATTGGAATTTCAAAAATTGATTTACTTACAAATTCTAGACAAAAACCAAGAATAGGTTTATCTGGCTATGGATTAAGTATAGAAAATTACTCTAAGTATTGAATGTATCTAGCCAAAGCTTAACTGACATATATGAAACCATAATTAGAAGTGTAATTCTAATTATTTTATCCCCTTTCTTTACAGACCATCTACTAGATAACCATGCTCCTACAACAGAACCAAGAACCATCCAAAAACCTACTATCCATAGTATTTTTCCATCTAAAGCAAATATTAAAACTGCAGCAATAGAATATATAAATACTGAAAATGCTTTAACTGAATTTGTTCTTAATAAGTTCATTCTATTTAATTGGGTCAATAGTAACATTATTACAATACCAACACCTGCTTGTAAAAAACCTCCATAAACTCCTATAAAAAAGAATCCAATGAGGGCTAGAAGAAGATACTTGCCCGAAAGCCTTTCAGGAAGATCAAAAGAAGCAATTGATTTAGATCTAAAGACAATTATAAGCCCAACTGAAATCATGATAATTGCAAGAAATCTCTTAAATGTATCACCATCAATATCAATAGCTATTCTTGCACCTATTATAGCACCAAAGGTAGCTACTATTCCAAAATATAGACCCCATGGATGAGTTTTAATACCCTTACTTCTATATCCATAACTTGCAACAAAAGCAGCGGTTATTACCATCAATCTATTTGTACCATTAGCAGTCGCTTCATCTAGACCCAAGAAGAGGATTAAAACAGGTAAAGTAACTAATGAACCACCACCAGCAAGTGTATTAACAACACCGGCAAAAAGCCCAATACCAACTAGAATTAAAATTGAATTTATATCTAATAACATGATGTTAACAACAAGATAATTCTTTTTTATTTACAAAATTTTTAAATATTTTTTTGTTACCAAAATCATGTATATTTGCAACTCAATTGGAGAAATGGCAGAGTGGTCGAATGCG
>JBELLF010000046.1:0-7049 GCA_042088875.1 Candidatus Marisimplicoccus framensis | reverse complement strand
TTTATTTTGAAGCTATATAAATTGTTGAGGCGCCATAAAGTTTTTTTCTAGTTTCAACTTTTTCAAAACCTGTTCTGTAAAGCATCTTTATGAATTTATTTTTTGGAGGAAATTTTTTTGTTGAATCTAATAGATAAAGGTATGCTTTTGTTTTTCCTGAAAAAATAAAAGCAATGATTGGAATGTATATACTGGTTATTATAGTATACATGAACTTAACTATCAGGTTTTCTGGGATTGAAGTTTCAAGTATTATTAACTTTCCATCTTTCTTTAAAACTCTAAAACTTTCACTTAAACCTTTTCCTAAATTGCTAAAGTTCCTAACTCCATACCCGATTGATACAATATCAAAGTGATTATCTTCGAAAACTAAATTCTCAGCTTCACATGTTTTAAGAACTATATTATCAATTTTTAATTTGTCAATTTTTTTACGCGCTATTTTAAGCATATTGCCAGATATATCAACCCCCTCTATCTTTGAGCCTTTAATTTTGCTTAGGTTTATCGCAATATCCCCAGTGCCAGTAGCAATATCAAGGATTCTTTTAGGAGATGAAGCTATTGCAATTTCAGCTATTTCTTTTTTCCATTTCGAATGGTTTCTCAAAGTCATTAAATCATTCATGAAATCATATTCATTTGATATAGATTCAAAAATATTTTTTATCTGAACAAAATCTATGGATTTGTTTTTGTTCATTTTTATCTTATTGATTTAATAAATGAATCTATAGAACTTACACCACTTTCATGAAGATTTTTTATAAATGCTGATCCAATTATTGCACCTTTTGAATAGCCAACTGCGGCATCGAATGTTTCTTTATTTCCAACACCAAAACCAATAATTCTCGGTGTATCTAGGTTCATTTTCTCGATTCTTTCAAAATAATTAATTTGTTCTGAGCTGAAAGAATCCTTTGATCCTGTGATACTTGATGAACTTACCATATAAATAAACCCATTGGATATTGAGTCAATCTTTCTAATTCTTTTATCTGATGTCTGGGGAGCTATTAAAAACATATTATAAAGCTTATTTTCTTCAAACAATGCTTTATAATTTTCTTCATAATAATCAATTGGTAAGTCAGGTATTATTAATCCATCAATTCCAATTTCATTACATTTTTTACAAAAGGCCTCAACACCATATTGAAGCATAGGATTAAAGTACCCCATAATAATTAATGGAATGGAGACTTCATCTCTTATTCCTTTTAATTGATCAAACAATATGTTAGTATTCATTCCGTTTTTAATTGCAATAGTAGAGCTATCTTGAATTGTTGGTCCATCAGCAAGAGGATCACTAAATGGTAGACCGATTTCAATCATATCTACACCTGATTCCTGCAACCTAATAATAATATCTTTCGTATCATTTAAATTAGGGTAACCAGCTGTGAAGTATATGGACAATAACTTTCCCTCTTCTTCCAGTTTCTTGTCTATTCTATTCATTATAAATTAAAATAATCAATGTATGTATTCAAATCCTTATCCCCTCTACCCGAGAAGTTAACAACTATAATATCATCAGCTTTAAAATCTAGATATTTAAATGCAGCGAAAGCATGCGCAGTTTCTATTGCAGGTATAATTCCCTCAAGTTTTGAGACCTCAAGTCCTGCAAGCATAGCATCACTATCAGTTATTGACATAAATTCTGCTCTTTTGCTTTCAAGTAAATGAGCATGAAGTGGACCTACTCCTGGATAATCAAGACCAGCTGAAATAGAATATGGTTCAACTATTTGCCCATCTTTAGTCTGCATTAATAGTGTTTTACTTCCGTGAATAATACCCGTTTTTCCAAGAACTGATGTTGCAGCGCTTTTACCAGATTCAATACCTTCTCCAGCAGCCTCAACTGAAATAATTTTTACGTTTTCATCTTCTAAATAATGATAATATAAGCCTGCAGCATTGCTACCACCTCCAATATTTGCTATTAAATAGTTAGGGTATTCAGTCCCTTCTTTATCATGCAACTGAGACTTTATCTCCTCAGAAACTACAGCTTGAAACTTTGCAACCATATCAGGATAAGGATGAGGACCTACTACTGATCCAATTATGTAATGTGTAGTCACAGGATTATTAATCCAATCTCTAATCGCTTCATTAGTAGCGTCTTTTAGAGTTTTACTCCCTGATTCAGCAGCAACTATTGATGCCCCTAACATTTTCATTCTCGCTACATTTGGAGCTTGTCTTTTGATGTCAACTGCACCCATATATATTACACACTCGATTCCTGCTAATGCACATACTGTTGCAGTTGCTACTCCGTGTTGACCAGCACCTGTTTCAGCAATTATTCTTTTTTTTCCTAATATTTTAGCCAATAAAATTTGACCTACCGTGTTATTTATTTTGTGTGCTCCGGTATGACACAGATCTTCTCTTTTAAAGTAAATTTTACATTTATATTTCTCTGACATTCTTTCAGCAAAATAAAGTGGTGTAGGCCTTCCTACATAATCCTTTAAAAGATTATTATAATCTTTTTGGAAATTAGAATCATTAATAATCTTATTATAATTTTTTTCTAGTTCGTCTAGATTTGGAAATAGCATTTCAGGTACAAAAGCACCTCCGAAGTTTCCATAAAACCCTTTTTTATCTACTGTATATTTCATTTTTTATTGTTTCTATAAAAGTTTTTAATTCATCAATTTTCTTTAAATATTTTTCATCCTCAAATTTACTATTAACATCGACACCATATATAGGAAGATCCATTTTAAAAAGTTCAATTAGTGATTCAATTGAATGAAGTCCTATTCCACCACTTATAAAAAATTCTTTTTTTAATTTATATTTTTTTAAATTTTCCCAATTGAACGATTTCCCAGTTCCACCAGGAAGTTCTGATTTTGAATCAAATAAAAATAAATCACAATTGTTTTCATAATTTTTTAAAATAGAAAAATCAAAATCATCATCTATCCTGAAAGATTTAATCACTTTAGTTCCACTATCCATAATATTTCTACAATACTGAGGAGACTCTTCACCGTGCAATTGTACACATGCTAAATTATGTTCATTGATTCTATTAAACACATTATCTATTTTAGAGTTAAAAAAAACACCAGTTTTTTTAATTTCTTTTTTTAGATTAGGACTTATAATATTTAAATATCTGACAGATTTCTCCCAAAAGATATGACCAACATAATCTGGATTTAACTTCGCAACTTTATTAATATTTTCCTCGTTAAATAATCCGCAAACTTTAAATTTCATTTTCAACCTTTTTTATAAAATTATAAGCTGAAATCATAGGATCGCTAGTTTTCATAAAATTTTCACCTATTAAAAATCCCTGATAGCCTATTTCTCTCAGTCTTAATATTGATTCAACTTTGCTAATGCCACTTTCAGATATCTTTACAAATTGATCAGGAATTTTATCAAAGAGCTTTTCACTATTACTTATGTCAACTTCTAAAGTGTCAAGATTTCTGTTATTAACTCCAATTACGTCAATATCATTACTGGATATTTTTTTTAATTCATCAAAAGAATGAATCTCAACTAATACCTCAAGACCTAAACTTTTTGCTAATGAACTTAATTTTGATATTTCTTCTGATTCAAGAATTGATGCAATAAGTAATATTGCATCAGATCCAATAGATTTAGCTTCAATTACTTGATATTCACTCACAATAAATTCTTTTCTAAGAATTGGTATATCAGAAATATCTCTTGTTTCAATTATGTCATTAATGTCACCATCAAAATATTTTTTGTTTGTTAAAATCGATACTCCAACAGCTCCGGCATTTTGGTATCCTTCAACAACATCGATGATATTCGTTTCATAGTTAATATTATTATTGGATGGAGATTTTCTTTTAAACTCGCATATTATCCCACTGGGACTATTTAATATTGAATTTTTTAATGAAATACATTGTCTTGAGAATAAACTTCTTTTTTCGAGTAATGTTACTGGAATTTTGGAGGATAAATCCTTTAGCTCTATTTTTTTATCTTCGACAATTTTATCTAAAATTTTCATTTCATTATTTCTTTTAATTTATTGAAGGAACTCAATGCTTTACTAGATTTTAATGATTCTTTTGCAGCTTCAAACCCTTCTGAAATACTAATACCTTTTGAAGTTGAAATAGCAACACCTGCATTAGCGCATACAACATTATTTTGGCTTTCCGTCCCAGTACCATTTAGAACATTCATGAATATTTTAGAGGATGAGGGGATGTCAACTCCACCTTTGATTTCATCTGGTTTTATATTCTCTAGTCCAAATTCCTTTGATGAATAATTTTTTTCAGAGTTATTAGAATATATTTTTGTATCGTTTGTTAATGATATTTCATCATATCCATCCAATGAGTATATTATGCTATATTTTTTATTAGTTTTTTGAAGTAGGTAATTATATATTCTTGCTAGTTCAAGATTAAAAACACCAACAATTTGTTTCTTAGGCATTGAAGGGTTAACAAGTGGACCTAGCATATTGAAAAAAGTCTTCATACCAAGCTCTTTTCTGATTGGTGCAACATTTTTCATTGCTGGATGAAACAAGGGTGCATGAAGAAAACATATTCCAGATTTATCGATTGCTTTTTTTAAAATATCATAATCATTAGTAAACTTTACACCTAACGATTCCAATACATTACTTGAACCACATCCTGAGGAAACACCATAATTTCCATGTTTTGCAACTTTACATCCTGACCCAGCAGTTACAAAAGAAGCCAAGGTTGAAATATTAAAAGTATCCTTTCCATCTCCTCCAGTTCCGCATAAATCAATTGTATCAAATTCTTTTAAATCAACTTTTATACAAAGTTCAATTAAGGCATCTTTAAAACCCTTAAGTTCTTGAAGAGTTATATTTCTCATCATATAAACTGTTAGAAAAGATGTTATTTGGCTATTATTAAGCTCACCATTGGAAATCTTAATTAGGATATCTTTTGATTCAACCTCATTTAGGGTTTTATATTTAATCAATCTATTTAGAATTTCTTTCATAGTGTTTTTATCCAATTTTTTATTATTGTTTTTCCATGTGGAGTCAAAATTGACTCTGGATGAAACTGTACACCACGAACAGGATAGTCAGTATGCTTCAATGACATAACTTGATTGTTTTCATCCTCAGACGTTATTACAAGTTTTTCTGGTAAAGGTTTTTTAACAATCCAAGAATGGTACCTTCCTACTTCAATAGATTCTGGAATATTATCAAAAATTTCATCATTTTTTTTGCAATTAATTTTAGTAGCAACACCATGATAAACTTCTTCCATATTTTCAATCTTTCCACCAAAAACTTCAGCTATAGCCTGCTGACCCAAGCAAACTCCTAATATATTTTTCTCTTTAAAATACTTTTTAATTACTTCCTTGGTCATTCCAGCTTCATCAGGAATACCTGGACCTGGAGAAATCAATATTCCATCATACTCTTTTATTTCATTTATATCGAACATATCATTTCTCTTTGTAACTACTCTACAGCCCAGCTCCTCTAAATAGTGAGATAGATTATAAGTAAATGAGTCATAATTATCTATTAAAAATATTTTTTTCATTTTATGTCTTCAGCATTTTTTAGAGCATAATCTAATGCTCCTAATTTATTATACACTTCTTGAAGTTCATCTTGAGGTTTGGATTTGATGACTATACCGGCTCCTGCTTGATAACTTAGTTCATTATTTTTACTAAAAAAAGATCTAATGATAATTGCATGGTTAAAATTCCCATTGAAGTCCATATATCCAATGGCTCCACCATAAAAATTTCTATTTACTTTTTCATACTTTTCAATTAACGTGAGGGCTCTATGCTTTGGAGCTCCTGAAAGTGTTCCCGCTGGAAATGTATCCATTACAACTTGAAAAATTTTGGATGTATCCTTTAAATTGGCAGTAACCTTAGAAACTAAATGAATTACATGAGAGAAAAATTGAATCTCTCTGTTTTTTTCAACTTTTACATTGCTTCCATTTCTACTTAAATCATTTCTTGCGAGATCTACTAACATAATATGCTCAGAGTTTTCTTTTGGGTCCATAGACAATTCCTTTGCTTTTTCTTCATCTCTTTCGTCATCACCAGTTCTTTTAAATGTTCCAGCAATTGGATGAATCTCTGCTTTTCCACTATTAATTATTATCTGAGCTTCAGGGGAGCTACCAAAAATCTTAAAATTTCCATAATCAAAGAAAAATAAATAGGGTGAGGGGTTAATAGATCTTAAAGATCTGTATACGTTGAACTCATCACCTTCAAATTTTTGATTAAACCTCCTTGATAAAACAAGCTGAAAGACATCACCTCTTTTGCAATGTTCTTTTGCTTTTGCTACATATTCTAAAAATTCTTCATCACTAATATTAGATGTTTTTTTACCTATGTTTTTGTAATTAAATGTTGAATAACTCTTGGAATTAATTATATCACCAACTTCTTTTAAATTATTTGAGTCATCATGAGAATTACAAAAAATATGTGCTTCATGATTAAATAGACTAATTGCAATTATATTTTTGTAAAATCCATAATAAATATCGGGAATCTCTAAATCACTTTTTTTAGAGCTAAAATTGATATCCTCTTGATATTTTACTGATTCATGTGACATGTAACCAAACAATCCATTAGTAATAAACTTTGAATTAGTCTTCTCAGCATCAAAACTATTTAAGTAGTTGTTTAAGTAATATGTAATACTTTTATCATTATCCATTTTCATAGAATCAACTTTACATCCAGGTAGTTTTTGATTTAAAACATGATTTTTAACCTCAAACATTCCAGTTTGATTAAAACATATAAATGAATAATTATTACCAGCTTGCATATAATCACTACTTTCCAGGAGTATGCTGTTTGGAAATTTATCTCTAATCTTGAGGTAAACTTCAACAGGAGTTATAGTGTCAGCTATAATTTTTTTTGAATATGTATTTATTTTTATTGTTTTCATAGCAAAAAAAAAGCCTGTCGTGAGACAAGCTATTACATAACAGTTTTATTCACGA
>JBELLF010000045.1:0-7098 GCA_042088875.1 Candidatus Marisimplicoccus framensis | reverse complement strand
AGAAAAATTTCAAATTCACTATGGGATGAATTTCGTCCTTTAATCAATAGATTTTATGATATTCTTAAGTCTGGTGCAATAAACTTAAGCCAGGAAGAACAGAAAACTTATGATAACAAAACAAAATTTATTGATAAACTTAAGTTTTCTAAAAAAAAGTATTCAGTAGATGATGTAGATGAGTTCTTTAAGTCAATTATTTCTGAATGGAATAGTTTTGATTCTATTAATCTTAATTCGAATAACATTTTAAATAATAACCTTAATAAGAAAATTAACTCAATCTTAAAGTCACTTGATCTAAAAAATGATGAAAAGGATAATCTTAGTTTTGAGTTAGAAATAGAATTATTAAAAAATAATTCCGATGAAATGAACAAAAAACTTCAGTTCATTAAAAGAAAGATTTCTGAACTTGAAGATGAATCAAATCAGTTTCAAAATAATCTGGAATTCTTCTCTGATTCAAGTAGTGATAATCCTCTTTTTAAAAATGTTTCAACCAAAATTAATACTATAAACAATAAAATTGAGTTTTGGAGAAAAAGACGAAACAAAATTGAGAAAAATAGCTAGTTTTTATAAAAACTCATTTCATACTTTGACTCAACTTTGCCAGTAGATATGTTTTTTAATTCACTATCTATTGAAATCCTTGCGTCATTTGAAATTCTATCAGTAAAAAGTATTCCTTGTAAATGATCATATTCATGTTGAATGACCCTTGCAATTATTCCAGAACAGTTCATCTGTTTAGGTTGAAATTGCTCATTTAAAAAATTAATCTTGATCTTTTCTTTTCTAATTACCTCTTCTGATATATTGGGTATACTTAGGCAGCCCTCAGAATAAGTAAAATCATCACCAGATTCTTTTATAATTTTTGGGTTAATAAATACCTGTTTAATATTTATAAGTTCATCTTTATTAAAACTATCCTCGTCCTCAAAAAAAGAAAAATCTGCAACAAAGATTGATTTTGATACTCCAATTTGAGGAGCGGCAATCCCTACCCCATTTGCATTATACATAGTATCCCACAGATCGTTAACAAGAGAATCAATACTGTTTGACTCACTATATTTTATTTTTTCAACTTTTAAATTTAAAATTGGATCACCATATGCAATAATAGGTCTTATCATTTATTTTTTAGAATTAAATATGATTCTAAAATCAAAGATGCACTTATTTTATCTATTATTAATTTATCTCTTCTATTTTTTTTTCCTACTCCAGAATTAATAATTATTTGTTTAGAAATCTTTGATGTAAACCTTTCATCAATCCTCTCAACTTGAATATTTGGAAGATAATTTTTTAAAGATTTAATAAATTTTACAATCTCTTCTTCAAGATCATGAATCTCATTATTTAGCCTTAATGGTTTACCAATTACAACTATTTCAATATTTTCATCAATAGATATTTGTTTAATATAATCTAGTAGATTTTTTGTTTCTATTGTTTCTAATGGAAAAGATATAAGTTTATTTGAATCAGATATGGAAACACCTGACTTCTTTATTCCAAAGTCAATTCCAAGATATTTACTTAGTTGTTTATTTAACAAGATTCTAACTTTTTGATTTTTTTTATTAAGTGTCTTTAGAATTAAATTATATATTTTTACGTGTAAAATTATCAAAAATTGAATAATGAAATTACAAATGCAGTAGATGTATTGAAATCTGGTGGAATTATTTTATATCCAACAGATACAATATGGGGTATTGGATGTGATGCTTGTTGTGATACTGCAGTAAAAAAAGTATTTGAAATCAAAAGAAGAGATCATTCAAAACCATTAATATGTCTTGCCTCTAGCTTTGAGATGGTTGGCGAATATGTAGAAGTTTCAAATCTAAAAAAATTGAAATCAATATCTGAAAAATCTCCTACCACTTTTATTTTTAATAATCCAAATAAAATTTCAAAGTATGTGTCAAGTAATAGTTATTCTATAGGTTTTAGAGTTCCTAATGATAATTTTTGCTCAGAGCTTTTAATTAAATTTGGCAGGCCAATAGTCTCTACTTCTGCTAATATATCAGGATTTGACATTCCTTTAAAATTTAATTTAATAAGTTCAGAAATAAAGAGTAAAGTAGATTATGTAGTTAACTATGGAAAGAATAAAAGATCATATTCAGCTTCAACAATATTAAAGATTGATGAAAAAGGCTTAATAACTAAATTAAGATGAGAGTTAATAAAGAAATTATCAAAAAAAATTTGAAAGAAGATATTTTTATAAAAATATCAGAGGCATCTGATGATTTGGGAGTTGACTCATATGTTGTAGGTGGCTATGTTAGGGATCTATGCCTTAGAAGACCTGTTAAAAAAGATATTGATGTTATGTGTGTTGGCTCAGGTATAGATTTAGCGAAAAATTTTTATAAGAGAATTAGACCAAATACAACACCTTCAAAAATTAATATTTTTAAAAGGTTTGGAACTGCAATGATAAAGTTCAATAATTATAATATTGAGTTTGTTGGTGCAAGGAAAGAATCTTATTCAAATGATAGCAGGAAGCCAAGTATTGAAGAAGGAACATTTTTGGATGATATGCTTAGAAGAGACTTTACAATCAATACACTTGCAATAAGATTAAATAAAAATTATTTTGGAGAATTAATAGATACATTTGGAGGTATTGATGATATAGAAAAAGGTATTATAAAGACCCCCACAGATCCTAATAAGACATTTTCGGATGATCCACTTAGAATGTTAAGAGCAATTAGATTCTCATGTGAATTAAATTTTGAAATTGATATGAATACTCAAAATTCAATTAAAAAAAATTCAAATAGATTAGAAATTTTGTCTTCTGAAAGGATATCAGATGAGATTAATAAAATTTTAATGTCCCAGACGCCATCAAATGGATTCAGAAATCTTGAGAAATTAAATCTTCTCAATCATATTTTGCCAGAGCTTATAGACCTTAAAGGTGTTGAAGAGGTTGAAGGTCAAACTCATAAAGATAACTTTTATCATACATTAGAAGTCGTTGATAATATATCAAGAAATACAGAAAATGTATGGCTCAGATGGGCAGCACTTTTACATGATGTTGGTAAGGCTCCTACAAAAAAATTTAGTAAAAAAATTGGATGGACATTTCATGGCCATGAATTTATTGGTTCCAAAATGGTCAAGAAAATATTTACACGACTAAGTCTACCATTAAATGAGAAATTAAAATATGTTCAAAAAATAGTTATGATGAGCTCTAGACCAATTATTATATCCGAAGATATTGTAACAGATTCTGCTGTAAGAAGGCTTATATATGATGCTGGCGATGACATTGATGATTTACTAACTCTTTGTGAGGCTGATATAACAACAAAGAATATGAAGAAGTCATTAATCTATCAGAATAATTTTAAAATAGTTCGTCAGAAAATTAAAGATGTTGAAGAGAGAGATAGTATCAGAAATTTTCAACCACCTATTACAGGTGAGATAATTATGGCTTATTTTAATATTAAACCTTGTAAAGAGATTGGCTTAATTAAAGAAAAAATTAAAAATGCCATTCTAGATGGAGATATTAGGAATGATTATAAAGAAGCTCACGATCTTATGGTTAAAACAGGAAAATCTTTAGGCTTGAAGGATGAATAAAATATATAATCTAGCACTTGCCTCGATATTAATTGTTTATCTAGTTATTCTAGCTGGTGCAATTGTAAGGATGACTGGAAGTGGAATGGGATGTCCTGATTGGCCGAAATGCTTTGGATATTTAATACCACCAACTGAAAGATCTCAATTAGACTGGAAACCTAACTCTGATTTTAATAAAAATCAAATAATTATTATTGAAGATGAATTATTTTTTGCAGTAGATGATTTTAGGTCAACTGATATTCTAAAGATAGATAATTGGAAAAAATACACTAAACATGATTATGCTAAATTTAACGTTTATCATACCTGGATTGAATACATCAATAGAATTATTGGTGCAATTGCTGGAATTTCAGTCTTAATTTTATTTATAAGCTCTTTAAAATATATTAATAAGAAATTCTTAATAACATTTCTTGCATTTTTATCTCTTGTTGCTATTTTATTTCAAGCATGGCTTGGTAAAATAGTTGTAGACAGCAACCTGTCTGCTAACACAATTTCAATTCATATGATTATGGCTATAATACTTTTATTTATTTTATTTTCAATTCTATCAATTGTAAGTAATAAATCAACACTTATAGATTTACCAAGAACTATATCTGTTTTAATTATTGTATCAATAATCATTTTGTTAGGACAAGTTATAATAGGAACTGAAGTAAGAAAGTTTGTTGATATTAAGATGGAACTTTATAACTACTCTCAAAAGGAAAAGTGGTTTGAAGAAATTCCTAGTATTTTTTATACACATAGAAGCTTTTCATGGATTATAATTATCTTAAATTCTTACATTTTTTATTTATTAAATAAAATTAGATTGAAATCAATAATTATATACTCTGTTAATGCATTAATTTTTATTCAAATTATTTCTGGTATTGTGATGTTTTATTTCAATTTTCCATTTAGCACTCAACCTATCCACTTATTATTATCTACTATAATAGTTGGTTTACAATTTTATTTTTTAATGTTATATAATTATAGAACTAATGAGGTTAAAATTTAGAATAATTTTAAATGTAAAAGATGATGTTCTTCGAGATATAATAGTTGATTCCTCAACTAGTTTACTTGAATTTAGTAAAATAATTTCTGATCAATTTGGATTTGACTCTACAGAAATTTCTACATTCCATATTAGTAATGAAAATTGGGAGCAACTAGAAGAAATCAAAATTTTTAAAATTGATGATAATGATGAAATAATGGATAAAGCCCCTATTTCCAACTATTTTGTTCTAAATGGAGATAAAATGATCTTTGTTTATGATTTTTTAAATTATTGGACATTTTTTGTTGAATTATATGAAATAGATGAATTAAGTAATTCAGGCTCAAAGTTTGAATGCATAAATTCTGTTGGAGATGTTCCTAAAGAGGCACCATCAGATATATACAACAATACCAACGAAGCCTATAATTTTGATCAAGATGAAAGTTTAGATTTATGAGTTTTCAACTTACATCTGAGTTCAAACCAACTGGTGATCAACCAGAGGCAATTAAAAGTATTGTTAATTCATTTAATAATAATCATAATCACGTTACACTACAAGGTGTAACTGGATCCGGAAAAACATTCACTGTAGCTAATGTAATTCAGCAGATAAAAAGACCAACATTAGTTTTAGCACATAATAAAACTTTAGCTGCTCAATTATATTCAGAGTTTCAAAATTTTTTTCCGAATAATGCTGTAGAATATTTTGTTTCATATTACGATTACTATCAACCAGAAGCTTACATTCCATCGTCTGGATTATATATAGAGAAAGATTTATCAATAAATGAACAAATAGAGAAATATAGACTTAGTGCAACTTCGTCATTATTATCTGGAAGAAACGATATTATAGTTGTTGCATCAGTTTCTTGTATTTATGGAATTGGTAACCCAAATGAGTTTAAAAAACACGTAATTCAAATTTCTATTGATGATGAAATTCAAATTTCAAAACTTCTTTCTCAATTTGTAAAGAGTCAATATTCAAGGTCTATTAATGAACTTAATAGAGGTAGTTTTTCTGTCAAGGGAGATGTAATTGATATTTTTCCTAGTTATTCTGATTTATTCTACAGAATAAACTTTTTTGGAGATGTAATTGAAAGTATTGAGTCTTTTGATCCTATCTCAGGTAATAAAATTGAAAATTTTGAATCCCTAAGGATCTTTCCTGCTATGATATTTGTTACTTCAGAGTCAAGCATTAAGTCTGCAATCAATAATATTGAATTTGATTTAGAAGAACAAGTCAAATATTTTGATGAGATAGAAAAATCTATAGAATCAAAACGAATTAGAGAGAGAACAGAATTTGACTTAGAGATGATTAAAGAACTTGGATATTGTTCTGGCATAGAAAACTATTCGAGATATTTAGACGGAAGAGATCCTGGAACAAGGCCATTCTGTCTTCTTGATTATTTCCCAGAAGATTATTTAATGGTTATTGATGAAAGTCATGTTACAATTCCACAAGTACATGCAATGTATGGTGGTGATAGAAGTAGAAAAGAGAATTTAGTTGAATATGGGTTTAGATTACCTGCAGCATTAGACAACAGACCATTAAAATTTGAGGAGTTTATACATTTACAAAATAATGTTCTATATGTTAGTGCTACACCTGCAGAATACGAGTTAAAAATGTCTGAAGGTCTATTTGTTGAACAGATAATTAGGCCAACTGGTGTTTTAGATCCTATTATTGAGATTAGAAAATCTGAAAATCAAATAGATGATTTAATAGAAGAGATATTACTAAGAGTTGAGAGTGATGAGAGAGTTCTAGTTACAACCCTAACTAAAAGAATGGCTGAAGAGCTTACAAAATTTCTTCATAAAGCAAAGATTAGAGCAAACTACATTCATAGTGATATTGATACATTAGAAAGAGTTGAAATAATGCAAAATCTTAGAAAAGGATATTTTGATGTTTTAGTTGGGGTAAATCTTTTAAGAGAAGGTCTTGATTTACCCGAAGTATCCTTAGTGGCCATTTTAGATGCAGATAAAGAAGGATTCTTAAGAAGTCATAGATCGTTAATTCAAACTGTTGGAAGAGCTGCAAGAAATATTAATGGAAAAGCAATTATGTATGCTGATTCTATTACAGATAGTATGGACAAGACAATAACTGAGACATCATATAGAAGGAAAAAACAAGAAGAATTTAATATTGAAAATGATATTATTCCAAAACAAATGGATAAATCATTTACAAATACATTTGAAAAAGATATTCAAATTGTAAATAGTTCTTATGAGGACTTTGAAGAAGAACTTAAGGCCTACCAAACAAGAAATGAGATAGAAAAGAGAATTAAAGAATTAAGAAAACAGATGGAAGATGTAGCAAAAAAACTTGACTTTTTATCTGCTGCAGATCTTAGAGATAAAATTGAGCTCCTCAAAAAGAAATTAAAATAAAAAAGGTGCAC
>JBELLF010000044.1:0-7263 GCA_042088875.1 Candidatus Marisimplicoccus framensis | reverse complement strand
TCAACTATAAATGTTTCTTTAATATTAAATAAATACTAACAATTTTTGAATTTTTTAAAGTGGACTTTATAAAATATTATAAAACATTCTGCTAATTCCTTTGGGAGGCTTTTTTATTTCGTCTAATCTTTCTTGGATTAGCCCATAATAAATATCCACTATATATCATAAAGACTAGGCTTAATGATATAATACTAACATATGTAATAGTTGAAATATTGCTTTCTGTAAAATAGAAATCAATTATAGAGCCATCATGTAATCTCTCAATAAAATTATCTGCTCTTTTTTCTACGGATAAAATTTCTCCGCTTTCTAAATCTAACTGAAGCTCTTGAAAATTGTTTTTAAACAAAATCTTAGCAATACCTTTGTCTGGTCTTATGTCTATTCTGTCAATTTCAGAGTCAATTTTAAGTTCATTACTTACGAAGGTTCTAGCTATTGAATCTAGACTTTGTATTGAAATCCAGTTGCTTTGATCTAGAGAATTAGTCGATTTAGTTTCAGGTTTTATCCCCAGCTCGTCTTTTAAACCAAGAAGAAAACCACTTATTGATATTAGTAGAAAAAAACCAATAAAAATAATCCCAACATTTCTGTGAAGTTTTCTGTATAATCTAGTAAAAATTACTGTTTTGGAACTCATATTTTATTTTGCTCTTTTTCCTTTTTGTTTAATATTCATTTTAGCCATTTTAATGTGCTCAATATGATGTTTAGTATGCCATGCATACATCCCAACATGCTCATGAAGAATTATATTTTTATCTCTTGATAAGTGATAGTAAGTTTTTTTGAAATCACCTTCTGATAATGTTTTTAGAAGACTTACCCATTTAGCATGAATTCCTTCAATCACATTTAGACTATCTTTTACATCTAATATATTTGAGTCAGGAGTTGTTAAAAATTCATCAACATCATACATTTTTACGCTTGGATTTTCCTCAAGTAAAGTATGTTTTGTTCTTAAGAACGCATATATGTGGGTATCACAAAAATGGTGTATAATTTGAGCAATATTCATTCCCCCATCTCTATAAGACTTTTTAAAATCTGTCTTGTCAAGACCTTTTACGGACTCTCTTAGGTCACTGGCAAATGACTCTAATGTTTTTATATCTTTAACTGTTCTTGAGAAGTTAAAATCAAGTATTGCTTTATATTTTCCAATAGGAAACTTTAAATTATCTAGTTCATTTTCCATAGTAGGTTTAGTTTAAGTTTGCGTAGTCGTTTATAATTGTTTCAATTATTTTTTTGGATTCATCTTTGTATTTTATTTCTAACACTTTTGGGGACTCAATCCAATCAGATATAATGTCTATATTTTTTTTTGAGAACCTATCAATTACTGTTACTCCTTCTTTTTTTAGTGCTGCAGCATTAAATTGCTGTTCTATTTGACCTTCTACAGGAACGACAATCATAGGTTTACCTAAAAATATTGCTTCTGAGGTTGTAGTGAAACCACTAGCACAAACAATCCCATAACAAGAAGCAAATTTACTTAAAAATAAATCCTCAGAAAGAGGTTCAACATTTACACCAGATATTATTTTTTTTTTGTCAACATCAAGAGAAAAAATAGTCCACTTTTTCTTATGAGATAATTGATTGATAATTTCAATCAAATATGAAGCAGAGTAGGTAGGTAAGTAGACAATTATTTCATCACTAGTTGTTAGTTTCAGATTTCTAATTTTATTTCTAATTATTGGAAAAAAAATCCTGTCTGTATATTTTTTATAATGATATCCATATCCAAGTTTAGTAGGTATTATATAATTAATTGCCCATAATACAAGCCTATTATAACTTTTTGGTCTAGGAGTATTTTTAAGACTCATTGAATATTGATTGGTTAATTCAAAACACTTCACATTATTAAATTTTGCAGACCATGCAGAAACTGGTTCAAAATCATTAATTATTAAATCATATTTTTTTACGGGGCATGATAAAATCTCTTTTAATAATCTAAAATAATTATTTAGAAAAACAGTTTTCAGCCAATTAACTGATCCATTATCGGTATAAAAAAAAGTAACACCTTTGAAATGTTTTATGGGTTTTTCTTCTAGTAAAAAATTATTTTTAGGGCCACTTGTAATTATTTCAAGTTCGGCTACTTCTTTAATTTTTGGAATAATGTTTTGGGCTCTTGCCAGATGTCCATTGCCTGTAGTCTGAATTGCATAAAGAATTTTCATTTATCCTTAAGGATTTTAAACTCTTCAATCAAGTCATTGTATAGCTCTTTATTTGTCATTTCAACTCTAGACTCTTCATCATTATTGAAATCAGATTCGGTGCGTGTGTGATTATAAATAGACCATTTATTATCTTCATATTCTAGAGACGATAAACTCTCTAGCCAATCACCTGAATTCATGTAAATAATTTCGTTACCATTAACATCAAAGGATTTAATTTTTGGAGTATGAATATGCCCACAGACCACATATTTATATCCATTTTTATGAGCTGTTTCAGCTGCTACTCTCTCAAAATTGCTAAAATACTGGATAGCAGTTTTTACGTTAGCTTTAATAGCTTTTGAGAAATTTAATCTCCTACCTCCTAGAGGTTTCATTATTTTTTTATTAAGCCAACTATTGAACATTATCATATAGTCATAAACAAATCCTGCAAATTTAGTTATCCATTGTGTCTGAATAGAAAAATCAAAAACATCACCATGAAAAATCCAGACTTTTCCTTCATCAGTATCTAACACTACTTGATTAACAATTTGAAAGTTTTGAATTTTAAAATTTAAAAACTTTCTCAATAGTTCGTCATGATTACCAACTACATAATGGATTTCTTTACCCTGAGATATTAGATCTAGAAAGTATTTTACAACTTTCATATGAGAGTTTGGCCAATACTTTTTATTGAATAATAAAATATCTATAAAGTCTCCATTGATTACAATTTTCTTTGCATCAATTGTTTTTAAATATGACAAAACTTCATCAGCTTCAGAGCCATAAGTCCCAAGATGTAAATCAGAGATAACTAGTATGTCTATATTACGTTTCACTAGTTTACAAATTTACTTAAAGATTATAATTTGAGATAATTAATACTAAAGATTATCAACGTATTCTCTGAATGAAATGCCATGTATGCGTTTGAAATTTCTTTCAAATTCATATTTTGATCTAAAACCACACAACTCCCAAATCTTATTGATATATGTTGAGTCCATAGAGCCTATGGATTTAGTCAAGGTGACTGCATAATTTACTTTGGATCTGTTGATCTTTTGGTTAATCTTTTCGATAATTGGTTTGTTAATCAAACACAATTTATAAAAAATTATTATTCAATTTATAAATAAATAAAAATTTCTTAACATTTATTTTACATAAAAGCCTGAAGCTTCATTGCAAGTCCTTGATCACCTTTAATTTTGAGTTTTCCACTCATAACTGCCATCATTGGGTTTACCTTACCATTTTTGAGATCTTCAAATAAAGAAGCTGCCATAGTAATAGTACAATCGGCCTCCATCTCTTCTAATAAAATTTTATTTTCAGATCCGGTCCCATCGATACAGATAGAGTTACCATCAATCTCAAACTTAATTATACCTCCTATTGGAGCTGCATTTTTTGCTTTAGATTGAAAGTTTGAAAGTATGTTTTCTTTGTCCATAGTTATATCTTAATGTTGTAAAGTTAGTAATTAAAATAATTTATTTAGATTAGCAAATATTATAAAAAAATGAATTTTAAAGTTAAAAAAGCAGCTGTTCTTGGTTCTGGTGTAATGGGTTCAGGAATTGCTTGTCATCTTGCAAATGTTGGGATAGATGTTTTAATGCTCGACATTCAGCCTAAAGACAAATCAATAAAAAATAGAAATATAATTGCTGATGATGCATTAAATAATGCAATTAAGTCCAAGCCTAATCCGCTTTTTAAAAAAGAATATGCATCAAGAATAACCACAGGTAATTTCGATGATGATTTTGAAAAAATAAATAATGCAGATTGGATTATAGAAGTTGTTGTTGAAAATTTAGAAATTAAAAAAACAATTTTTGAAAAGGTTGAAAAATATAAGTCTGATGGTGCTTTTGTAACTTCTAATACTTCTAGTATTCCAATATCTCTTTTGTGTGAGGGAAGATCAGATAGCTTTAAATCATTGTTTTGTGGAACTCATTTTTTTAATCCTCCTAGGTATTTAAGACTATTTGAAGTTATTCCTCAAACTAAAACCGATCCTAAGTTAGTTTCATTTTTGATGGAATTTGGTGATGTTATACTTGGAAAGCAAACTGTACTTTGTAAAGATACTCCTGGATTCATTGGAAACAGAATTGGTGTAATGTGTGGTATAAAATCATCTCAGTTAACAGAAAAATACAATTTTAAAATTGAAGAAGTTGATTTGATGACGGGTAGTGTTATAGGTCTTCCTAATTCTGGAACATTTAGATTACAAGATTTGGTAGGACTAGATACAAGTGACAACGTAACTAACTTTTTAGTAAACAATGTAAATGATGACACATTTTACAGCAAACTAAAAGATCAGCCTGAAAATAAATCTTTCAAATTTTTAATTGAAAATAAGTTTTTCGGAAATAAATCTGGTAAAGGGTACTATGAAAAAACTAAGGAAAAAGATGAAAATGGTAGGTCAGTCATTAATGCTCTGGATCTTGAAACAAATGAATATAGAAAATCAATTAAACCTAATTTACCCGAAATTAAAGAAGCAAAATCTATAGAGCTGTTTGATAGAAGATTAAAGTTTTTAGTCGAGGGTGATTCAAACGTTAATAAGTTTTATAAAGAATATTTTTCATGTATACTGTCATATTCTGCTATGAGTATTCCAGAGATTGCAGATGACTATTATCAAATAGATGACGCTATAAGAACTGGATACGCATGGAGCTATGGTCCGTTTGAAATATGGGATAACCTTGGAGTTGAAACTGGAATTGAAATGATAAGAAGCTGTGGTGAAGAAGTTCCAAATTGGGTCTTAGATATGTCTGTCTGTGGAGCAGAATCATTTTACAAATTTGAAGATGGTAAAAAGAAATTTTATGATGTCAACTCTAAGAAATATATAAATGTTCCAAGCTCTGAGAATCATTACATACTTGATGCATTTAGAGAAAATAAACAGATTTTAAGAAATCCAGAGTGTACCGTGCATGACATAGGAGACGGTGTTATGTGTATTGAGTTTCAGACAAAAGGAAATTCTATAGGGGAAGGAATAGCTAAAGGAATTAATCAGGCAATTGATATTGCCGAAAGAGATGGCTGGAATGGAATAGTAATAGGTAATAATGACAAACAGTTCTCTGTTGGAGCTAACCTTATGAATATGGGGATGATGGCTA
Organism: Candidatus Marisimplicoccus framensis; assembly: GCA_042088875.1. Classification (GTDB taxonomy): domain Bacteria; phylum Bacteroidota; class Bacteroidia; order Flavobacteriales; family Flavobacteriaceae; genus Marisimplicoccus; species Marisimplicoccus framensis_A. Next base: position 1,883 of record JBELLF010000044.1, on the reverse strand, counting down.
TGCAAAAGAACTTTGATGAAATAGAAAAGTTTCTAGTAGGATTCCAAAAGATACTGATGAGGATGAGGACATGTAATGTGCCTGTTGTTTCTGCAACTCACGGATTTGTTATGGGTGGAGGACTTGAAGTTTCAATACATTGTGATGCTGGTATTCATGCTTCAGAGTCATATATTGGTCTTGTTGAGGCTGGAGTTGGTCTTATACCTGGTGGAGGTGGAACAAAAGAAATGGCAATGAGGGCATCTGATTCATTTAATTCAGGAGATGTAAAAATGCCATCATTAATTGATCATTTTAAATCAATCGCAATGGGTTCAGTATCCATGTCAGCTCATGAGGCTTATGATCTTCACTATCTTCTCCCAGAGAGAGATTTTATTTGTATGAATCGAATGAGAAATATTAGTATGGCAAAAGAAAAAGTATTAAGTCTAAAAACAGGTTATATTCCTCCTTCATCAAGACAAGACATTGAAGTTTTAGGAAGATCAGGATTATCAACATTACACTCTGCTATAAATGAATTCAGACTTGGTAATTACATGTCTGATTATGATGTAGAAGTGTCAAGAAAAATAGCATATGTTATGTGTGGTGGTGATTTAACTTATTCTCAAAATGTAAGTGAAGAATACCTTCTTGATCTTGAAAGAGAAAACTTCATGAGTTTACTAGGAAATCAAAAAACATTAGATAGAATTCAGCATATGCTGATGACAAAAAAACCATTAAGAAATTAATTATGGAAGCATATATAGTAGCTGGTTATAGATCAGCAATTGGAAAAGCAAAAAGAGGTGGCTTTAAAAATTATAGAACCGATGATCTTGCTGTTGATGTTATAAAACATCTTGCATCACAAGTCCCAGAACTTGATACAACAAAAGTTGATGATGTTATAGTAGGATGTGCTAATCCTGAGGGTGAACAAGGTCTTCAAGTAGCAAGACTAATATCTGCTAGAGCTCTTGGAAAAGAAGTCCCAGGTGTAACAATTAATAGGTATTGTGCTTCAGGTCTAGAGGCTATTTCTATGGCTGTTAGTAAAGTAAGAGCTGGATTTGGGCATATTTTTGTTGCGGGAGGGATTGAAAGTATGAGTCTAATCCCAATGACTGGATACAAATTGTCACCAAGTTATAAGGCAAATCTTGATAATATGAATTATCATGTTGGAATGGGACACACAGCTGAAGCTGTTGCTGAAAAATATAAAATATCAAGAGAAGCTTCAGATCAATTTTCATATGAGTCTCACCAAAAGGCAGCAAATGCAATTGAAAAGGGATTGTTTAAAGATGAGATTGTTCCAGTTACTGTTGAAGAAGTATTTGTCCAAGATGGAAATAAAGTATCTAAATCTCATACGGTTGATATGGATGAGGGAGTTAGAAGGGAAACAACAGTTGAAGCTTTAGCTAAATTAAGACCTGCTTTCAAACTTGGAGGTATAGTTACTGCTGGTAGCTCATCTCAAATGTCTGACGGTGCTGCTTTTGTTTTAATTATGTCTGAGGAGATGGTTAAACAGTTAGGTGTTAAACCAATTGCAAGGATGGTAACTTGTACTTCAGGGGGAGTAGATCCCTTATACATGGGAATAGGACCTGTTGAAGCAATTCCAAAAGCTTTAAGTCAGGCAGGGTTAAAATTATCTGATATAGAACAGACAGAATTAAATGAAGCTTTTGCTTGTCAAGCTTTAGCTGTAATCCAGGAGAGTGGTTTAAATCCTGATACTGTAAATGTTAATGGTGGAGCAATTGCTCTTGGCCATCCTCTAGGTTGTACTGGTGCAAAACTTTCAATACAATTACTTAATGAGATGAAAAGAAGAAATCAAAAGTATGGAATGGTTACTGCTTGTGTTGGAGGAGGTC